>USES01000001.1 GCA_900553785.1 uncultured Clostridium sp.
TAGGAACAGTATCATCTAGCTATACAGAGCCATATGCAAATGGATATGCAACAGAGTCCGAAGAATATTATGCAATGATGAAATCTGTTGAGAAAAATCATGGTTTTTATATAGCACGTTTTGAAGCAGGGGATGGTGATGCAACAGAAGCAAGAACAGTACCCACAGTGACTCATAAAGTGGTAAGTAAGAAAGAAGCATATGTATATAACTATGTGCCATGGGGAAAAGCTAAAAATGATATATCATCTACAACTATATCTGGCGTTTCAGACGTTGCTGGAGCAGTAGAATTGTCTAAGAATATGTACAAAGGAAGTCAATCCGTGGTATCTACATTGTGTTACGGAGTGCAGTGGGACGCTGTGATGAACTTTGTGTCTGATGCAAATTATAATATAACAGACTCAAGATCTTGGGGAAATTACTGGGACTTAACAGGTGATGCTTCAACAAATATTGGCTCACTTCAAGTGTGTGGAAAAAATGAGGCATGGAAAGCTAAAAATATATATGATTTAGCAGGAAATGTATGGGAATGGACAATGGAGTCCTACTCTTCTAGCAGCCGCGTTGTCCGTGGGGGCGGCTATTACAACGATGGGTCCGGCGATCCTGCGAGTTATCGTAACAACTACAGTCCTACGTATGCGTACGACGGCATAGGGTTTCGTGCCACACTTTACATTCAATAGTGAAAGACTGTGAACTGAATTTCCCAGTACTTGGTATTGAGTAGGAAAAGGGAAACGAGAGAAATTAAAAATTAAATTAGAAAGCAAAAATTGGTACGAAGTAGCAATTTTAGCGAACATAAGCGAGCTCTTTAGCAAGTTCGAGTCATGAACCTCGAATGGCTAAGGAGTTTTGGCTCTAAGTCAATAGTTGGGGTGTAAATGATGTAAAAATCATTTACATCTCTCTTTTTAACTGTATTTTAGGGTGTGTCACAAATAAATATAAAAATGTAATTAAATATATGCTTTTTGGGCATGCTAACGCAAGCCTTAAGGCATATTTTTTTGAAATATATTTTTTAACTTGTTGTTAAGAACAAGCCATTAATACTCTAAGTCTAAAGTTAGTGAAATTTCTGAAGCCAAAAGATATTCTTTTAAGCGTTTTAATTTTAGTATTAAGTCCCTCTGTTATACCATTACTGTAATTAGTATAAAAAGAATTAATAATATATTTGTGCCATTTAAAGTAAGTTTGGATATGTTTGTTAAAATCGGGTATATCGCAGTTGTTAGAGTAATTCATAAAATCTTTAAATAGTAATACTTTTTTAGCTGGTTCTTTTTCGTCAATAACTTCAAATAACTTTTGAACAATAGAATAAGCCCAACGCAAGCTTTCGTCATAATCTAGCATTCTGCATAGTTGTTGGTATTGGTCCATATCAAGATCAGAAATTCTTTTGTGAAGGACAGACTTGCTGTGCTTAAAGTAAATTTTCATTTCTTTAGGTAGATGTTTTTGAACATTTTTTCTAACATTATCTAAAGCCCAGTGCATGAGTCTGGTATAATGAAATGTATCAGCAATAATTTTTGCTTTAGGAAATATATCTTGAATAATGTTTTTAAAAAACATAGATAAGTCCATAGTTACTAGTTTAACATTATTTGTATTAGAGATATTCTTAAAGAAATTGTAAATAGCCTCTTCAGAACGTGCAGAGATAATATCAATAACCTTATGAGATTTAAGGTCAGTAATTGCAACTTGAAATTTGTTACCACCTGCATTTCCTTTAAATTCGTCAATACCAATAGCCTCAGAAAGAGAAGTAATGTTATGAAATATAGGCATAAACTTTTTCATTAATCTAGTAACATTTTGCCCAGACATTCCAGTGTGTTTTCCGATGTTAGAGAAACTGTTAATGTTTGTGAGTTCATCAAAAACATTATTTACGACAGCGTTAGAATGTCTGTAAAACTTTTCAACGAACAAATTAGATTCAGCAAATCTTTTACCACATTTAGTACAAACATATCTACGGCTGTTGTAGTGAATTAAAGTTTCCTTTTTGTTAACAATAATATGACTAAAAGAACGTTCATAGTAATCATGCACACGAGAAGTAGTATTGCCACAGCGAGGGCAAACATGAACTTTAATAGGACAACTAATCCAAAGTTCAATTAAATCTTTTGAGAAAATCTTTTTATTTACTAAAACCCCTTGTAAATCTAATAAATTTGTTATATCATTGTTATGCAATTGAATCACCATATTTAACCTTTCTTTGTTTTGTGTTAATTACATTTTAAGGTATTTGTGATTTAATTGCAATTTTTTATGCAAAAAATAGGTTAAGGTGTTTTCACACCCCAACCTAAATTATACAGCCAAAAAAATAAACTTTTGTGATAGTGTAATATGCTGCTTTTTAGAGTAGTATTGTATGTTATTTAAAATTTAAGGGTCACGCACATATTTATGCGTGACCCATTATATTATCCGAATTACTTAATTTTTATATATCATAGGTAATTCATTTTTATTTGAATTAAACTTAATATTAGACTTTTCGAATAGTGAATATTTTTCAGAAATGTCTAACATTTTAAAGTCATAGTTATTTTGAAATACATCTACTGTAAGTACATATACATTAACACCAAGATTTACAATTAAATATTTTTTTGAATTGTATTCAAACATATATAACTCACTAAGTTTTAAGTTCTTAAATTCATTAAATTTAAAACGTAAAGCTGTATATATTTTTTCCAAAAAGCCAACATACATATTAGAATAATCACTATTTAGTAAATAAGAAAAATTGTCTAGTGGTATAAACGATGGAGTAGTATTCATATCTTCTAAAGGTAAATTAAGGTTTTCAATTTGTACTAATCTTGCAAAAGAACCATTGATATTAAGTAAAGTTAATGCAATGCCAGAATCTTCATTAATTAAGTCTGGAATAATATTAAATGTAAAAGCTTTAGAAATTGACGTGTAATTACTTTCAGATAATATGTTTTGGATTAACATATATTTAATTTTTACTGTAAGGTTTACGGTTGTAATTTCATCTTTGGGTAATAACTTGTACAAGATAACATTAGTAATGGTTTTTTCCAATTCGTCATTTTTCATAATTAACATTTCACTAAATTGTTTTAGTCTACTAGCGTATTGATAGTCTGTTAAGTATTTTGTACTTGATATAATCTTATTGCATAGTATATTTTGCATTGCAATCAAAGTCTCTTTAAGCTCAATTTCTAATTTATATATTTCTTCATTTAAACTTGCATCTGTTAAATCGTCAGCAGTTTCTTCATCATCTGTTAAATCAAATCTTTCTGTAGTAGTTAAAGAGTTAAGAACTAGTTTTATTTGTTTAAATAATGCGCTTTTTTCAGAAATTAAGTCAGCAGTGTCATTGTCTAAAGCATGTTTTTTAAATTCTAAGTAGTTATTATTTAACTTTTTTGATAAGAATGTTAATTTATTATACCAATTGTATTTTCTACTGATGTTATCAAACAGAGTGAAGAATTCATCGTCTAGAGATATATCTCTTTTTGAAAGAAGATTTTCTAAATATTTATGAGGATACTTAGAAAACAACCCCGTAAACAACATTTGCTCGTCAATATTTAAAGCAAAACATAACTCAGACAATATTTTCCCTTCTAATGCGTAGATGTTATTTGTAGCTTCAATTGTGTGACCTAAGAAGTTATGAGAGTATGTTTTATATGTAGAGAGTATACTAATATCTGTTGAAATCATATTACATAGTTTACATACCAAGTTAGACATAACAGCTCTATTTATTGCAAAATTGATATGTTCTAGCTTGTAGCTATCCGTTCTAAGTCTTGTAATCATGTATCCAGTTGAGTGACTGTTTTCATCTATAGAGCTAGTAGTAAATACGTAAAGCAATCTAAGGTATACAGATGGTATATCCTTTTCATTTTTAATATACAAAACTTTTTTATTGGCGTCATAAAATCCAGTTTTGTAATCTAGTGGATTTTGATTACCAATATATATTTCGTTAATATTATCATATAATTTTTCTATCAAGGCTCTTTTTTTAAATATGCCTATATATCCAAAGTCTATAAGTTTATCTAAGAGTTCTTCTATAGTGTTTATAAAATTATCACTAAGGTGAAATTTTTCTTGAAATTGTACTAAATCTGATTTACTCATTTTATCCTCCGTATAACCGTTCATAATTAACAAAGTAATTGTATAATATATTTAATTAAAAAACAAGAGGAGAGAGATTAAAAAGTTAATATATTAAAGATGCAAATATGCAACATCAACTTGACATAATATTGACGGCGTGTTATAATATAGGAGGTACTAATAGTATCAATTCATATTTAATTAAATTTTGGAGGATTCAAAAATGGGAACAGCACTTATTACAAGCAGTTTGGTTATCTTGTTGCTTATCACTGCAATTCGGATGATTAAGTTTGATTACTTAAGAAAGTCGAAACTAACGGTGGCGTTATTGCTCGTCTTTTCCTTTCAGTGTGTTGTAAACATGATGGCAAACATTATGACATGGAGAATTATGGCAAGTTGGGGACTAGTTGCACTCGCAAGCATAATTGTGTGTATTAACACGGTTGTAAGCATAAAAGAGTATATTGCATTGCGTAACGCGGAAGATGATGAATATGATAACGATGATGTGTATGATGAAGAAGTAGAAGAAACTTCCGAAAACGAAGGCTAAAACTGTTGACAAAATGGTTTTGCCATGTTAGAATATATGAGTAAAGCAAAATTGCTTTACTCATATATTTTTTCTGGAGGAAGTATGGAAAAGAACGTAGAACTCACTTTAATATATGAAACCTATAAAAAACTGCTTACTACTAATATGCAAGAAGTGTTTGAGTTATATTATTATTCAGATTTATCTTTAAGAGAAATTGGAGAAGAAAAACACATATCTTATCAGGCAGTAAATGATACATTAAAGAAAGCAGAAAAACAATTATATGAATATGAAGAAAAATTAAAATATTGCGAAGTAAAAAACAAAATAGCTGAATTAAATAAAAAGCTAGAAGATGAAAGCATAGAATTAAATCAAGTAAAGAACATTGTGAAGAAAATAGGAGAAATTTATGTTTGATAGTTTGTCAGATAAAATGCAAAATGTAATGCGTAGACTAAAGGGTACAGCAAGAATAAGCGAAAAAGACTTAAAAGAAATGTTACGTGAAGTAAAACTTGCTTTGCTTGAGGCGGATGTCAATTACAAAGTAGTAAAAGAATTTATTTCAAATATTGAAGAAAAAGCCTTGGGCGAAGATGTTATGAAATCTTTGACACCTGGTCAACAGGTAGTAAAAATAGTTAGAGATGAATTAACTAATATGCTTGGTGGTACTGATTCAAGACTAGTGTTTGCATCAAACCCTCCAACGATAATAATGCTTGTTGGACTTCAAGGTAGTGGTAAAACAACTCTTGCAGGGAAGATTGCAAACTATGTAAGGAAGAATGGTAAAAAACCACTTCTTATTGCGTGTGATGTATATAGACCGGCAGCAATAGCACAATTAAAAACACTTGGTGCATCACTTGGTGTACCAGTATATAGTGAAGATGGCTCAAAAGACGTTGTAAATATTGCAAAAGCGGGATTACGACAAGCAAATTCTAATTTAAATGATTACGTTATTATTGATACGGCTGGTAGAATTCAAGTAGATGAAGTGCTTATGGATGAGTTAGTAAGACTAAAAAAAGAAATTAAACCACACGAAATAATGCTTGTAATCGATTCTGCTACTGGTCAAGAAGCTGTAAACGTTGCATCTAGTTTCGATGAAAAGGTAGGAATAGATAGTATCTCTTTAACAAAACTTGATTCAGATACAAGAGGCGGTGCAGCATTATCTGTTAAGAAAATTACAGGTAAGCCAATAAAACTTGCTTCAGTTGGTGAGAAGTTAAATGAACTTGAAGAATTCCATCCTGATAGAATTGCATCACGTATACTTGGCATGGGAGATGTTTTGTCTATAATAGATAAAGCAGAAGAGATGTTTGAGCAAGAGGAAGCTGAAGATCTTGAAAAAAGGATTAGAAAAAACGAGTTTACTCTTGATGATTATGCAAAACAAATTAAAAAGATAAAAAAGATTGGATTTAAAGGAATGCTTGCAATGCTTCCTGGAGTTCCAAAAGAACTTAAAGATGCAGAAATTGATGAAAAAAAATTAGGACAGATTGAGGCTATAATTTCTTCTATGACGAAAGCTGAAAGAAGAAATCCAGATATATTAAACGCATCAAGGAGAAAACGCATAGCACAAGGTAGTGGCACTAAAGTTGAGGACATCAATAGATTTATAAACCAATATGAACAAATGAGAAAAACTATGAAAGATGTATTAAATGGTAAAAATCCTTTTGCAGCCTTAGGTGGGCGTCGCAAGGGTTTTAGATAAAAACTTATTTGGAGGTGAAAGATAGATGGTAAAAATAAGATTAAGACGTGATGGCGCAAAGAAAGCACCATATTACACAATGGTAGTTGCAGATTCAAGATATCCAATGGATGGACGTTTCATCGAAAAATTAGGAACATACAACCCAATGGTTGAACCTAAGGAAATTAAAATAGATGAAGCTAAAGTAAAAGAATGGATTGCAAAGGGAGCAAAGCCTACAGATACTGCAAAGGCATTGATTACTAAAGCTGGTATCGAGCTGTAAAGGAGGTTCTAATGTATAAACAATTAGTAAATTACATTGTATCTTCACTTGTTGAATATAAAGAACAAGTTGAGATTACTGAAGAACAAACAGATGGAGCTACAGTAATTAAAGTTAAGGTAGCACCAGAAGATATGGGTAGAATTATTGGAAAAGAAGGCAGAATAATTAAAAGCATAAGAGAAATAGTTCGTGCCTATAGTGCAAGACAAAAGGAAAAAGTTTCAATAGAAGTAGTAGAATAGGTGGAATTTGTGGAGTATATTGATTTTGGTAAAATAGTAAATACACATGCATTAAAAGGTGAAATTAAAATATATTCTTATACAGATAATGAAACAAACATTTTAAATTTAAAAAACGTATACATAGATGGTATTAAATACATTGTTGAAAAATCTAGATTTCAAAAAGGAATGTTTGTCATGAAGCTTAAAGGTGTTGACTGCATTGAACAAGCAGAACGTCTAGTAGGCTTAAGCATTATGAGAGAAATCAAAGAAGAGGAAAAAACATCAGAAAATGAGTTCTTTGTAAAAGATTTAGAGGGAATTGACGTATATGATGATCAGGGTACACTTCTTGGTACATTAGAACAAGTATTTAATACTGGAGCAAATGATGTGTATGAAATTAAAAAGCAAGATGGCACTATTTTTTATATTCCTGCGATAAAGCGAAATATATCAAGTATAGACATAAAATCTCGTAAAATGGTTGTTAAAAATCTAGAGGGGCTAATATGAAATTTACAATAATTACATTATTCCCAAATGTTATACAAGAATATATAAATACAAGTATAATCTCTAATGCAATTAAAAAAGACATTTTGCAAATAGAAATAGTAGATTTAAGAAATTTTGGAAAGGGTAAAAGACGTAACACAGACGATACCGTCTATGGCGGTGGAACTGGTATGGTTTTAACTGTACCTGTGTTAGATAAAGCACTGTCTAGTATAAATTTAGATAATGCAAAAATAATTTACTTAAGTCCAAAGGGAAGAACATTTACACAAGATGTTGCAAAGGAATACGCCAAAAACTGTGAACACATTGTACTAATATGTGGACATTATGAGGGTGTAGACGAAAGAATATTTAAGCTATATGATATTTGTGAAGTATCTATTGGAGATTATGTGTTAACTGGCGGAGAACTGCCTGCTTTAGCTATACTAGATAGTGTAGCAAGATTAACACCAGGCGTTTTAAAGCAAGATGCAGTGTCTAATGAAACATTTGAGGCAGGACTTTTAGAAGAAGCACAGTATACGAAACCGCTTGAATATAAAGGACTAAAAGTACCAGATATATTAGTTAGTGGGAATCACGAATTAGTAAATGAGTATAGACTAGAGGACAGAATTTATACCACATATTTAAAAAGGCCAGATATGCTTACAAAGTATATTGAACACAATAAATTAAATAAAGAAAAAATAAAACAAATTGTAGCCAAGAAGGAGGGAAAACAAAATGGATATAATTAAAGCAATTGAAAATGAACAATTAAAAGCAGAAGCTCCAGAATTCAAAATCGGAGATATAGTTAAAGTTCATGTTAAAATTAAAGAAGGAAACCGTGAAAGAATTCAGGTTTTTGAAGGAATTGTTATTAAACGTCAAAATAGTGGAGCTAACGAAACATTTACAGTAAGAAAAATATCTTATGGTGTAGGTGTTGAAAGAACATTCTTAGTACACTCAAAAAGAATTGAGAAAGTAGAAGTAGTAAGAAGCTCTAAAGTAAGACGTGCAAAACTATACTATCTAAGAGATAGAGTAGGTAAAGCAGCAAAGCCAGCTGAAAAGAAATAATCAAGATTAGGAGGATTTAAATTATGGCAAAGTGTGAAATTTGCTCAAAAGAGATGACTTTTGGAAATAATGTAAGTCACTCAAACAGAAAGACATCAAGAACATACAAACCAAATATTCAATCAGTTAAAATTGATGATGCTGGAACAGTTAGAACTGCAAAAGTATGTACTAGATGCTTAAAATCTGGAAAAGTAACAAGAGCATAAATGTATTTAAAGGAGAGTTTTAGTAGCTCTTCTTTTTTTATGCTCTTCTTGTTTTAATCTGCTTTTTATGGTATATTTGTACCTGAGGAGGAAAGATATATGTATAAAGATTTCGTGGGTTCAAAAGTTATAGTTATTGTTACAACAAAGGGAGAAAGAACTCTTGAGTATACAGGTAAGCTAGTTGCAGATAACGAAAAAACAATTGAACTAGAAAATGTAAATATAGATGGGTTAGTATATAGTAGCCAAAAAGGGATGTTTGGAAATATAGCTCAATATAAAGTAGATGTTAAAAAAGCTATAATAAACAAAGAGTATATAGTAGCTTGTATGATAGCAGGCTAGTAATATATAAAAAATGTTCTATAACGTATGGAGAATGTTGAGTTCTACCATACATTTTTTGTTGTATATAGACCATATTATACCATCTCAAAATAAATTTTAATACTTCCATTTATAGTGTATCTGTGGTATAATGTTGCAGATAAAGGAGAAAATATGAAAAAGAATTTTAAGTTTTTTTTAGCGTTATATACTGCTAAACTAGCAAGATTAGCTTTGATTATGTTAAGGAGAAATGCCACATTTTTCCCGGGGAAAATTGCTCTTAAAATATGTCCGGATTTTTTAGGAAGAATTGGTAAACCTGAAAAAATAATTGGTGTTACAGGAACAAACGGTAAAACTACTGTTTCTAATATGATAATAGATGCTTTAGAGGTAAATGGATACAGGCCAGTAACAAATAGATTAGGTGCAAATGTTAATGCAGGAATTGCAACATCTTTATTATCTGATGCAAACCTTAAAGGAAATGCCAAGTCAAATCTTGCTGTATTTGAAATAGATGAAAGAAGTTCGATTAGGGTATATCCATACCTTACTCCAACTTATCTTGTTTGTACAAATTTATTTAGAGATTCTATAAAAAGAAATGCTCATACAGAGTATATTCAAGGAATAATAAACAAAGACCTACCAAAATCTACAACACTTATATTAAATGCTGATGATTTAATATGTTGTGGTGTGGGAAGTGATGAAAACAAGAAAGTATATTTTGGAATAGACAAGCTTCCTACTGATGTGGATAAATGTATAAACCTAATTCAAGATATTAGTACATGTCCTATATGTGACACAACACTTGTTTTTGATTATTTAAGATACCATCATATAGGAAAGGCACATTGCCCGAAATGTGGTTTTAAATCACCAGATGCAGATTATTTGGTAAAAAATATTGATACAGATAATATGACAATTGATGTAGTACATAATGAAAACAAAGATACGTATAGTATTTCAGCCAATGGTATAATTAACATATATAATACAATAGCAGCTATTACTTTTTTAAGCGAATTTGGTTTAACATACGATCAAATTGAAAAAGGACTTGAATGTTCGAAAGTAGTGAAAACTAGATTTAGCGAAGAGAAAGTTGGCAAGGTGGATATTATAATGCATCTTGCTAAAGGTCAAAACCCAGTTGCATGTTCTCGTGTTTTTGATTATATTAAGTCTGAACCAGGAAATAAAGCGGTAATTTTAAACTTGGATGACTTTTTTGACGCAAGGGAAACATCAGAAAATCTAACGTGGATATATGATACAGATTATGAATTTTTAGCAGACGACAGTATAAAACAAATTGTAATTGGAGGAGTTAGATGCCCTGACCACTATTTGAGATTACTTCTTGCTGGGGTTCCAAAAGAAAAGATTAAATTTACAAGAAATGAAGAAGATACAGTCGACTTATTAGATTTAAACGGAATTGATAAGGTGTTTATAACTTATGATGTGTATACTATACACATAGCAAATAAAGTAAAAGCTAGATTAGAGAATAGATTAAAGGAGGAAGAAAAGTGAAAGTAGAAGTTTTATTTCCAGAGTTTTGCAACTTGTATGGCGATTTGTGGAATATTAAATATTTGAAAAGATGTTCAGATGAAGTTGAAGTAATAAATACCTCTTTTACATCTATTCCTGCTTTTGTAACAGAAGATGTTGATATGATATATATGGGGCCTATGACAGAAAAGACACAAGAAAAAGTAATTGCAAAACTTATGGAGTACAAAGATAGAATAAAAGAACTTATAGATGAAGAGAAGATATTTTTATTTACAGGAAATGCGTTTGAAATATTTGGCAAATATATTGAGTGCGATAATGGTATTAAAATAGAGGGACTAGGTTTATTTGATTTCTATTCTAAAAGATATATGTTAGATAGGTATGCTGGTATGATACTTGGCAAATTTTGTGACATTGAAATACTTGGGTTTAAAAATCAATTTAGCCATAGCTTTGGCAATAACGAGGATATGTATTTTGTAAAAGCAGAAAAAGGAATTGGGTTAAATAAGGAAAGTAAATTAGAGGGAATTCATTACAAAAACTTTTTTGGAACATACATTTTAGGTCCTCTTTTCATATTAAATCCATTGTTTGTAAAATATATTTTAGAACTGTCTCATGTAGAAAATTATCACTTGGAATTTGAAGAAGAAATAATGCAAGTATACAAAGGAAGGCTAGAAGATTTTGAAAGGCTTACGTTTTAGGTGAAAACATGGTAAAAAGGGTAATTAAAAAAGTACTTAAAGTAATTGTAGATATATTAGTACTTGCAGTACTAATATTAGGGTTTATATTGATAACAGAATTTTCTCCAAAAAATGGTGAAGCATTAAAGACAGTGGGAAAATCTACTGTAAAACTAAGTAAAAATGCTGAATTAAGTATATTGACATATAATATAGGGCATTTAATATCTAGCGAAAGTGAGTCACTATTTATTGAGGGTGGAAGTAGTACTAAACCTTCTCAAAAACAGGTAGTTACAGACAACTTAGAAGCTGTAAAAAAAATTATAGAAGATGAAAATGTGGACATAGCACTACTTCAAGAAGTAGATTACAAATCAAAAGTTTCATATGATGTAAATGAGTATGTAGAATTATCTAACGATTTTAATGGTGTTAGCATGTATGCAGTAGAACAAGATGCTTTCATTCCTTATCCTTTTCCAAATTTAATAGGAAGTGTTAAAACGGGGATTGGTATGTTAAGTAAATATGATGGTGATGGATGCAGGTTAAATTTGCCACAAACTTATGAGTTTCCAAAAAGAATATTTACTGCTAAAAAGTGTTTACAAAAAATGGTTATACCAATTGAAAATACAGATAATAAATTAGTTGTAATAAATGTTGACTTGGAAGATTATGATGATGGCTCTATGAGAGAATCACAACTAGAAGTGCTTAAAGAAGAAATGCTACTTGAGTATAACAAGGGAAATTATGTTGTAGCTGGTGGAGATTTTAACATGCTATTTCCAAAGGATGAGGCAAATGAATATGAGAGTATAAATTACACTATAACAAAGATAGATAGCAAGGTATTTCCTGATGACTGGAATATTGTAACAGATACGAGTAAAAAGACATTTAGATTAAGAAATATTCCATACAATGAGAGCGAGAGCGTAACTGCAACTGTAGATGGTTTTATTACTACACCAAATATAGAAGTAAAAAGTGTATCTGCTATTGATACAGGGTTTAAAAATACTAATCACAACCCAGTTAAGATTAAGATTAAGTTAAAGTAACATTAAAAAATATTCTCCTTAATTTTGGAGAATATTTTTGTATTGTTTCAGTATAAGTAGATATAAAAAAGTCTCAGTTTCCTGAGACCTAAATAGATGGTTGCGGGGATTGGACTTGAACCAATGACCTTCGGGTTATGAGCCCGACGAGCTGCCAACTGCTCTACCCCGCGATGCACAATACAAAGTATAATATAATTATATGCAGATGTCAACCTTTCTTTGCAAAAAAACAAAATATTTTTTAAATTCGTTGTAAATGTCCATTTTCTATGGTATAATAATTCAAGTTAATGAAAGTCAATTATAGATATGGAGGGAAATATACATGTTAGGATGGATTGCTTGGACTTTAATAGTTGTTACTATGATCGTGGCTGTAGCATTAATTGTTGTAGTTATGATGCAGTCTTCTAAAGAAGGTTCTTCTAGTGCATTAGGCACAAATACATTTTATGGAGCAAATAAAGGAAAAACTATGGATGGTATTCTTTCAAAGCTAACAGTTGTTTTGGGAATAGTCTTTATAGTACTTTGCTTTTTAACTACTATAGCTATAACTAAGTAAAGGAATAAGTATGGTAAATATTGAAAAAAGCAGAAAAGAGAGAGTATTAGAGTTTATATATCAAGAAAAATATGAAAAAATTACTGTAAAACAACTTGCAGTAATTTTTGGCGTTCCTAAAGAGGATATAAAATACCTAGAAAAGATAGTATCTGAACTAGAAAAAGAAGGAAAAATATATACAGACGACAGCAAAAGAATTTGTAAGATAATAAAAGGCTCTCAAGCAATAGGAACATTTGAAGTCAGAGCCAATAGCTTTGGCTTTGTTCGTTTAGAAGATGAAGAAATATATATAGCACGTGAAGATTTTGCTGGTGCTTTAAATGGCGATACTGTATTAGTTAATATCACTAAACCTAAAGCAAATTCTAAAAACGCAGAAGGTATTATTAAGAAAATAATTAAAAGGGCAGACTTGCCTATAGTAGGAATATTTAAAAAAGGAGAAAACTTTGGCTTTGTGGAGCCAATAGCTAAAGGAATAGAGGATATTTACATACCTAAAAAAGGATGTATTGGCATAGAAAACAACGCGAGAGTTATTGCAAAAATTGAAAAAAATGCTACTTCAAATAGAAAAGCCGAAGGAAAAATTATAGAAGTGATAGGAACTGAAAATACGGAAGATATAGAAAGAACACTTCTAATTAAGTCATATCAAATAAGTGATAAATTTCCTAAAGAAGTAATTCAAGAAGCAGATAAAGTTTCTGAAATCACACCTAAAGATATGTCTTTTAGACAAGATTTAAGAAATGAAAATATTTATACAATAGACTCTGAAGACACAAAAGATATTGATGATGCAGTTTCAATAAAGAAAGAAAAGGATAACACATATAAGCTATCCGTTCACATTGCAGATGTAAGTCACTATGTTTTACCAGGGTCTGCTATAGACAAAGAAGCAATAAAAAGAGGGACAAGCGTATACATGCCTGGCATTGTAATACCAATGTTACCACGTAGTCTTTCAAACGGTATATGCAGTCTAAATGAGGGCGAAGAAAGACTAGCTCTTTCAATAGATATTATCTTTGATGAGAATGCAAAAGTGTTATTTAGTAACATATATAAGTCTATAATTTGTTCAAAGAAAAAAATGACTTATGAAAAAGTAGAAAAAGTGCTAAATAATGAAGATGAAGAAATATTAAAGGAATATGCTCCATTTAAGGAAGATTTATATTTAATGCGTGAACTTTCAGAAAAGTTAAAACTTGCAAGAAAAAAAGCAGGAAGTATAGATTTTGATATACCAGAAACTAAAATTGTTTTAGGAGATAATGGTGAAGTTGTGTCTGTTGCACCATATAAAGTTGGAGTATCTAATGGTATAATAGAAGAATTTATGCTAATTGCAAATGAGTGCATTGCTAAAACATTTTGTGAACTCAATGCTCCGTTTATATATAGAATACATGAAAAGCCAGATATAGATGTATTAAGAGAGCTTAATGAAACGTTAAGTACAATGGGTGCATGTATAAAAGGCATTAACAAAATTCATCCTAAAGCCATAAGTGACGTTTTGGAAAAGTTTAAAGAGGACAAGAGTAAAGATGCAGTAATTTCAAAATTAGTATTAAGGAGTCTAAAACTTGCAAAATATTCTGATGATTGTCTAGGACATTTTGGTCTAAACTTTAAGTATTATACTCACTTTACATCTCCTATTAGGAGATATCCAGATTTGTTTATACATAGGGTAATTTCAAAGTATATTGAAAGCGATTATTCTTTATCTGAAGATGAACTTACAAAGTTATATAAGCAGGCTAAAGCTTATGCTATATCTAGTAGTGCGTGTGAGAGACGCGCAACACTTCTTGAAAGAGATGTAGACGATATGTATATGGCAAAATATATGCATTCTCACCTTGGAGAAGAGTACATAGGTACTGTATCTGGAGTAAATAATTATGGAATGTATGTTAAGTTAGAAAGTACAGTTGAAGGTCTTGTACCTATGGTAAACTTAGAAGATGACTATTATGTATATGAGGAAAAGGCAATGCGCCTTATAGGGCAAAGAACTAAAAAGACGTATTCAGTAGGAGATACAGTTAGTGTACAAGTTGTCAGAGCGGATGAGACTTCAAGACAAATAGATTTCAGAATTTCGGGAGGAAACAATGAAAGAGAAAAATACAATAACTTTAGAAGAGATAGAAAAAAATAAAATAGACGAAAATATTGAGGCTAAGAAAAAAATAAGTTTCAAGACTTTTCTAAAAAAAGAAATAGCACCTTTTACACTTGTGTGTTTAGTTATATGTGTACTTATTACTTTAGTAGGGGTAGTATCTACTTTAGATAGTATAAGAAAAATAGATGGGTGTGAAGAAATTTTTTGTGGTAATAAATCCAGTATGCTAGAAGGCTTTTTAAATAGGTTAAAGATGCTGGGAGTTACAGCTATTGCAGCTCTTGTACCATATTTTTACTTACCGTTTTTAGGACTATTTGGATATGTGTATTATGAGGCAATTTCATTTGCACATGTAATAAATATATATGGATATGCTTTAGGCGTTTTAAGATATATCGTTCCATTTGTATTAAATGTTTTTTGTATTTCTGTATTCACTTCTCTTTCAATATATTTGGCAAAGATTTATACAGCAAGATTTAAGCTAAATAGAAAGAATGCTATGAGCTTTACAAAATTTAGACTCAAAGTATATGAAATGATGAAAAATGAAAAGAAGTTTAATGAGTTACAAAATAAAGACAAAGAAAGAACAGATAAAATTGAAAAAGGTATAAAAAAAGTAGAATGGAAAAATGTAGCTATTATTGCAGGTGTATTAGTAGTGCTACAATTTGTGTCTGTTTTAATAGAAACTTTGGTTATATAGGGAGAAAAAATGAGACAAAGAAACGTAAAAAATCAAGAGGAAATTTTAAATGCTTGCGATAGATATGTCACTGCTCCAGAAAGCTTTAAAGGAAAGTGGAAAGGAACATATGACGGCATATATTTAGAGATAGGAATTGGAAAGGGCCAGTTTATATATAATAAAGCAATACAAAACCCTAATATATTGTTTGTTGGAATTGAACTAAATAAAGGTGTAATAGCACTTGCTACAAAAAAGATTAAAAGACTTGAAGAAGAAAGTGGTGTAAGAGCATACAATCTAAGACTTTTCGCATATGATGCTTCAAAACTTCAAGAAGTTTTTGAAAATGGTGAAGTAGATAAAATATACTTAAATTTTAGTGACCCATGGCCTAAGAAAAAACATGAAAAAAGAAGACTTACATCAACAGCATTTTTAAACATATATAAAGAAATATTAAATAATAAAGGCTTAATTGAGCAAAAGACAGATAATAGGTCTTTAATGGAATATAGCATAATGAGCTATAACAAGAATAAAGCTACAATAGAGGACATATCTTTAAATGTATATGAAGATATTAAATCTTTAAAGCTGCAGGACAATGTAGCTACGGAGTATGAAGAAAAGTTTAGAGAAAAAGGACCAATATATAAAATCGTGGTAAGACTTGGAGGGGAGTAATTTGAATTTAGTTGTAAGAAAAAATTTAGCTATAACTATTGGAATTTTAGTTTTTATATTAATAATTGTTTTCGTTACATGGCTTTGCATAGTTGTTACAGACATTGTAAGGTACAAGACAAATTCTATTCCAATATTTGCGTTTAATGTATCTATAGAAGATACAACGGATGGGTATATAGAAACATATAACGGACTAGGATACAAATACGTAGAGTATTCTGTAATAAACAGTGAAAACGTAAGAGAATTTTATCTACTTGGAATAAAAATATAGTTTTAAAGTCCCTGCAAGGGGGCTTTAATTTTAAGGAGGAGACTATGCAAAATAAGGTTGAAATATTATCTCCAGCAGGGAGTATTGATTCTTTTATTGCTGCTATAAATGCGGGTGCAGATGCAGTGTATATGGGAGTAGACAGATATAACGCAAGAACAATGAGCAAGAATTTTACTGTTGAAGAATATTTAGATGCAATATTTGAAGCTCATAAAAGAGGTGTTAAAGTATATTTAACTTTAAATACACTAGTAAAAGATGATGAGATAAAAGATGCACTAAATATAGTGGCCAAGCTTTATTCACATGGACTTGATGTAGTTATACTTCAAGATTTAGGACTAGCCCAAAAACTACATGAGTTATTTCCAAAATTAGCAATGCATGCAAGTACGCAAATGAGTGTGTATTCCAAAGAACAAGTACAGGTACTAAAAAAACTTGGCTTTAGCAGGGTGGTACTTGCAAGAGAATTAACAATAGAAGAGATTAGAGATATCTGCGAAAGTACAGATTTGGAAATAGAAGTATTTGTGCATGGAGCATTATGCGTATGTGTATCTGGACAATGTAATATGAGTAGACTTATTGGTTCTAGAAGTGCTAATAGAGGAAATTGTGCACAACCTTGTAGACGTAAATATAGCTTATATAAAACAGGAGAAAGTAAAAGTATAGTTTCTGGAAAGTATATATTAAGTAAAAAAGATATTTTTGGAATAGAATTAGTAAATGAGTTAATAGATGCAGGCGTTACCTCTCTAAAGATAGAGGGTAGAAACAAAACACCTGAATACGTAGCACTTACTACTAAAATGTATAAAAAGGCTTTAACAGATATGATAAGTGATAGAGATATCCATGATTTGCTTCAAATGTTTAATAGAAGTGGTAAAAGTGAAGGCTATTTAAATGGTGTTAAGTATAAAGATAGTATATCAATCAAGACACCAAAAAACATTGGCTTAAAACTTGGAAAAGTGTTAGATGTAAAAAATAAATTTGTAAAAGTTAAGCTAGAGGAAAATATTAATTTGCATGATGGAATTGAAATTTATTCAGACGAAAACGTACTATCTACAATAGTTACTTGTATTAAGGATGAAAAATTTAATATAGTAAATTCTGAAATGAAAAACGGAGAATATGTATGGCTTGGAGATATAAATTCAAAATGCAAAGTAGGAAGTGTAATATATAAGACTACAGACAGTGTATTAAGCAAAAATATAATTGAAGAATATACAAGAAGAATAAATAGAAAAATCTTGTGTGATGTAAAAGTTACTATAAAAAGCAGTGAAAACGTACAAGTAGAGGCAAAGCTTGGTGACAAATACATAAAACATGTAAGTGATATAGTGCCAGAAAAAAGCATAAATCATAGTTTGTCTAAAGAGGAAGTAGAAAGTGTATTTAGCACGTTTAGTAATGTAGATGTTGTACTAGAAGAAAACATATATATATCTAAAGCAAATCTTAACAAAATTAGAAGAGATGTATTAGAAAAAGTAGAAAAAGAGTATTTTATAGATATTGATGTATCTAGTGAGTATAGTGAAATTGAACATATAGAAAAGCCAGTATTTAAAGATGCAAAATTAGCTAAACGTGATTTTTTATACATATATAAATATGATACAAAGAAAGACTATATTAAAGAGTATAAAAATAAATATGGTACGAACATGGCAAGATTATATATATCAGCTCAAGATTATTTATTGTACGAACAAGATATTTTAAGTAAATACCTTGGAAAAACAGAACTTTTCTTTGCTATACCAAATGTTACACTAAAAAACCTTAATAGATACATTACAAAAAATCTTGAAAGGCTAATAAATTCTGGAGTAAAAGGTGTGTTATTAGGAAGTTTGCAGTATATAGACTTTTTAAGTGAAATTAAAAATAAATACAATATTAAAGTAGTGGCAGACTATTCTCTTAATATTTCTAATACGTATACAATGGTATGTTTAAGAAAACTTGGTATAGACGAATTTACAATGTCTTTTGAACTAACAGACGAAGATATAGCTAGTATGTTGCCTAATAAAAACATTGAGTTAGTAGAAAACTTAGCATGTGCAATGACTTCTAGGTATTGCATTTTAGGCTCTTTTGTAAGTGATAGAAAAAGTATTAAAGATGTTTGCTCAAGACCTTGTGTAGATTCATATTATATAATGGACGAATTTGGCAAACAATATGATATAGTTTGTGATAATATAGACTGTATAATGAGACTAATTAGAAACAAAAATAGATATGAAGAAGAAATTGAAAAGAAAGTTAACATTAGACACACATGGTTATAAAAAAGAACCCTATTTGGGTTCTTTTTCAGCAAAATTACAATAAAACCAAGTCCAGTCATTGGTATATATTTTGTATGCACGAGTTCTAGATACTATTCTGACATGGACATATCCCATTGATGTTCTTGCATAGGCTTTGAGTGGCCCATCAAATACCATTTTAGAGCAAATAGCAAGCCTATGGGGATGAAGTAATACGACTTCCTTGTAATCATGGTCTAACATACCAGAAATTCTTGAACAGTTGTACATACGCTCTCGACAGGCAAAATCTTTTAAAATTTCTATACATATTAACCAGTAAAGTAAAGAGCATAATGCAAAAGCATAAATAGGTAAGGCAAGTATTAAATTTAAGATAATGGTAATTGCCACAAACACTAAGATCATGCAAATGCAAAGTAATCTTGGTCTGTTTTTCATAAAGAAATCCTCCTCAAAATTATTTGAAATGATATTAAACGTCTACAAATAATATTATATCATAAAACGTGAAAATATACAAATATTACGTGATATACAAATGTTTTGGTAAAAAGTTTTTCTTAAAATGTTGCACATAACAAAATTAACGTTTGAAACCTTTATTTAAAAAGAAAGAGAGGAAAGGAAAGTGACAATGGAGTCTTATTCTTATTTGTCTTCTGATCTTAGTATTCGTGGTGGTAGTGATTTCGACAGTGGGACTGACGGCTCTGCTAGTACTCGTGGATTCAGTTCTCTTAGTAGCGCGGCTGCTGGCCTAGGCCTCCGTCCGGCTCTTTACATAAAATAACAGTATTTTAAATAATAAACTTCTATGTATTAAGTTCATCTTGATGCATAAAGGTTTTGTTTTATATGTGCTTTACAAATAATATTATTATGCTATAATACATTTAATATATTGTAAGAGGTGTTTATATATATGGAAAAATGTTGGCCAGTAAGGTTAGAGGTAGATAGTAGTTGTATTTTACATAATATCAATAAAATAAAAGAATTGATTGGAAACAAAGTAGATATTATGCCAGTTATAAAAGATGAGGGATACAAAACTGGTATAAATAATAAAATAGATATCTTAAAAGATAGCAATGTAAAAATAGTAGGAGTTGCTATTATTGACGAAGCAGTTATATTAAGAGAAGGTGGATATACAGGAGAGATATTTGTTTTAAATCAAATATACAAAGATGACATAGAATCGGTTAAAAAATATGATATAGCTTTGGGAATAGGAGATAGTAGCTTTTTAAAAGAGCTTGGAAAAAATAGTGATTACACATTTAAAATACACATAGAAATAGATACAGGAATGGGAAGAACAGGTGTATCTTTAGAAAAACTAGAAGAGTATATATTTGAGTGTCAAAAGTACAGCAATATAGATGTACAAGGAATATATACACATTTTTCATGTAGTGATACAGATGAAGCCTTTACGAAGTTACAAATTTCAAGATTTAATGAAGCAATTGAAATATGTGAAAAGCATGGAATAAACTTTAAATATATACATGCGTGCAATTCTGCAGGAGTTATAAATTACAAAGAAGCGTATTATAATTTGGTAAGGCCTGGTATTATTTTGTACGGATATTATCCAGATAAAGCTCTAGAAAACAAGATAGATTTAAAGCCAGCATTGAAGTTAAAAAGCAAGATATCGTATATAAAAGAAGTGCCACAAGGTACAACAATTAGTTATGGGAAAAGATATATAACAGATAAACCTCGTACAATTGCAACTGTTCAAATGGGATATGCTGATGGATTAAGAAGATGCTTAACAAATAAAGGACATGTGGTTATAAATGGAGTTGTAGCTCCAATGATAGGCACTATATGTATGGATTGTTTTATGGTTGATGTGACAAATGTACCAAATGTTAAAGTTGGAGATACAGTATACATATGGGATAATAAAAATATTACGGTTGAAGATATCGCAGACATTTATGACACAATCAACTATGAAGTAATTTCTACTATTTCAGATAGAGTTGTAAGAGAATATATTTAGAATATATGAGCATACAATACTGGAGGAAAAATGATAAAAGTAATTGCCTTTGATTTCGTTGGAGTACTTGTTAATGAAAAAGACATTGAATTAACAAGTACAGAAGAAAAGTTAGAAAGGATGTTTGGACCAAACATTAATGATTCAGATTATTTGGTTAAGGCTAATAAACTAGCTGGTGATGATTCCGATGTTGTAAATATGACAAAAGATTTAATTGGTAAGATATATAACGTAAGGGATAAGAAAATATTTAAAACAATAAAAGAAAGATATGGCAATTTAAAAATAATTATTGCAACGAACCATTTATCTTTCATTAGAAGTTTCATTAGTGATAATTTTGATGTTTATTATTTAGATGATTTGATAATATCTGCTGAGATTGAAAAAATTAAGCCTAATGCTGATTTTTACGAGTATATTTTAAATAAATATGATATTTTGGCAGAAGAATTACTATTTATTGATGATAATTCAGATAATATTAGAGTGGCAGATGAACTTAATATAAATACCATAAAGGTTGAAAAAGATACAAATCTATTAACTGAAATAATTAAAGTTATAGACAATTGCAATAATTACTGTTAATTAAATAGAAAGAGTACATTTGATATTGAAGGAAAATAAGTTGGTAAATTACAAGTGTGTTATAGCAAGTAAAGAATTGATTATAAAAAAATGGGATGAAGAAATTATAAAGCATAGCAATTGTAATCTGTGGAAAAGCTTTAAGGAAGAGTCGTTAAAAAATCTTGATACAAGGCTTGTTTATATGGGATTGTTAAATGGAGATATAATTACGGAATGTACTGCTGTTATATCTGCAAATGATTTAAATATACAAAATAAGGATAATTTAGTTGGAGAGAAAAAAGCATATTTAACAGCTTTTAGAACAAAAAAAGAATTTGAAAATAAGGGATATTTTTCAAAATTGTATAAATTTATGGAAGAAGAACTGAAAATGAGAGGTTTTAAATCATTAATATTGGGAGTAGAACCTTGTGAAGTAAGAAATATGCAAATATATTTTAAGTGGGGATTTATAAAATATATAAAAACAGATTATGAATACTATCCAAATGGTGAAAAAATACTTGTTAATTATTATGAAAAAGAATTAAATTAACTAGTCAAAATAAATAGTTAGGCTCTCTTTTAATTGGGAGCCTTTAACTGAATAATATATTTAATAGAGCAATAAGAGTGAAATTAAGGTATTTTAAATTTATAGTAGAAAAAATACTACAAAAGTGCTAAAATATAATGGCGAATTTAAGGAAGGAAAATGCGTATGCTTAAGTTACTAAAAAATTTAAGAAAAAAAGAAGTTGCATGCTTAGTTATAAGCGTGATTTTTATTGTTGTACAAGTATGGCTAGACCTAAAAATGCCAGATTATATGTCTAAAATAACAGAACTTGTACAAACAAAAGAAAGTGGAATGAAAGATATTTTGATACAAGGTGGATACATGTTATCTTGTGCATTGTTAAGCTTTTTATCTGCTGTAATAGTTGGATATTTTGCATCTAATTTAGCAGCTTCATTTGCTAGAAATTTGCGTTCAAAGGTATTCAACAAAGTTCTGGATTTTAGTACAGAGGAAATTAAAAAGTTTTCAACTAGTAGCTTGATAACAAGAACTACAAACGATGTTTCTCAAGTGCAGATGCTGTTGTCTGTTGGAACACAGATGATAATTAAAGCTCCAATTATGGCTGTTTGGGCTGTAATCAAAATTTCTGGCAAAAACTTTACTTGGAGTATGATAACTGGAGTTGCTGTACTTATTTTAATTACTATGATTGTTTCACTTATAATTATAGTGTTGCCTAGATTCAAAGTAGTGCAGAAGTTAATAGATAATTTGAATAGAATAATTAGAGAAAATTTGACTGGTATTAGAGTAATAAGAGCATATAATGCTGAGGAGTATCAGGAAAATAAATTTAAAGTAGCAAATGATGAACTTACTAGCACGCAAATGTTTAATCAAAGGATGATGGCTATAATATCACCTGTAATGAATATCATTATGCAGGGATTAACGCTTGCTATATATCTATCTGGGGCATATATAATAAATGAAGCCAATATGATGGATAAAATAGGAATATTTAGTGATATGGTTGTATTTTCATCATACGCAATTCAGGTATTATCTGCATTTATGATGCTTGCTTTAATATTTATAATTTATCCTAGAGCAAGTGTTTCTGCAAAGAGAATAACTGAAGTACTAGATACACCACTTAGTTTAAAAGACGGCACTAAGGATGTAGGAAATGAAGTAGGAACTGTAGAATTTAAGAATGTCTCATTTAAATATCCAGATGCTGAAGAATATATGTTACATAATGTAACATTTAAGGCTAAAAGAGGTGAAACAGTAGCATTCATTGGTTCAACTGGCTCTGGTAAGAGTACAGTGATAAATCTAATACCAAGATTTTATGATGCAACTGAGGGTCAAGTTTTAGTAGATGGTATTGACGTTAAGGAGTATAAACAAGAAAAATTACATAATATTATTGGATATATACCCCAAAAAGCAGTTATGTTTGATGGAACAGTTATAGATAATATTTCTTATGGAGATAATGGAAAAGAAAAGCCTAGTATGCAAAAAATAGAAGAAGCGGTAAAAGTTGCACAGGCTACAGATTTTGTGGAAAAGATGCAAGATAAATATGAATCACATATAGCTCAGGGAGGAACAAATGTATCTGGAGGTCAAAAGCAACGTTTGTCTATAGCTAGGGCTATAGCAAGAGAACCTGAAATATATATATTTGATGATTCATTTAGTGCGCTAGATTACAAAACAGATTTCAATCTAAGAAAGGCATTAAAAGAATACACTAAGGATGCAACTAACCTAATAGTAGCTCAAAGAATAGGAACTATAAAAGAGGCTGATCAAATTATCGTTTTAGATCAAGGAAATGTAGTGGGACATGGAACACACAAAGAGTTACTTAAAAATTGTGAGGTATACAAGGAAATAGCATTATCGCAATTAAGTAAGGAGGAACTGGAAGGATGAGCAAGACAGAAAACAAAAAAGAGTTTGAAACTAAAAGACGTCCAAGAGGGCCTATGGGTGGAGGACATATGAGAATGTTTGGCGAAAAACCTAAAGACTTCAAAGCCTCAATAAAGTCCCTTGCTATGTATTGTAAAAGATACGTTATACCTATTTTAATTGCAGTTATACTTTCTTGTGCAAGTTCTATTTTGGCAATTCTTGGACCAGATAGGCTAAAAGAGATAACAAATGAAATAACTAGAGGGTTAATGACGGGAATTGATGTAGATAAGATTAAGAAAATAGCTAATATACTAATTGTTTTTTATGCAAGTAGTTTTGTATTTAACTACCTTCAAAGTTTTATAATGACTACAGTTACAAATAAAACATCAAAGAGACTTAGAGGTGATATATCTAATAAAATAAACAAACTACCTTTAAAGTACTTTGACAGACATGAAATAGGAGATACGTTATCTCGTGTAACGAATGATGTTGATACAATAGGAGATACACTTCATCAAGGTGTCAGTGGTTTAGTTAGTGCAATTACTATGTTTGTAGGAACAATTATTATGATGTTTATAACTAACTGGCAAATGTCTATCACTGCTATTGTTTCTACTTTTATAGGATTTAGCTTTATGAGTGTTATTTTGAAAAAATCTCAGAAATACTTTAATAGATTGCAACAAGAAATAGGAAATATAAATGCTCATATTGAAGAAGTTTATTCTGGACATAATGTAGTAAAGGTGTACAATGGAGATAAAGAAGCGAGGTCTCAATTTGAAGCCATAAATGATAGGCTATATACCTGTGTGAGAAAAAGTCATTTTTTATCTGGACTTATGCAACCAGTAATGGGGTTTATAGGAAATTTTGGATATGTAGCGGTATGTATTGTAGGAGCTGTGTTAGCAAATAAAGGAATTATTGATTTTGGTGATATAGTTGCGTTTATGATATATATAAGATTGTTTACAAATCCGTTGTCACAGATAGCCCAGTCTATAACTCAAATGCAATCTGCAGCAGCTGCAAGTGAAAGAGTATTTGAATTTTTGGGCGAGGAAGAGCTTAGCGATGAAAGCTATAAAACAAAGAGTTTAAATCCAGAAGAAGTGAAAGGCAATATTGAGTTTAAAGATGTAAGATTTAGTTATGATAAAGGAAAAGAGATAATAAAAGGATTTAACTGTAGTGCAAAGTCAGGAGAAAAGATAGCTATAGTAGGGCCTACTGGAGCAGGAAAGACAACAATGGTAAACCTTCTTATGAGATTTTATGAAATCGACAGTGGAGATATAGCAATAGATGGAGTATCTACAAAAGATATAACTCGTGAAAATATACATGATTTATTTGTAATGGTATTACAAGATACATGGCTGTTTAATGGTACAGTTAAAGAAAACATAGCATTTAATAAAACTGGAGTTACGGATGAAGAAATAGTAAAAGCATGTGAAACAGTTGGAATTGACCATTATATAAAAAGTCTTCCTAATGGGTACGACACAGTACTTGGAGATATTGATGGAATATCTGCTGGTCAAAAGCAGCTTATAACTATTGCAAGAGCAATGACTCAAAGTTCTCCATTCCTTATCCTAGATGAAGCAACATCTTCAGTAGATACGAGAACAGAGGAGCTTGTTCAAATTGCAATGGATAAATTAACTAAAGGTAGAACTTCGTTTATAATAGCTCACAGATTATCCACGATTAAAAATGCGGATTTAATACTTGTTATGAATGAAGGAAATGTTATTGAACAGGGAAATCATGAAGAGCTTATTGCTAAAAATGGATTCTATGCCAAGTTATATAATTCTCAGTTTGAAAAAATGCTTGAGTAATATAGTATAAAGAAAGAAGCCTAGGGAAGTTTCCCTAGGCTTTTCCTGGTATTCGAACAACTGTCAATCTTTAAAAGAATTGATAGTAAATTCGGTGTGATTGCTGTTGGCAAAGTTGAGTGTGAGAACACAAGCGCCTGCAGATTTTGAAGTTACAGTAAATGTATATTTGTTGTTACCCATAGAGGAGATTTCCTTTACGAGAGTGCATTTACTATTGCTTAAAGTCACACTTTTAAGCTTGCTGTCAGATTTTACGATAACTTTAATCGTATCATCAACAAAAGCGTTATAGTATGAGTTGGGTTCAAAACCTTCAACGTAAACCTGTACATCAGAGTCATCATAGCTAGGTCCATCGTCGCTATCTATTACTGTGATGTAGTATTTATTGCCTGTATCTCTGTTGGTGATAGTAGCAGTACCCACTTTATTAGCGGTTACTTTACCGTAAGATGAAACAGATGCTACTCTGGAATTTGAAGAGTACCAATCATCGTATTTGCTTCCGAGTGAATAAACATCTCCAACTTCAAGAGTAATTTCTTCTGTATCATAATCAGTGGAAGAATTGCTACCCTTAGCTACTGTAATTGTGATCGAGGTGTAGTCGTTTGAAACTGTTGCGATTCCTTTTGTTACGGCTTTGATATATCCGCCATTGATGGAAACGATTCTAGAATTAGAAGATTTCCAATTGGTAGAAGTATCAAACTTAATAGTATCACCGATATTCATCTCAAGGTGAGAAGTATTCGGAACTACTACAAGATATTTTCCGTAACGGTTGGTAATCGTTGCAACTCCAGAGCCAACTGCTTTAACAACACCCTTAGAGGTTACAGTAGCAACTTTGGTATTGCTGGATGTCCATTTGTTACTACTGCTACCAAGTTCTTCAGTTTCTCCGACTTTAAGTTCAATGATGGTGCTGTCGACAACAGTTACTTTGTAGGATTCATCATCTTCACGACTGATTGTTGCAGTTCCTTCAGAAACACCTTTTACAACTGCATATCTGTCAACTGTAGCTACTTTTTTGTTGCTGCTCTTCCAATAAGAAGAAATCTTATTAGATATTTCTTTTGTACCGCCAACTTCAACATATATCGGAGAGTTACCAACGTATACTGTAATGGCTGTACTTCCATGAGTAATAGTTGCCTTACCTTGAGCATTTGCGGTGATTACTCCGGAAGAGTTAACAGAAACACACGAGCGATTGCTAGATGTCCATACTCCTTTAGAATTAGTGGAGTAAGTAAGCTTTTCGCCGATGTTAAGGTAGATAACTGAAGAGCTATCTTCATAATCGGTATCGAGATCAAGATCAGTTTCTACGTTAAAGACCGATACTAAAGAGGCTGCAATATCTTCATAAGTGAAATCATCATTTACAGTTGAAATGTTATAAAGAATTTGTACAAGTTCCTCAATAGTAAGGTTCTTATCCGGAAGAAAGATGTCGCTACCATCTGTATCTTTACCAGAACCGTTTACCAAACCCAGTCTATAAGCTGTTTTGATGCTGTCTTCTGCCCAGTGATCGATACAGTCAGAAAAAGTAATTGCTTTTCTTACATACGGAAGTTCAAGTTCTTCATTAAAGAATGTAAGAACCTTAGCAGCTTCAGAACGCTTGATGTCGTTGTACATATTCATATAGCCTTTATAGCCATTTAATACGCCAAGGTCAACAAGGATCCGAGCTTCGTCTTGTTCTTCTGTTGTAAGTTCGTCTTCATCGTAGAAGTCAAGGTCAGTGTCGCTTTCAAGAAGGCTTTCACCGACTCTTTGTCTGCTGGCCTGAATCATACGAAGAATGGAAAACATGAATTCACCTTTTTCGACATTACGAGTGGTATTTTCATACCAGGTGAGTTCCAATGCATTACTAGCTTTCTGTGCCCATTTGGAAGGAGTATACTCTCTGGCTGCGGAAACGGAAATTGCGCAAGACATAACGAGCATAACTGCCAACAACATAGTTACGAATTTTTTCATTTTCTAGTCCTCCTAATTGTAAAAAATTTTTAAATGAAAAACGTATGTTAAATCTATAGAAATACTATAGATGTTACAAAGGAATAATTATTGCTCTGCAATCAACACACTACCATCTATATTTTAACATACATGATATAAAATGTCAATCGGTTAACATAATTATATAAGATTTAAAATTGTTTATTAAGTATTGCAAATAATAAAATTTTAGTATAAAATATATCCAAAATAAAGGAGAAACAAATGGAACTAATGGAAAATAATGTAAATGAGGGGGGGCAAAAAAGCCTTCTAAATAGTTATTTTCAAGACCAAATAAAATTGGCCTATGCTTTGCATACGTTAAAGTGCGTGTGTAAATCATAGGTCTTTTTGCGTACAAAATTTAAATGTTCTCAAATGTTTAAAACCTTTATTTAATGACAAAAGAAAGAGGAGGAATATGAAAAATGAAAAAGAAAAATGCAATATCGCTTATTGTACTTGTAATAACCATAATTGTTATGGCAATATTAGCTGCAACAGTAATCATAACATTGTCTAATACAAATATAATAAGTGAAGCAAAAGATGCTGTGGAAAAGACAGAAGCACAGCAGGTAGAAGAGATGAAAGCCATTATGTTAGCAGATGGAATGCTTGGAAAAAATCCAGAACCAGTAACAATAGGAGATGTACAACTTAGTTGGGATTCAATCAATAAGAAAGTTGTAGAAAAAAGACTTAAACCACTAGTAAAAGAGGGTGTTGTTATTCCAGATGGCTTTTATTATGTTGGTGGAACAAAAGATACAGGTCTAGTAATTTCAGATGATTCTGCAGACCAAAATAAAGGTGTAGATTATACATGTATAGGTAATCAATTTGTATGGGTGCCAGTAGAATATACTGCAACAGGAACAAAGGATGCAAATGGATTAGATACGGGATTTACAGCTGTGTTTAAAAGAGGAGAGGCAGAAGAAACATCAACAGGTTCTGGTATATATAAGATGACGGGAGATATAGGAGGTTATGCCGAACCATTAGCTGTAGAAAATACGGGGTATGATGGCGAAATAGAAGAATATAATGCAATGATGCTATCTGTACAAAAAAATCATGGCTTTTACATAGCTCGATTTGAAGCAGGAGATGGAGATGTTACTGTTGCAAGAACTTCATCTACAGACGCGCATAAAGTAATAAGCAAAAAAAATGCATATGTATATAATTACGTTAAATGGGGAGAATGGAATAACGAGAGTCCATGGAACGCGATTGGTACACAAGGAGCTGTGTATTTGTCACAAAATATGTATAAAAATAGTGAATCCGTTGTATCAACACTGTGTTATGGAGTACAATGGGATGCAACTTTAAATTTCGTATCTGATGCAGAACATAATATTAATGACTCAACATCTTGGGGAAATTATAGTGATTTAACGGGAGGCATTTCTAGTACTTCCAATGTAAATTATACAACAGGTAAAAGCGAAACATGGAAAGCAAAAAATATATATGATTTAGCAGGCAATGTTACTGAATGGACTATGGAAGGTCAGGCAAATTCTTCTCGTATGGTACGCGGAGGGCCATGGTCTTGGTTTGAAACGGGAGTTCCCGTATCATCTCGTTCTGTGAATAGTCCATCATGGACTGGAGATTCACTCCAAAATGTTGGCTTTCGTGTAACACTTTACATAAAATAATTCAAGCAGTCAATTTAATTTAGTAGTACAATATTGTACTACTATTTTTATGTAACAATAAATATTCTTTTTAAATTAAATTTTATCTAATTTGCAAAAAATATTGTAATAACATTTCTTGCATGATATACTTATACTCAAGATAAGGGGGACGCTTATGCTTGAGACAGAAAAAGAAAAGTCTATGACAAGGAAAGAGTATTTGAAGTACAAGAAAAAGAAAAATAGGTCCCTTCCGTGGCTAAAGAACATAGCACTATTATTAGTAATTGTGGCGCTTTCTCTTTATGTAGTAAACCAGCTTAAAGTGTATACGTCAGTTACTGAAATTGCAAATAAGATGTTGGAAGAAAGCAAACTTATAAAGACATATAAAATGTATTTTATGAGTGAACCTTACACTAAAGATGATAAAGAAAATATATTATATTATTATCAAGGGGCTGATGAATCAAGGACAGAGATTAAATCTGGAAAGGGTTTGAAATATATTCAGCTTGATGAAGAAGGAAATATATATGGAGTTAAAGATAAAAACCTTATAAAAGTTAATGTGTCTTCTGATACATCTGAAATTGTAGTCGAAGGAGATGTATCAAGCTATTTGGCGTATGAAAAAGAGGTTTTGGTATATAAAGACTACGGTAAAAATAGTGATAAAACAGGAGTTTATGATTTAAATGGAGAAATGCTAATTAAAGGTGTTGTTTATCAAATGATTCGAGATTTAGAAAACGTGTATTTTATACAACCAGACACTACTTCTAAGAGTTTAATAGCGTTTTCTATTAGCAATAAATCAAAGAAGAATTTAAGCGGTAAAGATATAGTAAACAACATAATACAAGATGATGATAATATTTATTATTCTTCAAGCTCTAGAAAAGGATATATATGTAAAGTTAGTAAGAGTGGTGGAGAAGCTAAGGTTATATCACATAATTCTTGCTTAGTAGACAGTTATAATTTTTATACAACGTCTGCGATGGGAGTGTACGGTAATAAAGTTATCTATATAAATTCAGAAGATAATAAGGTGTATTTGACGGGAGATAACGAAGATGAAGTAATTGTAGATAATGAAGTAAAACAAATTCAATTAAAAGGGAATATGTTGTATTTCTTGTTGAAAGATAAAATAGAAATATATAGATATAACGTTGAGAAAAATATATTGGAAAAAATAACAAGTGCAAGAACAGGTGAGATGATTTGCAGTAATCAATAATGTATAATAAAGAAAGTCAGAGGAAATCCTGACTTTCTTTATTCGCTTATTAAATTAGCTTCTTTTTCTTGTTCTTTTAAATCAAATCTATCTCTAGTAGTATAAGATTTTGGATCAAGTCCAACTTTGTTTGTCATAAATTCTAGAATTAAAACTATTATTACAATTAAGACAAAGCCAGCAATGGTACACGTGAAGCCTGCTGAAAAACTAGCTAACATCATAGATATTAAGGCTGAAAATACAGATGAGCCTAAATGTTCACACAGATAATATATTGACATTAACTTTGAACGTATAGATGATGTGGTGTATCTTGTAATGTATTGCTTTATTATTATTCTGTAAGCCCCTTTTAGCACTGATTGAACGGAGAATAATACAATTCCTATAATTATAAGTGTATTATCTTTAATTTCAAACAGTGAAAATATACCAGCCATAAGTAACATTAAAATATATGTAATTGAGAAAAAAGTAAGCGTTTTATTTTTGTGCCTTTTTTCTAATATATCTTGTGCCTTAGAGCCTATTGCCGCGCATACTGCAAAGATTGCATACGCATAGCCAAAACCGGTAGCAGACAAGTTGTGTTCAGAAAAATAAGATTTCATGAGTATATTGCATGTTGAAATAATACCATAAAATACACAGCAAAAAAGTAAGAGAGCATTAAGACGTTTACTTTTAAATATAAACTTAAAGCCATCAGTTAGTTCAGTAACATATTTTTTTACAGGAATCTTCTCGTGAGGTTTAGCTATGCTACTAAAGTTTAGTGCTAAAATAATAGCAATCAAAAAACAAAGGCAGGCAAATATGATTGGCAGATATGAATTTACTGTGAAAAGATATCCAGAAATGGTGCTGGCAATGGCTTCAATAATAAAATATAAAAATGAACCACTTGCCTCTTTTTTACCAAATTCATCTAATCTATTAAGTTTCTTCAAGGATGCATACAAAAATGGTGATTCAGATACTCCTTTTAGTGCAAATCCTAGACCAAGAGCTACTTCTCCTAATAATGTTGGTATGAAGGCAGTATTAAGCATTATATTTATACCCCAGCATAGACAAAATATGTTACCTATAATCATACAGCGTTTGTTACCAATTTTATCTACTATTAAAGCAGATGGAATTTGTGATAATATTGACGATATGGCATATACAGTTGTAAATAGAGCTACTTGAGACAAGGTAAATGCTTTACATTTTGTTAAAAAAACAACGGATATAGCATAATAAAATAATACATCATAAGAAAATAATTTGTATACCGGAAATAATTTTACGTTTTTCTCCATAATTTTCTCCTTAGTTTTAATATAAAAATATTATATATTTATTGGTTTCAAAATTCAATTTATTTCGTGTTATTTTCTTTACTTTTTGCAAAAAATACAGTAAAATATATGTGTTAAAAGGAGAAAGAATTATGACTAAGAAGGTAGTGGCAATTATAGGCAGGCCAAATGTTGGTAAATCTACATTTTTTAATATGTTAGTTGGTGAAAATCTATCTATCACTTCAGATGAACCTGGGGTTACGAGAGATAGAGTTTTTGCTGATGTTGAATGGAGAGGCACAAAGTTTCAACTAGTTGATACAGGCGGAATAGAAGAAGTAACAGATAATGTTATAGTAAAGTCAATGAGACGCCAAGCAGAGCTTGCCATGGATATGGCAGATGTTATTTTGTTTGTAACAGATTTGAAATCTGGAATAACACCGGTAGATAATGAGATTGCACAAATGCTAAGAAAGACTAGAAAACCGGTTGTTTTAGTTTGTAATAAGGTTGATACTGTTGGTACGCCACCTGATGAGATTTATGAGCTATATAATTTGGGCTTAGGTGAGCCGTATCCAATTTCATCTATAGCAAAACTTGGGGTAGGCGAAGTGCTTGATGCAATTTACTACAATTTTGGTGATATAGAAGAGCTAGAGGAAGAAGAAAAGGATATTAAAGTTGCAATCATAGGCAAGCCAAATGTTGGCAAGTCTTCTCTTACAAATGCAATATTAGGCGAAGAAAGAGCTATTGTAAGCAGTGTTGCGGGGACTACAAGAGATGCAATAGATACAAAATTCGAAAACAAGTTTGGAAAATACACTATAATTGATACAGCAGGAATTAGAAGAAAAAATAAGATATATGATAATATAGAAAAATACAGTATCATTAAAGCAAAATCAGCAATAGATAGAGCAGATGTGGCTTTAATTGTTATTGATGCAACTGAAGGCGTTACAGAACAAGATGAAAAGATTGCGGGCTTTGCGCATGAAAAGGGCAAGGCTATGATTATCGTTGTAAATAAGTGGGACTTAATAGATAAAGATAATACAACTCTTAAAGAGTATTCAAAAAAGATTAGAGAACATTTTAAGTTTATGTCATATGCACCTATTATTACATTATCTGCTATGACAGGTCAAAGAGTAGAGAAACTTTTTGAGGTGATAAATAAGTCTTATGAGGCAAATAATTTTAGAGTTACTACAGGAGTTTTAAATGATGTAATAATTGAAGCTATGGCGCTTCATCCAGCTCCTACTGATAAGGGAAGGAGACTTAAAATTTATTATTCAACTCAGGTAAAAACAGCTCCGCCGACTTTTGTGTTATTTGTAAATAATAAAGACTTAGCACACTTTTCTTATATTAGATATTTGGAAAATGAATTAAGAAAGCGTTTTGATTTGGAGGGAACTCCTATCAATATAATTGTCAGAGAAAAAGGAAAGAAAGAAGAATAGATTTATCGTTATGTGGTTTTTTAATATATTAGTAGTTGTAATAAGTTATTTTATAGCATCAATTAATCCTGCTATAATAATTAGCAATAAAGTTTTAAATAAAGATATTAGAGAATTAGGAAGCAAAAATGCTGGAACTACAAATTCAATTAGAATAATGGGTAAAAAATTGGGAGTAATAGTTTTTGTTTTGGATTTATTAAAAGTGGTAGTTTCATATATTGTAATATTGTTAATATCTAAATTATTCAATATTCAGACTTCAAGTCTTTCTTACTCATTGTATATATTAGGTTCCGTAGTAGGACACGTATTTCCAGTTTATTATGGATTTAAAGGCGGAAAGGGCGTAGCAGTATACTTGATGTCTGCCATGTTAGTAGATGCAAAAGCTACTCTTGTGTGTTTGGCGTTTGGAGTAATACTTATACTAATTACTAGATGGGTATCTTTAGGAAGTGTTTGCGGAACTATTCTTTTAGTGATATTGTCTATATTTATGGATACGAATTTTAACACTATAGTTTTAGCTATTGCTACTACAATAGTTGTTGTTAAGCACAAATCAAATATACAAAGGATTTTTGCTGGAAAAGAAAATAAATTGTTTTAGATATATGGAGGAGTTTATGGACGAATGTAATTTGATTCTTGAAAAAGCAAAGTGTAAATTAAGAAAAATTGTATTGCCAGAAAGCGGAGACGTAAGAGTTTTAAAAGCTGCTGAAGTGATACAAAAAGAAAAAATAGCAATACCTGTTTTAATTGGAGATAAAAATGCTATTGAAAATGAAAGTAAAAAAAATAATATAGATATAAGTGGTGTTGAAGTGATTGATCCGCTAACTTATGAAAAATTTGATGAATATGTTAACCTTTTGTATGATCTAAGAAAAAGTAAAGGAATGACATTAGACGAGGCAAAGAAATTAGTAAAAGATTATGTTTATTTCGGTGTCTTGATGGTAAAAGCAAAAGACGCATCAGGATTAGTGTCTGGAGCAGTTCATACAACAGCAGATACTTTAAGACCAGCTTTACAAATAGTTAAAGCAAAGATTCCTGGTCAAACAGTATCATCATTTTTTGTAATGGATATAAAGGGTTCAAAATATAAGGGAGCATATATTTTTTCTGATTGTGGGCTTGTCCAAAATCCAACTAGTGAGGAGTTAGCTACTATTTGTACTCAAGCAGCAGACTCATATAGACATCTTTTCCAAAAAGAACCAGTGTGTGCAATGCTTTCTTATTCCACTTATGGAAGTGCAAAATCCGAATCTGTTTTAAAGGTAGAAGAAGCAAAGAAAATGTTAGACAGTAAAAATGTTGATTTTGAGTTTGATGGCGAATTGCAGTTAGATGCAGCGCTAGAACCAAGTGTAGCGAGTTTAAAAGCACCAGAATGTAAAATATCTGGTAGACCTAACGTACTAATATTTCCAAACATTGATGCTGGAAATATAGGATATAAATTAGTTGAACGTTTTGCTCAAGCAAGAGCTATTGGGCCAATAACTCAGGGGCTAGCAGCACCAATAAATGACTTGTCTAGAGGTTGTAAAACAGAAGATATTGTCGTGGCTGTGGCAATAACATCTCTTCAAGCAGAATAAAAAATTACCATTGAATTAGCAAATATTCTATGATAAACTATTTTAAAATATAAGGAGTTATACTATGGAAACTATGAATTATGACAGAATCAAAAAGAAGTCTAACGCGCCAATAATTGCATTCATTACTTTTATAATACTTGGTAGTGCAGTTGTTGCGTATGGTTTGATTAATGAGAAAAAGCCTGAGATAATTGGTGAAAATAATGCTCTGGTTGACGTTATATCAAAAGATAATACACAGACTAAAAAAGACGTTGAATATTCAGTTAAGAGTGTATCTAGGAAAAATGATAAAACCAGTTACAAATCAGATATAACATTGCCAGAAGTGTCAGTTGAAAATGTTGAGTTAACGGATATAAATGAACAAATTAAAAATAAATTCTTAAACAAATACGATTCGTTGGAGCAAGAAGCATCAGGAAACTTAGAAAATGAATTTACTTATAAGGTAACATATAAGACATATGAAACTGAGCTTCAAGAAAAGAAAATATTATCAATCGTTTTATACGAAACAATAGTGGCTAACGGTAAAGACGTGTTTTCTGATAAAATGTATGGTTATACAATAGATTTAAACTCTAAGACATTATTATCTTCTGAAGATGCAGCACCATACGTTTTAGATTATTCTTATAGGAATACAATTAAAGAACAAATTAAATCTTATATTGTTTCAAAAGGAATACTAAAAGAGGCAGATTATAATTATTCATATACTGCACTTGAAGAGTTTTATATATCTGGAAATGAATTTCATATTGTATTTAATCCATCAGAACCTTTTGATGCAAAATATGGCATTCTAGATATTGTTATAAAAAAATAAGGAGGGGTACATATGAATAGAAATAGCAAATGGTTAAAAGCGTTGGTTTGGATACTTATATTCGGATCAGTTTTAAGTGTTTTTATAACTCTTATATATACTGTACTATTATAAACAAAGGAGAAGTTTATTATGTCAGAAAAGTTTATGGATTTTTTTAGATCAATACAGGGAGCTTTTCATTTAGATAGCCCTTTAAGAGTGTTTTTACTTGTAGTTGATATAGCATTAGTAGCGGTTATAATATATTATTTATACAAGTTAATAAGACAGACAAGAGCAGTTCAAATATTTAAAGGAATTGCAATGTTATTGGCATTGCTTGCAATAAGTGAACTTCTTGATCTAACAATTTTAAAATTTATATTAAGTAATTTCTTAACTTATGGTATGATTTTAATAATTATAGTATTTCAACCGGAGCTAAGGAGTGCGTTGGAAAGACTTGGAAGAAAAAACATTACTCAGTTTTTTGATTTTGATGACAAAATTAAAGATAAGCAAGTAGTATCAGAAATAGTAAAAGCAGTTGAAATTATGTCTTTAAAGAAGATAGGTGCTCTTATAGTAATAGAACAAAGCACAAAAATTAACGATATTGTAAGAGAGGGAGTTGACCTTTCAGCTAAGGTATCTTCTGAACTGATACAAACAATATTTAATCCAAGAACACCTTTACATGATGGAGCGATAATAATTGAGGGAAATCAGATAAAAGCTGCTAAATGTGTGTTACCACTTGCGTCAGAAAATATTATTCCTAAAAATGTAGGAACTAGACATAGAGCTGCTGTGGGAATAAGTGAAGTGTCAGATGCTTTAGTTATAGTGGTTTCAGAAGAAACTGGTACAATTTCTTTTGTTGAAGATGGAAAAATGAAACGCGATTTAACTGGAGATAAGTTAACAAGTATGTTACTTAGATCTTTTGATAATAATAGAGAAAGAGTGAGCGTGGCTAAAGCTAAGAAGAAACTTGAATCAGAAAAAGCAGATAAAGAATAAAATAAGGCTAAATGGCATATATACTTTTAGGTGGTATATATGAAAACAATTTTTATTAGTATAACAGATAAAGATAAAATAGAATGTAGAAGGCTCAAAATAAATTCAAATGTGAATTATGATGAGTTACTTATACCACTTAAAATGTTAAACAAAAGAGTATTTGAAGATAATGGTATATTAAATAAGGTTAAGTCATACTTTTTTGATAGAAAACTTATTTCAACATTAAAATACAAAGGAAATGACAAGATATATATATTATCTAAAACACTAGAAAATGCTGAGAAAAAGTCAGCTCTTTCTAGTGTAAAAAAATATATACAAGATATTTTAAATAGATTGGAATATGAGTATTATACATATAGTGGAAGCATTGATGAAAATATAGATAATTATTTAATTGAGGCATTAAAAAAGAAACATATTGAGAAAAAAGATGCTAGAATTCTCATGATATATCAAAACCTAAGAAATATAAATTATTATATGCTTGAAAACCTTGTCGGCGAGTGTAAAACGGTGGATATATATTGTGTTAATGTAAAAGATACTAAAATGGCACAAAGGCTTGAAAATATTAATGAAAAGTATGGTAGTAGTATCTGTATTAAGAATAAATTGTCTAAACAAGAAATTAAAATTAACCCATATGATATATGTATATATATGGAAAAGAGTGACTTTAAAATTCCGAACGCATTAAAGATATTTATGTGGGATAATGATAGTGATAAATTTGATAAGTATGTACTTTTGGCAAATAGGCATAAGCTTGTTAGTAACGTAAATAATGATTATTTTTCATATATGACTAAAAATTATGGTAGACTTAAGGTAATATCATTATTATGTAAAACTATACTTGACAAAAATTTAAAAATAATATAAACTATATCGAAATCGTTAAAGCAAATTAAACATAATTACTGGAGGTAATAAATTATGGAAGAAAACGAAGTACTTCTTACAGAAGAAGGATTTAAAAAATTACAAGATGAGTTGACTTATTTAAAGGGTCCAAAAAAAATGGAAGTAGCAGATAAAATAAAGGTAGCCAGAGAATATGGTGATCTTTCTGAAAATTCTGAGTATGACGAAGCAAAAAATGAACAAGCAATATTGGAGACTAAAATTGCAGAGCTCGAAGCTATGTTAAATTCAGCTAAAATAGTAGAAAAAATATCTACTACTAAAGTTGGTGTTGGTGTAACAGTTACACTTTATGATTATGAGTTTGAAGAAGAAGTTACTTATCAAATAGTTGGAACTACTGAAATAGATCCGCTAAATAATAAAATATCATTAGATTCACCAATTGGCAAAGCTTTATTTGGTAAAAAGAAAGATGAAGAAATAGAAGTAGAAGTTCCAGCAGGAATTTGCAAATATAAAATATTAGATATTAAAAAGACAGTGTAGGTAATTAACATACCTACATTTATGTCATATATAAGGAGGAGTAAAAATGCAAGAAAACGAAGATGTTGTTTTAGAACAAGACACAGAAAAACTTGTTCAAGTAAGAAAGGACAAGTTGAAAGAATTACGTGCCAAGGGCAAGGATCCATTTTGTGTTACTAAGTACAATAGGACACACACTAGTAAAGATGTAAAAGAAAATTTTGATGAGCTAGACGGAAAAGATGTATCAATTGCCGGAAGAATTATGGGAAAAAGAATAATGGGTAAGGCTTCATTTTGCCATATTCAAGACATGTATGGACGCATTCAGTGTTATGTCAGCACAAATGACTTAGGAGAAGAAGCATATAAAGAGTTTAAATCTTATGATATAGGAGATATTATAGGTGTTGAAGGTTTTGTTTTTAAAACTAAGACAGAAGAGATTTCTATACATGCCAAAAAAATAACACTTCTAACTAAATCATTAAGACCTCTTCCTGAAAAGTATCATGGACTTAAAGATATGGATTTAAGATATAGACAGCGCTATGTAGATATGATAATGAATCCTGAAGTTAAGGAAACTTTTATATTAAGAAGTAGAATAATTAAGGAGTTAAGAAAAATATTAGATGGTAAAGGCTATACTGAAGTAGAAACTCCTATGCTTACTACGGTTGCAACAGGAGATGCAGCTCGCCCATTTATTACACATCATAACACTTTAAATATGGACATGTATTTAAGAATTGCTCCAGAACTTAACTTAAAGAGAATAATTGCTGGTGGAATTGAAAAAGTATATGAAATAGGTAAAAACTTTAGAAATGAAGGTATGGATATTAAACATAATCCAGAATTTACTAATATTGAAATGTATTCAGCATATGAGGATTACAATGACATGATGGATTTAGCAGAAGAAATTATTTCTACTATTGCAAATAATGTATTGGGTACAACTCATATATCTTACCAAGGTGTAGAAATAAATTTAACACCAAAGTGGAGAAGAGTTACTATGATTGATGCAATAAAAGAAGTAACTGGAGTAGACTTTAATGAAATTAAGACGGATGAGGAGGCTCGTTCTTTAGCTAAATCACGCGGCTTGGAAATAGACCCAATTAAAAACACGAGAGGTCATATAATAAACATGTTCTTTGAAGAGTATGTTGAAGAAACATTGATTCAACCTACATTTATTATGGATTATCCGGTTGAGATATCTCCACTTACAAAAAGAAAACCAAGTAATCCAAGTCTAGTTGAAAGATTTGAATTATTTATTGGTGGACGTGAGTATGGCAATGCATATTCAGAGCTTAACGATCCAATAGACCAATATGAAAGATTTGTAAAACAAGCTGAGGCCAAAGCAAAGGGTGATGAAGAGGCCGGTGGAATGGATGAAGATTTCGTAAACGCATTAGAGATAGGCTTGCCACCAACTGGCGGAATGGGTATAGGCTTAGATAGACTTATAATGCTACTTACGGATAGTTTTTCAATAAGAGACGTCTTATTTTTCCCAACAATGAAGCCTTTATCTTAGAGAGGCAAGTAGTAAATTCTAAGTTCTATTTAAGTTGTAAAACAGAGATGAACCTAAATGTTAGACAAGTTTGTTTAATGATGAAGGTTCATTTTTTATAAAACGAAAAAACTAGTATAATGTAATTCTGACAGTATTGTTAAAAATTTATTTACATGATATTATATATGATAATAATGAAAAAAATTATATAAAGAAATGTTACAGATTGAATTTAATCTGGATAGTGTGTTTAAGAATAAAGGCAAATCAATTGTAAATGAAGGAGTAAAAGAATCAAATGCTGTGACAGTAACAGAAAATAAAGAATCTATATTAAAGAAACTACTTAGTAAAAACAAAAGATTTTTTAGTAAAAAATAATGTATGTTGAGGTGTGAGAAGTAAAATGTCTAATATAATAGATTATATTAAATGGAGAGGGGACTTAACAATTAAAAAATCTCCTATAAATGAGTTGGATAATATTATTTTTGCAAGATTTTCGTATCTGCCATTTAAGATTATAAATTTTAGTGGAGAAAAGACAATAGAGTATATTGCAGATAAAATGAAAGACTTTAAGACAGAAGATTTTTTATGGCCGGATGATAAAGAATTTATAGCTCTTTTAGGAAAATCAAGTAGATTTAAAGACTTAATCGTGTCAGATTACGTGGAAATTTTAGATAAAGCGGCAGAAAAACAGTTCGCTGCAATTAGTATAGATATTTCAGATAGTGTTAAGTATATATCTTTTAGAGGTACTGATTCGTCACTTGTTGGATGGAAAGAAGATTTAAATATGGGATTTTTAAAAAATGTTCCATCGCAAATAGAAGCGGTAAAATATTTAAATAATATTGCATCTAAAAATAAATGCAAGTTAATTATAGGCGGACATTCAAAGGGAGGAAACCTTGCTGTATATTCCGCAATATTTTGTGATGAACATGTTAAACCTAGGATTAAAAAGGTAATAAATGCTGACGGGCCAGGATTGGATAAGTCAGTAATATTAACAGATAATTATAAAAAAATATTAAATAAGATAGAAACGTATATACCTCAATCCTCTATAGTTGGAAGGCTTCTCGAACATGAAGAAGAGTATCAGGTTGTAAAGAGCATACAAAAAGGTGTTATGCAACATGACATATATTCTTGGCAAGTTGAGCCAATTAAACTTGTTAGAATACCAAATCTTACAAATAACAGTGAGATATTTAATGGAATAGTAAGGGATTGGTTGATGCACACAACACCTGAGCAAAGAGAAAACTTTATAAACATTCTTTATGAAGTTATAGCTTCAACTGATGCAAAAAGTACAAAGGACTTTTCAGTAGACACAATAAAGAAAATTAGAATAATTTTAAATGGCTACAAAAATGTAGATGATGAAAATAAAAAAGAAATAGATAGAATGGTAAAATTGCTGCTTGAGAGTACAATTAAGGTATTAAAAGATAGTGTGACTTATGACCAAAAAAGCAAGTAAAATAAAGATATGGAGTGCATTAAAGTGCAACTCCTTTTCTTGCATTAGATAGTTACATTTGGTATAATATAATGGTTAAATTAAGAGGTAAAATGTATGGAGAAAAAAGTTAGCGTAATAATTCCGGTGTTTAATGCACAAGAGAATATAAAAAGGTGTTTGGATTCAGTTGTTAATCAAACTTTAAAAGATGTTGAAGTAATAGTTGTTGATTCAAATTCAGTAGATGAAACTGAATACATTATAAAAGAGTATGTTAAAGACTATTCAGATAAAATTAAGTATTTTAAAATAGAAAACCAAGGCAAAGCACACGCAAGAAATGTTGGTGTAACTAAGGTAACAGCACCATTTTTTATGTTTGTTGATGTAGAAGATTACCTTGAACCAGAGGCATGTGAGGAATTATATAAAGAAGCTCTAAGGTCTAATTATGATATAGTTACATGTGATGGATATTACTATCATTTAGCAACGGATTATAAGGAAGAGGTAAAATTTTGTGATGAGTTTTCTGATTCGTGTGAAAAAAACTATTTAGTTTCTAATTTCAAACCTTGGGCGAAGTTATTTAATACATATTTTTGGAAATCTAACAATATTAAGTTTAATGAGAGTATAGAATATGAAGATTTGGCTATAATTCCTGCATTAGTTGCATATGCCAAAAAAATATATCATTTAAAGAGACCATTATATAATGTTTTTCAAAATAAAATTATTTCGTCAGATATGGAATTATATGTTAAAAGTATAAAAGATATTTTTAAGGCGTTAGTAATCTTAGAGTCTGAAATTGCTAATAGAAAGAAATTTGAGGAATACAAAGAAGAAATTGAGTATTTATATATAAAACATTTGTTATTTGAAGCAACAACAATGTTTTTGAAATGTGAAAATACAAAAGAAGATATAAATAAAATAGTAGATATTATGAGAAAGAAATTTCCTGGATTTAAATGGAATACATATTATGTGCAAAGGGAGTTTAAGTTTAGATTTGCATGTAGGTTAATATATAAAAGGAAATATAAGTTAGTAAAAAAATTATTGAAAATATAATAAAGGAGAGATTGAATTGACAGGAACATTTAGTGAATGGTTACAAGAAACGCTGTATTACTTACCGGCTTTGCTTATCGCTTTGTCTGTTCATGAAGCAGCACATGCCTATACTGCTTATAAATTGGGTGATAAAAGTCAAAAAGCACTAGGAAGATTATCATTATCTCCATTGGCTCATATTGATCCGATTGGTTTTATATTTATGCTAGTGTTTAAATTTGGTTGGGGCAAACCTGTGGTTATGGATGATAGAAATTTTAAAAATAGAAGAAAAGGCATTATGTTGGTCGCTCTTGCAGGACCATTATCTAATATTATATTAGCATTTGTATTTACAATTATATTAAAATTGTTAGATGTTTTTGGTGTATTGGCAATTATGATAAACTCTAATATAGGTAATATTTTATACATAATGCTTTTGTATATGATAGGATTTAATGTAATGTTTGGTGTTTTTAACCTAATACCACTTCCGCCTTTTGATGGAGCAAAAGTGTTAACTTACTTTTTACCTGAAAAGGCTAAGAGAGGAATGGATTGGCTAGAACAGTATTCTATTTGGATAATAGCAATTTTAATGCTAACAGATGTATATCAACTTATAATTTCACCAGCATATAATTTTATATATTGGTTGATTTCACTTATATTAGCGCTGTAAGAAAGAAGGAAAAATTATGAAAATACTAGGAATAGAATCGAGTTGTGATGAAACAGCTATTTCTATAATAGAATTTGATGAAAATAGAAAGGCACATGTATTAGCAGATGTTGTAGCATCTCAAATAGATATACACAAAGAATTTGGTGGTGTTGTGCCAGAGATTGCATCTCGTCAACATATAAAAAATATAGGAACAGTACTGGATAAAGCACTAATGGAATCAAATACTAAACTTGATGAATTGTGCGCAATAGCTGTTACTATAGGGCCTGGGCTTATAGGTGCTTTGCTTGTTGGAGTATCTTTTGCTAAATCACTTGCTTATGCTTTAAACATACCTGTTGTACCTGTGCATCATATTGCAGGACATATAGCGGCAAATTACATAACAAATCCTACATTAAAGCCTCCATTTATATCACTTGTGGTATCAGGAGGACACTCTCACATAATACTTGTTGAAAATTATACTAAGTTTAAAATATTAGCTAAAACTCGTGATGACGCAGTTGGTGAAGCATTTGATAAGGTGGCACGTGTTTTGGGTTTAGGTTATCCAGGCGGACCTAAGGTTAGTGTTCAAGCTAAGGAAGGACAAGCTACATATAAACTTCCTACAACTAAGTTTGATGATAGTCTAGATTTTAGCTTTAGCGGTGTAAAAACTGCAGTTATGAATATAGCTAATAAAGAAAAAGAAAACTTGAATGTACCAAACATGTGCCGCAGTTTTGAAGAGAACGTGGCAAATGTTTTAGTAGAACACGTGATTATTTGTGCAAAGGAGCATAATATTAAAAAAGTTGTTTTAGCTGGGGGCGTATCTGCAAATACGAGAATTAGAGAAACTCTGATGAAAGAGGGAGAAAAAAATAATATTAAAGTTTATATGCCTGAATTAAAATATACTACAGATAATGGGGCAATGATTGCTATGGCTGGAGTACTTAACTTTATTGATGGAAAGATTACTAACGACTTGACTTTAAATGCTAAAGCGAATCTTAATATAGAAGATTAAAGGAGGAATGCAAAGTGTCAGTATATGCAATATCTGATTTACACCTAGCTATTTCAAATCCAGATAAATCCATGGAATTATTTGGAGATGAATGGAAGGATTACCAAAATAGAATAAAAACAAATTGGGAAAAAACAGTAAAAAGCAATGATACAGTAATTGTTGCTGGGGATATTTCGTGGGCTTTAAATTTAGATGAAGCATATGATGACTTTGCATATTTAAATAGTTTATCTGGTACTAAAATAATATTAAAAGGAAATCATGATTTATATTTTTCAACTGTAGCTAAAATGAACAATTTTTTTGAAAAGAACAATTTTGACACTATTAAAATACTACATAATAATAGCTTTTTGGTAGAAAATATAAATATATGTGGAACAAGGCTTTGGGCTAGTACGGAAGATGAAAAGGTAGATGACAAAAAGGTTTTTAAACGTGAGCTACTTAGGCTAAAATTGTCCTTAGATAGTATAGATAAAGCTAACAAAGATAAAGATATAATAGTAGCAGTACATTTTCCACCATTTAGAGATGAAGTTAAAAAAATATTAGAGGAGTATAAGGTAAAAACTGTTGTATATGGTCATCTTCATGGTCAGGGACATTATATGATAAAAGAAGGAAATATAAATAATATTGAGTATAAAATGGTAAGTGGTGACCATACTGGCTTTAATGTTGTAAAACTTAATTAAAAATATATAAATAAACTAATAAAATAGTTAATTTTTTATTAAAAAAGTTGTATTTTAATAAAAGTTATGTTAAAATATTAAGGTAATATGTGAAATGAATTTACGAGGAGGAAATACGATGAAAGAGAATATACACCCAGCATACGAAACAACTACAATTACATGTGCTTGTGGTAACGTTATAGAAGTTGGTTCAACCAAAAAAGCAATGAAAACAGATACTTGTAGTGCTTGTCATCCGTTCTTTACAGGTTTAAAACAATCTATTGCTTCTAAAGGTAGAGCTGCTAAATTTGCTGAAAAATATGGAACAAAATTAAACAAATAAAGTACTACTTTTGTAGTGCTTTTTTTGTATATATTGGAGGTTATTATGAAAAATAAAGATGTAGCAATAATGTATGATTTTGATGGGACTTTGGCTCATGGAAATATCCAGGAGTATAATTTTATTCCAAAGCTTAAAATGACGTCTGATGAGTTCTTTCGAGAAGTAAATGAACTAAAAGTTAACAATAATATGGAGGGAATACTTGCATACATGTATCTTATGCTTAAAAAAGCAGAAGAAAAAAATGTGTCTGTAACTAGAAGCTCTTTTGTGAAATATGGAGAAAACATAAAACTTTTTCCGGGAGTTGATGATTGGTTTGATAGAATAAATTCTTATGCTGAATCTCTAGGACTTAAACTTCATCACTTTGTTATATCTTCTGGAATAAAAGAAATGATTGAAGGAACTAGTATAAGTAACAAATTTGATAGGATTTATGCAAGTAGTTTTTTATATAACGTGGATAATATTGCTAAATGGCCAGCTGTTGCAATCAACTATACAAATAAAACGCAATTCCTCTTTAGAATAAACAAAGGCGTATACGAAGTATATGATGACAAGATAAATGAGCATATGTCACGCGAGGAGAAAAGTATAGACTTTCCAAATATGATATATATAGGAGATGGATTTACAGATGTACCATGTATGAGACTAGTAAAAGATTACTTAGGCACATCTATTGCAGTATATGAGAAAAATGATGGAAAGAGTGTGGCAGATAAACTTTTAAAACACAATAGGGTTAATTTTATTGCCAAAACAGATTACACAGAGGGCAGTGATATAGACATATATATTAAAGAAAAACTTGACGAGATAGCTTTAAGGAGCAACCAATGTTAAGAAAAGAATTGATTGATACATTGAGCAAAAAATATGATATATCTAGTGTAGATATATTTAATTCAGAACAGGATACAGTAGATAACATACTAGCATATATTCTGGGTAAGAAAGTACTTGATATTAAGCTTACAAGGAATATAGAGCTTTCTAAAAAAGAAACGAAGAAACTTGAAAATATGTTAGATAAACTTTGCAATAAGCACATTCCATATCAATATATAACTGAGGACGTATATATATATGGTTTGCACTTTTTTGTGAATAAACATGTATTGATTCCAAGACAAGATACAGAATGTTTGATACATGAGGCTATTTCATATGTAAATATTAATCAGTATAAAACAATGTTAGATATGTGTACAGGTAGCGGCATTGTGGGAATATGCGTAGCTAAGCTTAGCAATGTCCAAAATGTAGATATGACAGATATATCTCGAAGTGCTTTAAAGGTTGCTAAAAAGAACATAGATGAATTGAATGTAAGTGGCAAGTGCCACGCTTATATATCTGATGTTTTTAAAAATGTAGACTTAACTAAAAAATATGATATAATAACAGCAAATCCACCATATGTAACTAAAGACGAATATGAAGGATTATCTTTGTATGTAAAAGAAGAACCATATATTGCGCTTGTGGCTTTAGATGACGGAATGTATTTTTATAAAAAGATTGCAAAAGAGGCAAAGAATTATTTAAATAACGATGGAATGCTTGTATTTGAAATTGGTTTTTCTCAAGCAGATAAGGTAGTGGAAATATTAAAATCAGAAGAGTATAGCGATATTGTGGTAAAAAAGGATTTAAATTCAAATGATAGGGTGGTATCATGTCGTTTTCAGAAGAAATAAAAGAAGAAATATTAAACAAAGAGAAAATGAAAATGTGCTGTAAAAAAGCTATGCGATATGGTGAGCTTTTTACAGAGACATCTGAAATTACAGCAAAAGATATTAAAGACATTATATGTGATAGATTGTGCTGCAGAAAATCTTTTTTAAAAGGAGTTTTCTTGGGAAGTGGCTACATTGTTTCCCCTGAAAATGAGTATCACTTTGAAGTATCTTTAGAAACAAAGTCACAATCTAATTTTGTGATGTCGCTTTTTTCAGATTTTGATGTATCTGCAAAATGTATAAAAAGAAATAAATATGTTGTATATGTAAAAGATAGTGAAGGTATAAGCAATGTTTTAAGAATATTTGGCGCTACAACTTCGCTTATGAAGTTTGAAAATATACGTATAGAGAAAAGTATAAAAAATGATATAAACAGAGGAATAAATTGTGAAACCGCAAATTTAAACAAAATAGTATCGTCTGCATACAGACAGATTCAGGCCATACAAAAATTAGAAGAAAACGGTACATATAATTCATTGAAAGATAAACAAAAGGAATTGTGTAAGCTAAGAAAAAAATTCCCAGATAAAAGTTTAGAGGAATTAGCCTCTTTATGCAGTTACAGTATATCTAAATCAGGCGTGTATCACAGTTTGAATAAAATTGTAAAATTGGCAGGTATGATATGAAACTTGGTATATATATACATATACCATTTTGCAAGTCACGATGTTTTTATTGTGACTTTTGTAGTATGGTATCAGATGATAATAGCATAATAAAGGAATACTTTAATACACTAGCTCAAGAAATTATGCAAAATGCAGAATTGTTAGCAGAAAATGAAGTAGATACTATATATATAGGAGGTGGAACGCCAAGTATAGTTCCAGCTCAATATATATGCGATATTTTGAATCTAATTTCATCTTGTACACATATATCCGATGATCCTGAGATTACAGTAGAGGTAAATCCAGAAAGTGTTACATCTGAAAAATTAGAAATGTATAGAAAAAGTGGTATAAATAGGATAAGTATGGGACTGCAAAGTGCCAATGACAATGTATTAAAGGCTATAGGAAGAGTAACTACAAAACAAATGTTTTTGAATGCGTATAATAAAATAAAAAATGCAGGGTTTACTAATATATCTACGGACATAATATGTGGTTTGCCTCAAGATACTATAGAAAGTTTTAAAGATACACTTGATTTTGTTTTGAAGCTGGACAGTATAAAACATATATCTGTATATAGCTTAGAATTGCATGAAAAAAGTAAACTAGATTTCCTTGTAAAAAATGGTTTCGTTACACTTCCAGATGAAGATACTGAAAGAAAAATGTTTTATATAGTAAAGGATATGCTAAAAAATAACGGTTTTGAAATGTACGAAATTTCTAATTTTGCAAAGTCTGGATTTAAGTCACATCATAATTTAAAGTACTGGTCTGGCTTACCTTATTTAGGTTTTGGAGCATCTGCGTCAAGCTTTATAAATTCTACTAGATATTCCAATACTAGTGATATAAAAGAGTATATTGCTTGCAAAAATGAAGCTTGCTTTAAAAAGTGCGACATAGAAGAATTGGATTTGCTAGATTTAGAAAAAGAATTTGTAATATTGGGTTTAAGAAAAACAGAGGGTATAAATATAAACGAATTTAAAAGTAAATTTAAAGTAGATATATACTCTATATTTGGCCAGGAAATAAACAAGTTTTTAAATAATGGCCTATTAGAAAAAAACGGTGAAAACATTAGGCTTACAGATAGAGGACAAGATTTAGCCAATACAGTTTGGCAGGAATTTATATAAATTTTAAAGAGGTAATTATGGAAAATAAAGAAGAAATAAAAGAAAATAGCTTTCTTATAATTGATGGAAACAGCATAATGAATAGGGCATTTTATGGAATAAAGTTACTTGCTACAAAAGATGGACTATATACAAATGCAATATATGGTTTTTTGAACATATATTTTATGATGCAAGAGAAACTTAGTCCTAAGTATGTTGCTGTTGCATTTGATGTGAGTGCACCAACATTTAGACATGAAATGTATAGTGAATATAAAGCTGGACGTCATGCAATGCCGGTGGAATTAAAGTCACAAATGCCACTTATAAAAGAAGTGCTTGATGCGCTTAATATTCCTATACTAGAAAAAGAAGGCTTTGAAGCAGATGATATTTTAGGTACAATTGCTGCTAGAAACACTGAAAATGGCATACCTACATATATACTTACTGGAGATAGAGATTCATTTCAGCTTATTTCAGACACAGCCACTGTAGTTTTACCAACAACTAAACTGGGAAAAACGGAGTATACGTATTATACACCAGAACTGTTATATGAAAAGTATTCTGTAAAACCAAATCAAGTCCCGGATGTAAAAGCTCTTATGGGAGATAGTTCGGATAATATTCCTGGAGTTCCTGGAATAGGTGAGAAAACAGCCTATCCTTTAATAAACAAATATGGAAGTATCGAGAAAATTTATGAAAATGTAAGAGGTTTAGATATAAGCCCATCTGTTATGGGAAAACTAGAAAAGTTCGAAGATAGTGCAAGGCAAAGTAAGATATTAGCTACAATAAATACGAATGTAGAATTAGATATTGATTATGAAAAGCTTAAACTTACTGAACCTAATATGCCAGAGTTAATTAAACTATTTACTCGTTTTGAGTTTAAGAAGTTCATAGAAAAGTTTACAAAAGATTTAGATGGTGAGCTTGACATAGCCACAAACAATGAAAAAGAGTTTTATAAAGAGTTCTCGCTTACAAAATATGTGGATATTAATAGTAATGAAAATTTAGATAATTTAAAGAATATCAATGAAAAGTTTTCAATTGCAATAATAGATAATGTATCTTCTAAACTTAATAATGCTTTGTACGTATATTCTGGTAAAACAATTTATATTATACATGAAAGACTTTTTAAAGAAGCTTTGGGAGTTATATGTAGTTTGAATGTGGAAAAAGTAGCATATAACTTAAAGAAAATTGAAAGAATTGCGTTTGATTTAGGAATATTTGATTTTAATGGTTTTAACTCAGATATAATGATTGAATATTATTTACTTCATGCAAGTGAAAATAATTATACAATAGAAAATATAGCGTATAATGTAATAGATGTTCCATCACCTAAAATTAACGTAGTAAAAACAAATGTTCAAACTACACTTTTTGATATGTTGGATTCTAACCCAGAAAGAAATATATATAACAGTAACTTATCTGACGATGAAAAAAAGTATATATATTATGTTATGTCTAGCATATTAAAAGTAAATGATATACTTTGTAAAGAATTACAAAAAAATGAGCTAGATAAGCTATATAATGAAATTGAAATACCTTTAGTAGAAGTTTTGGCTGCAACAGAACATAATGGAATGTATGTGGATAAAGAACGTTTAATTGAATTTGGCAATACCATTACGAGTAGAATAAATGAAATTACTAAAAGAATTCATGAATTATCTGGAGAAGACTTTAATATAAACTCACCTCAACAATTAGCACACGTATTGTTTGAAGTATTAAATATACCTTATCCTAAAAAGACAAAATCTAGTTATTCTACAGATAAAGAAACTTTAGAAAGTATAGTAGGGGATTATGAGATAATAGATTTAGTACTAGAATACAGAACGTACGCAAAGTTGAAAAGTACGTACGTTGATGGCCTTCTTGATGTTATAGGATCAGATGGAAGAATACATACAACGTTTACACAAACTGTTACCGTAACAGGAAGACTTAGTAGTATAGAGCCTAATCTTCAGAACATACCAGTAAAAACTGAGATTGGCGGAAAAATACGAGATTGCTTTACAAGTCAGAATGATAACTTAATTATAGATGCGGATTATAGTCAAATAGAACTTAGAGTTTTAGCACATATGTCTGAGGATAGAGAACTTATAAAGGGGTTTGTAGATGATATAGATATACATAGTATTACTGCATCTCAAGTTTTTGGAGTTCCTCTATCTAAAGTTACAAAAGAGCTGAGAAGCAAAGCTAAAGCAGTAAACTTTGGTATAGTTTATGGAATAAGTGAATATGGTTTAGCCAAGAATATCAATTCTACGAGACCTGATGCGGCAAGATATATGAGAAACTACTTAACTCATTACAGTGGAGTAGATTCATATATGAAACGCGTTATAGAAGAGGCAAAAGAAAATGGTGTAGTAAAAACTATATTTGGCAGAATGAGAAACGTACCGGAATTGAAATCTGCAAATTATTTAACAAGAAACTTTGGCGAACGTATTGCTATGAATATGCCAATACAAGGAACTGCAGCAGATATAATGAAACTTGCTATGATAAAAGTATATAAAACCATAAAAGAAAGACACCTTACATCTAAACTTATAATGCAAGTACATGATGAGTTGCTTATAGAAGCTCCTCCTTGTGAAGTAGAAGAGGTAAAACAAATATTAAAAGATAGTATGGAAAATGCAACTTTATTAAAAGTACCACTTAAGGTAGATGTTAATGTTGGGAAAACTTGGCTAGAAGCTAAATAAAAGGAGAGTATATGGTGAAAAAAATAGCAATAATATGTGTAATTATTGTTACGCTATATTTTAGTATAATGTTAATTTTAAAAAACGTATTTTATCCAAAAAAATATAAAGAATATGTAGATAAATATAGCGCTCTGTACTCAGTTGATCCGGATTTAGTGTATTCTGTGATTAAACAAGAAAGTAATTTTAATGATGAATCTATGTCTAGCAAAGGTGCAGAAGGTTTGATGCAGCTGATGCCTACAACCGCTAGAGAAGTGTCACAAGATATAAATAGTGTAAATGAAGATGATTTTGATTTAAAAGATAAAGAAACAAATGTAAATATAGGAGTAAAATACTTGTCATACCTTATAGAAAGGTACAATGGAAACATGTATATAGCACTTGCTGCGTATAATGCAGGACTTGGAAATGTAGATAAATGGTTTAAAGAGGATATTTTAAGTTACGATAGTTATGAAAAAATACTAAAAAATATCAAGTTCAATGAAACTAAAAGGTATGTGTCAAATGTTATAAAATACTATAACATGTACAAAAAATTGTATTAAAAGCATAAAAAATAGAGATAAAGACTGTTAAACAAGAGATACTTATGTTATAATACTTCAAGGAGTTTAAGGAAGGAGTGAAGGTTTATGTCAGGACATTCAAAATGGGCAAATATTAAAAGAAGAAAAGAAGCAGTAGATGGTAAGAAAGCGCAAATATATTCAAAATTAGGTGTAGAAATTACTGCTGCTGTAAAGCAAGGGGGACCTGATCCTTCTGTAAATGCAAAGCTTAGAGATGTAATATCAAAAGCTAAATCTAATAATATGCCAAATGATAATATAACACGTTGTATTCAAAAAGCAGCTGGCCTTGGAAGCGGTGGCAATTATGAAGAAATAACATATGAAGGGTTTGGACCATATGGTGTGGCTGTTATTGTAGAAAGCTTAACAGATAATAAAAATAGAGCAGCAGCGGATATTAGATGTATATTTGATAGAAGCGGTGGTACTATGGGGCAAAGTGGTTCTGTAAGTTATATGTTCGAAAAGAAAGGTGTCTTTGTTATTGCAAGAACACCAGATATAGATGAAGATGAACTTATGATGCAAGTTTTAGATAATGGAGCAACAGATTTTGATTCAGATGAAGAATATTTTGAAATAACTTGTGAACCAGCTAATTTTTCTCGTCTTAGAGATTTTATAGAAAGTGCTGGATACAAGACAGAAGAAGCTGAACTTAGAATGGTACCAACAATGAAAAAAGAACTTGATGATGAACAGATGGAAAAGTTTGAGATTTTTATAGACAAATTAGAATCTAATGATGATGTTCAATGTGTATGGCATAATGCAGATGTTTAGTAAATATATGTGTCTTGAATACCTTTAACGTATTCGAGACATTTTTGTAAACATAATATTGACTTTACATAAAAAATGTGCTATAATTGTAAATGTAATTAGAAATAATTACTATGTTAAAAAGGAGGTAATATTATGTATTATGAAAATAAGAGGACTTTCTACTTAAAACAATATGGACCAGCAGTTATACTTTTATTTGTAGCGCTTATTCTTATAGGAACAGGTATATATATAGCAGTTAAACCGGATTCTGAAGATGTAGCTAATAATAATAAAACTCCTAACGTAGTTGATAATTATATATTATCTGACCAAGCATATGAAGGTAAAGTAGTATCAGTAAATGGTTTAAGCATTAAGGTTGAATCAGATGGTACAACTAATGAAGTATATTTGATAGGAATAAAACCAAATAAACACAATAAAGAATTATCTAATCAAATATCTAATGACCTTGTGGGTAAGACAGTAACTGTTGATTTTGATAATGTTAAAGTAGAAAAAGGTAAAACATACGCTTATATATATGTAGACAAAAGTTTATATAATGAAAGCTTACTTGCAAGCGGCGTAGCAGAATTAAGATCAGAAAGACAGAATATCAATAAGTTGGACATTTTACTTGCAGCAGAACATCAAGCAAAGCATGATGGAAAAGGAATTTGGTCATACTAAAAAATGCATGCTGACTAAAGAAAACTTTAGTTTTCATATATAACCTCTTATAATCGCTTCTATCATATGGTAGGGGCGACTTTTTATGCCTTTTTACTTCACAAAAAAGGTGGTATATGGTATACTATATATGCAAACTTTGAAAGAAAGGATGTTAAATGAAAGAAAAGATTTCGAGGCTATATTCACCTCGTTTTATAGAAATGTTTTTTATATTATTCCCAATTATTGAAGTACTTACATCAATTTTGAAAAGAAATTTTGATGTTCGTTTTTCACCTGGAATAGTATATAAAGCAATATTTTTAATATATGCTGTAATATATTTGGTAGTTATAAATAAAAAAAATAGAAAAATTTTATCTGTGTTAATGCTTGCTATAGTTGCTTTTGGTGCAACTAATTTGTGTGTGATAGGACTTAGTTTTGATAGCCTAAGCAATCTCTCAAATTTGCTCACATTTATATTGTCTGTAATGTTTTTTTATGCATATATAGGTAATGGCAACAAAATTAGGATAGAGTCAATAGTTTATTGTGTATTAGTATATTGTACACTAATAAAATTGGCTGAGTTAACAGGAACACAGCTTGCTACATATAGAGGTGATTTGAGCTTAGGTACGAAAGGTTGGTATTACTCTGGAAATGAGCTAAGTGCTATACTTTCAATATTCTTACCGGTTGTTATTTATTATGCAGCAAATACATTGAGTTTTACTGGTATTATTACACTACTTTTGCAAATACAAACATTATTATCAATAGGAACAAAAACCTCTTTAATAGTTCCACTTCTTGTTACTATACTATATAGCGTATTGACAGTTATAAATTGGATAACCAATAAATCTTTAATAAATAAGAAATTATTATGTATGTTGTTAATTGTAATTGCTTTTATGGCATGTATATTACCTAATATGGCTTCATATAAATTTTCTGTTCTAAGAATGAAAGAAAATATTAAAGATACGTCTTTAAATAGTGATGTTGATAGTGAGTCAGTGAATTTAAAAAACAACTCAAAAGATGGCTTAGATAACTTTATTTTAAACGGAAGATCGAATTTTTTGAAATTACAGAAAGAATTATATTCTAATACGACTTTGTTAGAGAAATTGTTTGGAGTAAAATATCAAAATAGATTAGGGTATGATAATGATAAACAGATTAAAACAATGGAAATTGATATATACGATATAGCTATTAACTTTGGAATAGCGGGTGTAGTTTTATTTTATTTTTCTATTGTATTTTGCGTTGTTTCTTATATATATAAAAGATTTAGCATAAAAAAAATTGAAACTAACAATGAAGGCATTGCTATGTTTATGAGTTTATGTATTGCAATAGCTATATCTTGTATAGCAGGCCACGTTATGACTTCGTCTACAATAGTGATATTTGTTGCATACCTTGTAGGTGAATTATCTGACATTAGCAAATTGAATAAAAGGGGAAATTAAATGAAAGATAAAAAAAGATTATATGTAAATATTATAGCAACAATTATGTCGTTTGCAGTTAATATGGGAATAAGCTTTTTCTTGACACCGTATGTTGTAAAGTACATAGGGGTAGCTTCTAATGGATTTGTAGGACTAGCTAATAACTTTGTGTCATATGCACAACTATTCACTGTAGCTTTAAACTCAATGGCAGGTAGGTTTATTACAATAAAAATACATCAAAAGGATGATGATGGGGCAAGTAGATACTTTTCGTCAGTTATTATAGCGAATATTTTAATTTCAGTGATATTAACTATAGGATTTGGAATTGTAATATTATTTATAAACAAGCTTTTTGATATACCTGATGAACTAATTACTGATGTAAGACTTTTATGGGCTTTTATATTTGCTAATTTTATATTAAGTGTGTATACTTCAATATTTAGTACGGCTACGTTTGTAAAGGAAAGATTAGATTTATCTTCAATAGCAAACATAATAGGTTATATATTAAGAGCAGTAATTTTAATAATATTTTACGTTATGGTTAAATCCACTGTTGTATGGTATATGGGACTTGCCACGTTCTGTTCAGGTGCATTTTTACTTGCAATTAACGCCGCATATAAAAAACGTTTGCTACCTGAATTAAAGTTTTCAAAGGACAAGTTTGACTTTAAAGCGATAAAAGAACTGATTGCTTCAGGAATCTGGAATACAATAACAAAATTAAGCTCAATTTTATCTAGTGGACTAGATTTGTTGATATCCAATATATTTGTAAGTGCTACGGCAATGGGAATTCTTTCAATTACTAAAACAATTCCTACAAATATGTTATCATTCTTTGCTGCAATAGGTTACGTATTTGCACCACAAATAACTATAAACTATGCAAAGGAAAACTATGATGAAATAAAAAAACAGGTCATTTATGCTATAAGGTTATTATCTATGTTTTCTAGTATTGCCTTAGCTGCATTATTTGCTTTTGGTAAAGAGTTTTACTCACTATGGCAACCAACACAAGATAGCACACAATTATACATTTTAACTATAATTTCATGCTTGCAACATGTATTTTGTATGCCACTAGAACCTTTATACAACATATTTACGGCTACTAATAAAATAAAAGCATCATCAATTGCTTTAATCATATCTAGCACATTAACAATACTTACAGTATTCGTGTCATTAAATTTTGCTACTACAGATATGGCAAAGCTTATGATAATTGCAGGTACAAGCACTATAATGGAAATGATTAGAGTATTGGTATTTTTGCCTATGTATGGAGCTAAGTGTATAAGATGTAAAAAAGGCACATTCTATCCAATAATTTTAAAAAATACAATATCTTTCGTAGTCATAACTGGTGTAGGTCTTTTAATGAAAAATGTATATAGCATAACCAGCTGGGGTAAATTAGTGGTAGCTCTAATTATGCTTGGTATTATAGGATTTTCATTAAATCTTGTATTCTTACTTAATAAGGAAGATAGAGCAAAATTTTTATCTAAAATAAAGAATAAATTAAAAAGACAAGGAGAGTAGTATATGGGAAATATTCCAAAAATAATTCATTATTGTTGGTTCGGAAGAGGAGCGTTGCCAGAGGATTCAAAACAGTATATAGAAAGCTGGAAAAAATATTGTCCGGACTATGAAATAAAGGAGTGGAATGAAGATAACTTTGATGTTAACAGCAATAGATATGTAAAAGAGGCTTATGAGGCCAAAAAATATGCTTTTGTAACTGACTATGTAAGACTTTATGCGTTATACCATGAGGGCGGTATATATATGGATACCGATGTAGAAGTCATAAAACCTTTAGACAGATTTTTGGAACATCACGCATTTTCAAGTTTTGAAAATAATGATTCTATTCCTACAGGCCTTATGGCTTCAGAAAAAGGTGGCAAGTGGGTTAAAAAACTACTTGACGAATATGATGGTATTTCGTTTATAAAACCAGATAAAACAATGGACCTTACAACAAATGTAATAAGAATTACTAATCTAACAGAAAAAGAATATGGTCTTAAAAGAAAGTCATCTTACCAAGATCTAGGAGATGTAACGCTTTATCCTCATGAATATTTCTGCCCTAAGGATTGGAATACAGGGAAAATCAATATAACAGAAAACACATATGCTATACATCATTTTAAAGGTTCTTGGCATTCCGATGAAGAAAAAAGAATAATTGCTAAGAGATTAGAATATATAAACAAATATGGTAAAGAAAAAGGAATAGCAAAATTTAACAGAAGGCAAAAAATTAGAAGGAGACTTGAGTATTTGCTACATCCTTCAAAATTAATTACTGCTTTAAAAAATAAATTGTGTAAAAAGAAATAGGAGAAATTATATGAAAAAAGTAATGTTAGTATTTGGTACTAGACCAGAAGCAATTAAAATGTGTCCGTTAGTAAAAGAATTAAACTCACGTCAAAATATTGAAACTGTAGTGTGCGTTTCTGGCCAGCATAGAGAAATGCTACAACAAGTATTAGATACATTTGATGTAGTACCAAAATATAATTTGGATATAATGAAAGAAAAGCAGACATTGTTTGATGTAACAGTAAATATACTAGAAAGAATTAAAGAAGTACTAGAATGTGAAAAACCAGATATTGTTTTAGTTCATGGGGACACATCTACTACATTTGTTACAGCACTTGCGTGTTTTTATATGCAAATACCTGTAGGGCATGTAGAAGCAGGGCTTAGGACTTACAATATTTATTCGCCTTATCCTGAAGAATTTAATAGACAAGCTGTAGGTATAATTGCTAAATATAATTTTGCACCGACAGAGGCAGCAAGGGAAAATCTAATAAATGAAGGTAAGAATAAAGACAGTATATTTGTTACAGGAAATACGGCTATTGATGCATTGAAAACAACCGTAAATGCAGAATATACACATCCAATTTTAGAGTGGGCAAAAGGAAGCAAACTTATACTTCTTACAGCTCACAGAAGAGAGAATTTAGGGGAACCTTTAAAACATATTTTTAAAGCAATTTTAAGAGTTGTGAACGAAGTCCCAGATATAAAGGTGGTTTATCCAATTCATATGAATCCTGTTGTAAGAAATACCGCTAGTGAAGTATTTGGAGATAATGACAGAATAAAGATAATAGAGCCACTTGATGTATTAGATTTTCATAATTTTATCAACAAATCTTTCCTAGTACTTACAGATAGCGGAGGAATACAAGAAGAGGCTCCTTCTCTTGGAAAACCAGTTCTTGTATTAAGAGATACAACAGAAAGACCCGAAGGTGTAAAAGCTGGAACATTAAAACTTGTTGGAACAGATGAAGAAACTATATATAATGAATTTATGAAATTATTATGTGATAAAGATGAGTATGCAAAAATGTCAAAAGCATCTAACCCATATGGTGATGGTTTGGCTTCAAAAAGAATAGCGGATTTATTGGAAAAAATGTAGAGGTTTTTATGAAATTTAGTTTAATTGTACCTGTATACAATGTAGAAAAATATTTAGATAAGTGTTTGAAAAGTATCGAGGCTCAGTCATATAAAGACTTTGAAGTAATAATTGTAAATGACGGTTCACCAGATAATTCCCAAGAGATAATAAATGAATATGTAAATGAAGATAGTAGATTTAAAGCTTACATAAAAGAAAATGGTGGTTTAAGTGATGCAAGAAACTTTGGAATTACTAAAGCACAAGGTGAATATTTGCTATTTATTGATTCTGATGATTATATAGAACACGATTTATTGTCTTCTGTTAGTGCAGTTTGTGATGGCAATGATATCATTAAATTTAATATGACTTTAGTTGATGAAAAATATAACGTTATTAAAAAAGCAAAACATTATGAAACAAAGTCTGAGGCAACATTTAAGGATGTTTTAAATGTAGAGTTCTTTCAGCCAGCCTGTGGTTATGCATATAATGCAACTTTTTGGAAAAATAACAACTTAGAATTTGCAAAAGGAAAAATCCATGAAGACTTTGGCTTAATTCCATATTGTACACTTATTGCTAAAAAAAGATATTTGTTAGACTATTATGGATACAATTATGTACAGCGTACAGGTAGTATTATGAACGGGGCTCATAAAGCCAAAAGAAGAGCTTATGATATGTTGTTTCACTTTGATACGTTAGTGGGAAAAATAAATAATATATCTGATGCAAGCGTAAATAAAAAAGATAAAAGCTTGTATTTAAGTTATATTGCAAATAATACTATAAGCATGATTAGGTTTTTAGATGATAAAGACAAACCTGAATATTTAAAAGAATTAAAGGAAAGAAAAATCGTAAAGTATATGTTAGCAGATACATTGTCAAGAAAGATTAAAAAAATAATCGCAAGTATTTCGCTAAAGATGTATACAAAGTATAGATTTAAATAATAGTAGGAGAATAATAATGACTAAGGTAAGTATAATTGTACCAGTATATAACACAGAAAAGTATTTAAAAAAATGTATAGACAGCTTGCTTAATCAAACTTTAAAAGACTTGGAAATAATAATTGTAAATGACAGTTCACCAGACGATTCGCAAAAAATTATAGATGAATATGTAGCAAAATTTCCAGATAGAATAAAATCCATTATAAAAGAAAATGGCGGTCAGGGCTCTGCCAGAAATCTAGGATTAGAAGCTTCTTCAGGAGAATATGTAGGATATGTAGATAGTGACGACTTTGTTGATACACATATGTATGAAGATATGTATAATACGGCTATTAAAGACAACAGCGATATAGTAGATGTTGGATTTTATATATACTCTGAATCTGGCAAAGTTATTAAGGAAGATATTTATAGGAGTGAACGTACACCAACAAATCTTAAAGAAACAAAACAATTACTTTTTGATAAAACAGCTGTTACCAATAAGCTATATAGAGCCTCTTTACTTAAAGACAATAATATTAGATTTAGAGAAAAGAAATGGTATGAGGATTTTGATTTTGTAATAAAGACTATTTGCTATGCCAAAAAGGTATCTATTATAGAAAGACCGTATTATTACTATTTATTAAGACAAGGCTCTACAATGAATAATTCTAATATAGAGAGAAATCTTGAAATACTTGAGGCAATGGATGAGATCCTTAACTTCTTTAAAGAAAATAATATATATTTTGAATACATTGAAGAATTAGAATTTTTGGCCGTATTTCATATATATTTACCAACGAATGTTAGAATAATAAGGTCTAATGCAAGTTGGAGCGAAAAGCATAAAATTATAAATAAAATAAATGGCTATATGGATATGAATTTCTCAAATTATAAAAATAACAAATACATTGAGACTTTCCTATCTAAAAAGAAAAGGAGTATACTTTCGCTTATTAAACTAAAACTATATTGGATTGTATGGTTATGTTTTAAGCTTAAGGATACTTTTGCAAAGTAAGGAGAAAAAAATGAAAAAATTTTTAACTAAACTATATAGTGAAAAAACAGTTAAGATATTGTTAATATTATTTCCTGTGATAGAACTAATTACAAGTATTAGCATTATTAAATTTGGTGCTGTAATAACGCCTGGTAAAATATATAAGCTTTTGTTACTTATATATGCAACTATATATTTAATTTTCGTGGGTAAGAAAAATAGATGGTTGTCATGGACTACAGTAGCTGCTGTTGCTCTTATATGTATAGCAAATATTGTATTTACTATTGATGGGTTTGAAATTAAGCATATTTATTCAAAAGCATTAGATTTATCTAGCTTTGTTGCATTCCCAATATATACAGCATTTTTTATTGCATACGTTAAAAACAAAAATAAATTGCCAATGGATGCACTTGTTATAGTAGCAACTATATATAGTGCAGTAATATTTATTGCAGATATTACTGGGACTTCATTTATTAGTAGAGGTGGCTATTTAGAATTTGGAAAAAAAGGTTGGTTTTATTCCGCTAATGAGATAGGACAACTACTTACTGTATTATATCCAATAGTTTTGTATAAGCTTGTTCAAAACAGATCTATAAGTAGATATATAAGTTTTGCATTAGCTAGCTATTGTTTACTTAATATAGGTACAAAAGCGGCATTATTTGGAGCAATAGGAACACTTGTTTTTGCTGTGATATTTTCTGTAGTATTAGCTTTGTTAAAAAGGCCTCAACTTGCTAAAACGGTCTTTTCTATAAGTTGTATTACTCTTGTTATTACACTAGGGCTTTTAAAATTTACGCCAACATTTAGATATATGAAGCACTACTATACTGCAAATACAACAGAAGATGGTGATGTACCTGCAGATGAGATGATATTTACCGGTAGGCAAACGAAACTTGAAAGACAAATAGAAAAATACGAAAACTCATCTGTTGCGAATAAGTTGTTTGGAATGAAAGATTCTGTGAAAGAAAAAGGCGGAGATGGTAAATACTTAATAGTTGAGCGAGATTTCCATGATATTTTATTTAACTATGGAATAGCTGGTATTCTTATGTATTCTATGATAATAATAGTACTACTATCAAAATTTGTATGGTATATATTTAAGAATTTCAAGCAGAATTGTAACTTGTGTAATTTTACTTTGGGACTGTCAGCTTGCCTAGGAATATTTGCTGCATATATATCTGGCCATACTCTATCTTCACTTACAACTTCATTTTTCTTAAGCATTGTGTTTGCTAAAATATATGAAATTTACGATAATATAGAACAAGAAGACTCTCAAGGCAAGGTTATGTTTATATGTAGTGTAGGTGGGCATCTAACTCAAATGTTACAAATAAAGAGTTTATTTAGCAAATACGAATATGTTCTTGTAACAGAAAAAACTGAAGTTACAAGTAATTTAAAAAATAAGTATAATATCAAATATATGGTACATGGTACAAGAAAATATATATACAAGTATATAGTAATAGAGTTATATAACATATTAAAATCTATGGTATATTTCTTTAAATATTCTCCAGAAGTAGTTGTTACTACTGGTACACATACGGCCGTACCAATGTGTTTTATAGCAAAGTTTTTTGGTAAAAAAGTTATATTTATTGAAAGTTTTGCAAAAAGAAATACACCAACTAAATCTGGTAAACTAGTATATAAAATAGCAGATACTTTCGTTATTCAATGGGATAGCTTAAAAGAAGTTTATCCTAAAGCAGAAGTTTGGGGGTGGATCTATTGATTTTAGTCACATTAGGAACTCAATTTGAACCATTTGATAGATTATTAAAGGAAGTTCAAAAACTAAAAACAGATGAAAAAATAATAGTACAAGCGGGACATACAAAATTTGAAAGCGATAAAATGGAGATAATAGATTTTATACCATATGAAAAAATGAACGAATTAGTAGATGAAGCAAGAGTAATAATTACACATGGTGGTACTGGTTCAATAGTAGAACCACTAAAAAAAGGAAAAATTATAATTGGTTGTGCAAGACTAGAAAAATATGGTGAACACGTAGATAATCATCAAACGGAGCTTGTTTCTATATTTGCAGATCAAGGATATATACTAGAATTTAAAGAGGGTGACGACATGAATGTGCTGCTTAAAAAGGCTGAGAGTTTTGTTCCAAAAAAATATACAAGTAATACAAATGTATTTATAGAAAAGTTAGAGAACAAAATAGATTCATATTTATCTAAAAGGGAGAAGGATATATGAGTTTTAGAAGACGTGTATTAATTGAAAGTAATAAAGATAAACCTAAATTATTTATTTGCACTCCTAGAATATCTGTAGGTGGAATGGAAAGAGCATTTATAAATTTACTTAATATGAGCAATATATCTAAAAATTATGAGGTTTGGGCATATATAGGATATATTAAAGATAAAGAATATATGTCAAAACTTCCACAAGATGTACATGTTCATGTTGTATGTAAAGGCCAATGGAACATAGTAAATAAAATAAAAACTGTTTTTAAAATGCTTTGGGATTGTTTGTTTATTCCGAAATTTAATAAGTCTATATGTTTTGGACATAATAATGCTTTTTTATCTTTGATTACTAGAAGAGCAAGTAAAGATAATGTAATTTTTATACATGCAGATTTAGAAAGTAGAAATGATAAGCAATTAAAAGACATGAAAAGATTTCTTAAATTTGAAAAGTTTAAAAAGGTAGCCTGTGTTTCAAATAAAGCAGCAGAAAGTTATAAAAAGTATTTTAGCAACCAAAATGTATTTGTAATAAATAACTATATAAACGGTAAGCAAATATTAGAGGAATCTAAAGAGAATACTGAAGATATTACCAAACTATTTAATATTGATAAACTTGCCTTTGTAAATATATGTAGACAAGAAGAAAAAAGTAAGAAGCTTTCAAGACTTATAAATGCAGTATATAACCTAAAACAAGAAAAGTATGACTTTAAGATTTACTTAATTGGAAATGGCCCAGACACCAATATGTATAAAGAAATGGTAAATAATTTAAATCTTCAAGATTACATTATATTTTTAGGTCAGAAGATAAATCCATATCCATATATAAAGAACATCTCAGCTTTAGTTTTTTGCTCAATATATGAGGGGTACGGTATTGTTTTGGATGAGGCTAGAGTATTAAACGTTCCGTTTATTTCTACTGATGTGGCAGATGCTGAGCTTATTGCTAAAGAGGGATTTGGAATAGTTTGTGACAATTCAGAAGAAGGCATATATAAAGCAATAAAAGAATTTATAATAAATGGATATAAAATAACAACGCCATTTGATTATAATAAGTTTAACGATGATATAACACAAAAATTAGATAAATTATTGGAGGATTAAAAAAACATGCATGAAGATAATATTGTAAAAAAAGCCTTTAAATCTTTTTTAGTAGGTGTAGGCGGTATAAATGATGTTTTAGCAAATAAAATAATGTATAGAGTACACACAGGTAAAAACTTAAACCTTAAAGATCCAAAGCTCTTAAATGAAAAACTTATGAAGTTAAAGATAGAAGATTATAACAATAATGATTTAGTTGTAAAATGTGCGGACAAGTATAAGGTTCAAGAGTATGTTAAAGAATGTGGGCTTGAGGATACACTTAATCCAATAATAGGAGTATACGAAAAAGCTGAGGATATAGACTTTGATGCTTTACCAGATAAGTTTGCACTTAAATGTAATCATGGATGCGGCTTTAATATTATTTGTACAGATAAATCAAAATTAGACAAAGAAGAAACAGTTAGAACTTTAAATAAATGGTTAAAAAAGAAGTTTGGAAAAGAGAGTAGGGAACTTCACTATCTTAAAATAAAGCCACTAATTATATGTGAAAATTATATCGAAAGCAAAGATGGAGTTTTACCTAATGATTACAAAATATATTGTTTCAATGGAGAACCTAAAGTTATTTTAACTTGTTCGGAAAGAGAGAATAAGCTAAAATTAAACTTTTATGATTTAAATTGGAATGAATTGATGTATGGGCATGAAAAAGATAGATCTCATAAATCAATTGCTAAACCTGCTTGTTTAGATAAGATGATAGAAGACGCCAGAATATTGGCTAAACCATTTAAATTTGTGAGAGTAGACTTTTATGATTTAAACGGAAAACCTTTATTTGGAGAATTAACTTTTACACCTGCAAGGTGTTCAGCTGCATATTATAATGATGATGGAGCTAAGACATTAGGAGATATATTAAAAATTTAGTTTCTTGGATTTATTCCAGGGAACTTTTTTATTGCAATTCGGGTTGACATAATTTATACAAAGCGCTAAACAAGTACATTAATTCATTATTAAAACGTGAATTAGCAAAACAAAATAGTTTTAGTATAATTGTACCAGAAGACTCAAAAGTAAGAGATAAAGAAAGTACATGATTAAAGTAGATAGTAGAAGAAACTGATATATGGGAATACTTTAAAAAAGATGATTTTGAAAAAACGTATAATGTTATATTTAGATTGCAAGAATGAAAGTATGTATAAAGACTATAATAATTTTGAATGTTATACAAATAGAAAAGACTAGTGTAGAAAGTAATAGCATAGCTTGATAGAGGATACAACAAAAAAAGATTATATTGAGTTATGTTATTTCGCAAAATAGATATTTTGTTACTTTTAGAGAAGGAACTATTGCAAATTACCTCTTTTTCTGATATTATATAGCTATCAATACAACTTGTATCATAATTTACAAATTTATATATATTATATATTTAAATATATTTATTTTCAACTCTTCTTAAGCACAATACTTTTATATCATACTATAATATATATATAATTTATATTTATTATATTTTATCTATAAAATTTTCGACGTTTTTTAGTAATCCGCTCCCATATATTAAATTTTCTCGTATTTGACAAAATGGCACTATTTTTTAGAGGTAAAACTATATGGATAACATATCAAAAGTGTCTTAAAATCGATTCTAGAGCGTCGCTTTTTGGAGGTTTTTATGAAAAAAACAGAGTTTGATGATGTTCCTGTTATAATGCAAGATTTTTTGAAAAATTACTTAACTGTTGCTAAAGGTCGTTCAGATTTAACTGTTAGCGAATATTATTATGACTTAAGAGACATATTTAAGTTTATAAAGCGAGATAAATTTAATATTAAAGTTGATGATTACAAAGAAATAAATATTTCAGATTTAGATATGGATTTTTTTAAATCTATAACTACGGATGAACTTTACGAATATTTGTTCGCACATTCAAATAAAGCCGTTTCAAGGGCCAGAAAAATTTCATCAATGAAAACTTTTTTTAATTATTTATGCAATATAAAAAAAATAATAGATAAAAATCCTTGCATAGGATTAGAAGGACCAAAATTAGAAAGTAGATTACCAAAATATTTACAATTAGATGAGGCCCTCTCTCTCCTACACTCAGTTGACGGAGAATTTAAAGAGCGTGACACAGCGATCCTTACTATATTCTTAAATTGCGGTCTGCGTTTATCTGAATTAGTAAATATTAACTTATGTGATATTAAAAATAACACACTTACTATTATAGGTAAAGGAAATAAAGAGCGTAGCATATATCTTAATGAGGCTTGTCAGAAAGCAATAAAAGAATATATGCTTGTAAGACCAATAGATAATGTTAAAGATAAAAATGCTTTGTTTTTAAGTAAGCAAAACAGAAGGATTAGTCCAAGAATGGTAGAGTTGCTTGTTAAGAAATATATTCAACTTGCAGGTTTAGATACTAGAAAGTATACCCCTCATAAACTAAGACATACAGCAGCTACTCTTATGCATAAATATGGTAACGTAGATGTTTTAACATTGCAACAAATTTTGGGGCACGAAAGTATAGCTACAACTCAAATATATACTCACATAGATCGTGAAGATGTAAAGCAAGCACTTGAAAGTAATCCACTGAACAAAATATAGCTGATTTTAGCCATGTAATTACATGGCTAATTTTCGAAAAACGTCTTAAAATCGATTCTAGAGCGCCGTTTTTTGTAAAAAATAAGATAGGCACTGCAAAAATGCCATATCTTCATTTTTTACTAATTTTTAGTATATAGGTACTAATATTGTTTGTCCAACATATATATCTGCACTAGACATATTATTTATTTCTTGTATATCATATATAATATGATCTATATTTTTGTTATTCTCGTCTAACATATCACTTGCAATAGACCATAATGTTTCACCACGCATAACAACAATTTCTTTTGTTGCAAACTCTTTCTTTGCAAATAAACTATTGAATATAAAATGTAACAGTACAATAAATAGGAATAAAATAAGAATATTCTTTAATAATAATTTTAAACTACATTTTTTCATATATAATCACCTCAAGAACTATTGTTCTATATATGTATTATACAAAAGGTACATATGTTTGTCAATACTATTTTTAAATATTTTCGAATATTTGTTCTTTTTGCTGCTATAAAAAGCGGGACAAGTTTGTTTGCCCCGATAATTTACTTTAAGCGTATTCGTAAATAGGTCCTATTTCTTTTGTAACAACCTCTTTAGTAATAATACACCTTTTAATATTTTTGTTTGATGGAATGTTGTACATAGGTTCAAGCATTATATCTTCCATTATAGAACGTAAGCCTCTTGCTCCTGTTTTTCTTTCTATTGCTAAATCTACGATAGCCTCAATTGCATCTTTTCTAATATCTATATCACAATTATCCATCTTAAGTAGTTTTTTATATTGCTTAATAATTGCGTTTTTAGGTTTTGTTAAAATATCCATAAGAGCAGCTTTGTCTAATTGTCCCAACGAAGTTATAATTGGAAGCCTTCCTATAAGTTCAGGTATTAAACCAAATTTAATAAGGTCATTTGGTAACACATGAGAGAATAGAGTAGCATAATCTATGTCTTTTTTATCCTCAATTTTAGCTCCAAATCCCATAGATTTTTCACCAATTCTTGCTTCAATTATCTTATCTAGTCCCTCAAAAGCTCCTCCACAGATGAATAGAATATTAGATGTATCTATCTTAATAAATTCTTGTTGAGGATGTTTTCTTCCTCCTTGAGGTGGTACATTTGCAACAGTTCCCTCTATTATTTTAAGAAGTGCTTGTTGAACGCCCTCGCCACTAACATCACGAGTTATAGATGGATTTTCAGACTTCCTTGTAATTTTATCTAATTCATCTATATATATGATACCTTTTTCAGCACGTGATACATCATAATCTGCAGCTTGTATAAGTCTTAATAAAATGTTTTCAACGTCTTCGCCAACATAACCTGCTTCTGTAAGGGTTGTTGCATCTGCAATAGCAAAAGGTACTCTTAAAATCTTGGCTAATGTTTGAGCAAGAAGTGTTTTACCACATCCAGTCGGTCCTAATAGCAATATATTACTCTTATTAATTTCAACACCATCAATTTTATCTAAGTTTCTAATTCTTTTATAATGGTTATATACTGCAACAGACAATACTTTTTTTGCTGCGTCTTGGCCTATTACATATTCGTCTAGTATCTTTTTAATTTGTTCTGGAGTAGGAAGTTCAGTATTTTCTATAACTTCTTTATTGGCCATAACATTTGCTGCATCTTCGCTATCCATTATGTCTTCCAATATTAGTCTATTACATATATCTATACAGTCATCACATATATATATACCATTTGGACCAGCAATTATTTTTCCTACTTCGTCTTTATACCTGCCACAAAATGAGCAAAATATATCTTTGTTATTGCTGCTTGTTCTTTTTGGCATTATTTTGCCTCCCTCTCTTTGTTACAACTCGTTAATACTATTCATTACTTCGTCTATTAAACCGTATTCTTTAGCTTCTGCTGCAGACAAGAAATTATCTCTATCTGTATCTTTTTCAACTTGCTCTAATGGTTTACCTGTATTTTCACTAAGTATCTTATTTAACTTTTCTTTTATTTTTAGTAAATATTCTGTATGTATTTTAATGTCACTTGCTTGACCTTGAACACCACCTAAAGGTTGATGTATCATTATTGTACTATTAGGTAAAGCAAATCTTTTACCTTTTTTACCTGAAGAAAGTAAAAATGCACCCATACTAGCAGCCATACCTATACAAATCGTACATACATCAGATTTAATGTACTTCATAGTATCATATATTGCCATTCCTGCTGTTACACTTCCTCCTGGACTATTTATATACAAATGAATATCTTTACCTGGATCTTCAGCATCCAAGAAAAGTAATTGTGCTACTACAAGAGACGCACTTACATCATTTACTTCCTCACTTAAAAATATAATTCTTTCTTTTAATAATCTTGAATAAATATCATAAGATCTTTCACCTTTACTCGTTTGTTCTACAACTACTGGTACTAAACTATTGTTCATAAAAAACCTCCTAACACTTGGTATTATATAATAACTTATATGAAAAATAAAGAGGAAAGAATAGAATTTGCCACAAAAATACCATTTATTACAAATTCAATTCATCCCCCAAAGAATTATTTTTCTATTGCACTATCTACTAATACTTTGATAGCTTTTTCTTGTTTTAATTGAGCTGTTAAATAGTGAGCAACATTAGGATTATGTTTAAAGCTTTCTGCATCTTTTCCATACATACTTGCTAATTCTTCAATTTTAGCATTTACATCTTCGTCTGTTACTTCTACTTTCTCAGCATTTATTACATATTCAATTGCTAAATTCATTTTTATGCTTCTTATAGCATTATCTCTAAATTGTGCTTTGATATCATCAATAGACATATTTAACATTTCTAAATATTTGTCTAAAGTTAGTCCTTGATAAGCAAGATTTTGTTCAAAATCACCTATCATGTGTTCAATTTCATGGTCTACCATTGGTTCAGGAAGTGTTACTTCAACTTGTTCAATAAGTTTTTCCATTACTTTTGTCTCTTTTTCAGCTTTAGCTTGAGCTTCTTTAGTAGACTTTAATTTTTCTTTTAAGTCTGCTTTGTATTCGTCTAAAGTATTGAATTCAGATACATCTTTTGCAAATTCATCATCTACAGTTGGAAGTTCTCTTTTCTTTACTTCATGTAATTTAATTTTAAATACAGTAGGTTTTCCAGCTAAATCATGATTTCCGTAATTTTCTGGGAAAGTTACATTAATATCTTTTTCTTCTCCTGATTTCATTCCAATGATTTGCTCTTCAAAACCTGGAATAAATGAATGGCTTCCTATTGATAGTTCATATTTTTCAGCTTTTCCACCTTCAAATGCAACACCATCTAAAAAGCCTTCAAAATCTATTACTGCGATATCTCCATCTTCTACAGCACCGTCTTTTGTAACGATTCTTGCATTTTTATCTTGGATATGTACAAGTTCATGTTCAACATCTGCATCTGTAACTTCAGTTTCTACTTTTTCTATTTCAAGACCTTTATATTTTTTTAGTTCAATTTCAGGTTTTACATATACAACTATTTTATATTCAAGATCTTTATCTTTACCAATAGATTTTATATCTACTTCTGGGTGAGAAACAACTTCAAGCTTATTTTCCATAATTGCTTTAGCATACTCTTCATCTGCAACTATGTTAAATGCTTCATCATACATTACACCTTCACCGTACATTTTTTCTACAACGTTTCTTGGAACTTTACCATTTCTAAAACCAGCTATTTTAAATTTGCTAGCATTTTTCTTAAAAGCCTCGTCTAGAGCTTCGTTGAATCTTTCTTTAGATACTACAAACTCTAATTCTACTTTTGAATTTTCTTTTCTTGTTACTTTTACGCTCATATTTTATTCTCCTTTACTACATAAGTACCAAATAATTATACCACAAATTTCGCAGTTTACAAGTCTTTTAACACTTCTATGGGAAAATATAAGAAGAGTAAATAATTACTCTTCTGTCTTAACTGTTTTTTTCTTTGTACTACGTACTTTTTTTGGTGTGTCCTGTGTTTCGTCAACTACTTCCTTTTTCTTTCTTGCTCTAGTCTTTTTAACTGTTATATCTTCTTGTCCCTCTTTAAAGTTATCTTCTATTACTTTATACATCCATGCCGCAGAACCGGTATACCAAGTCCAACCACCACGGCCAACATGTTCTGGATTAGCATAAACATCAGCTGCAACAACATATGGCTCTACCATATATATATCTGCTTTTTCTTTGTTATCTGAATGGTTAATTGGATTTATGATGTTTAATATATCCATTGCCTTATTATTTTCGCCTATTTCAAAATACGCCTTTGCGAGCCATATAGCAGCATGAGTATATTGTCCTCCATTTTCTCTAACACCAGGAACATACGCTTTGATATAGCCTGGGTTATGTTTTGGCTTATCAAAAGGAGGATAAAGTAGTTTTACAATATTATGTGTTCTATCTACCAAATATTTTTCAGCATTTTCCAGAGCTGATTTAATTTCATTTTTGCAATCAGGATAATCCTTTAAAGCAATTGCTGCCCATACTTGAGGGATAAGGTCAATCTTGCATTCATCACAAGATTTATCTCCTAATGCTGTGCCATCTGCATAATATGCACGAATAAAATACTCATCATTATATCCATTTTCGAATATAGCTTGTTTTAATATATGCCTTTCACTTAAAAAATGCATTTTGCTTACATCATCGCCTCTATATTCAGCTATTCTTGAAAACCTATTTAGAATGTCCATCATAAACAATGTAAGCCATACAGATTCACCTCTTATATTGCTATAACCATCGCACCAATCTCCGTCACCAATATCTAGAAGACCATGTTTACCTTTTCTAGAAAGTCCATAGTTTATGGCACGAACGGCATGCTCATAAACAGTTGCCTCTGTATCAATTGGCTTAAATACATCATATATTTCTCTTCTATTTTCCAAAGGTTTATCTTCCAAGAACTTAGTTTTTTCATTTAATATAGTCATATCTTCAGTCTTTTCTACATATTCACTTAATGTATATGGTAGCCAAAGATAATCGTCACTAAACAAAGTTCTTATTCCTGCGCCATTATGTTCATGCCACCAGTGAAGAACATCTCCTTGCTCAAATTGTTTAGAACTGTGTTTTATAATTTGAGCCTTTGTAAACTCTGGCCAGGTTTTAATTAGTGCCAACGAATCTTGTAATTGATCACGAAATCCGTATGCGCCTCCTGCTTGATACAAAGCAGTTCTTGCAAAGAGTCTACATGCAATACATTGATATAACAACCAACCATTGGCCATTATATCTAAATTTCTATCACCAGTTTTAAAATTTTTAATAACTAATTTTCTCCAATATTCTTTTGTATTATCATATTCAGCTAATACATTTTTTTCATTACTATACTTAGCTATAATCTCATTTAGTTTGTCTATTCCTTCTTCAGTTGCTCCTAAAAATATAGCAGCATGTCTTGTAGAATTAGATTTTACAATAACTCTAAGTCGTAATATGCTATTTTCTTCATCATATTCAACTGTAGATTTATCTGGTTCTCCATAAATTATTCCTTTAGCATACACTAAAACATTGTTAAAATACTCACTGTATGGGTTTTTGAAAAGTAATGTATTATTATCTATTTTAGAAACTATATATCTTGATGCCATTTCTTTTGCATTGCCTAACACCATATCCAGTTTATATTCAATTACAATTTCCTTATCTAATGCTCTGTTATTTGTAAGGGTGATATATTGAATTTTTAGGTCATCATTAACTGGAACAAATATATCCATGTTTCTTTCTATATTGTTGTTTTCGCCTGTAACTTTAGCATAGCCGAATCCATACGTTAAATTATATCCTGCATCAAAAACACCTTTAAATTCTTCGCCTGGGGTAAACATTGCCCAATCATTGCACCAAGACGTTATTTTGAATTCACTTGCATTTTTGTAAAAAGAGTATACTGTACCATATGAAGAAATAACTGTGCCAAATCTTGAATTGCTAAGTACATTGCACCAAGGTACAGGAGTCTGAGTATTAAATATCTCATACTCATCTCCTGATTTATTAAAACAACCATAATTATTAAATGCGTCTGTATTTTTCATTTAATTCACCTCATGCATTATCTACATTTTTATCTTTATTATTTTCATTTTTATATATGCCATCCCTAAAGATTGAAATGTTATCTATATTAAACCTTGATACAAAGTTAAATAAGTCTTTTTCGTTATCATTTAACGTTTCTAGATTTACAACATAAATATTTCCTCTAGTATATGTAGTGTAAACTACTCTAGATAATATTTCTTCTATATGTGTTTTTATAGGTTCACCACTATATAGTTCTTCATTTACAGTCAGTACTACATCTAAATCTAATTTTCTAGACTTAACATAGTCCATAAATGATATTACCTCTTTAACCATGCTTGAATCTTCAATTCTTCCTATTCTTACTGTAATTATTGGTAGATCTCCAGATATACCAAATCTCCACAACATAGATTGACTATATTTTTTGTCCCAGAACAAATCATTATTCTTATGACGTTCTTTAAATAAAGTTTCTGCTACTATATAATTATATATTTTTGCTTTTCCTTCTTTAAGTTTTAAATATTTTGCTAAGATGTTTTCTTTTTGATCTGCAAAGCTAACTTGTTTATCTAGTGTAGCTTTTTCAGCATTTACTATAGCATGTGTTATATCATATTTTCTATCTGCTGCACCTACTATATAGTAGAATGTCTGAGTTTCACTAGGATCTAGGAATATATGTGCTTTATGTGCCATTACAGGCCATAAAGGATATTTTACAAATACACCATCAAAAGCATCTTTTCCATCATTTTGAGTAAGTTTAATTTTTTCAGTTTCGACCTCAGACTCAATATCTATTCCAACAAGTTTACTGTACACGTAGAAATCTGCATTATTTGCATCATTTGTTCTTGAACGTTTCGTTGCTATAAGTGTTTTTAAGTCTTCATCGTATTCTTCCTCTATAAGCAAACTATTGAATGCTGGATGAATAATGTTTGCCGCATCGTTTGCCATTGCAAGTTCAAGTTCTGTGTTGATTACTATTTCACGTCTAATATCTGAAGAGTTAAATAATGTAACTTTTCTTATTTCCATGTTATATTCAGGAGCTATTGTTACTTCGGTAGTTGTTTCTATTGCACCATCTCGTCTTGTATACCTTGTACTTGAAAGTGAAGCAGCATAAGAATAACTGTCTGGCGTATTATAGTTAGGCATTAAAGTTGATGACCATATTTTACCATTAGTTCTATCTGTAAATACTATTGTATTTCCAAGTGAGTTTTGCTCTAAGAATCTATTTTTAGTTATAGCATTACCATTATAATATATATAATTTCTGCCATTATATAGTAAAATCTCATTTAGTCTACCATTTGTATGCATAGACATAGTTAGTTCTTTATTATCATTTTCAGTTTCTAGGCTTTCGTAAGACACAAAGCTTGTGAACATTTCTCTTACAGGCTCTTTATATGTATTTTCCTTAGATTTACTACTTTCAGTTAACATTACAGTAAGAGGAACACGCTCTTTTAGCAATATGTCTGCAGCATCTATATTAGGATTAGAATGAAATCTTTCTTTTATTATTTCATTATTGATATAGTTGTTGATTGCTGTAAGAATCATACCTTGGTGATGAGCCATGTATGTTTTTACTACTTCATACTTTTTATCCTTAGAAATGTGAGCTTTTGTAAAATCTATTGCCTCATAAAAGCCATATGTAGCATATGAATTATATTTCTTTAAGTTACGTATATTACTATAAACTTTTTTTGGTGAATAGTTTAAACATAAAAGTGAAGAATATGGAGATACAACCATATTATCATTAAGTCCTCTTTTAAGTCCAAGCCATGGAATACCAAAAGCTTTATATTGATAATTTTGTTCGTTATCTTGGACTGCAAATGCAGATTCAGATACTCCCCAAGGTACACCCGCACTTTTTGCATATTTAATTTGACTATCCATGGCAAAAGATAAAGCTTCGTCTATCAATGTATAATTATATGTTTTTGTAAACAAATTAGGCATAAAATATTCAAATGAGGTTCCACTCCATGAAAGTAATCCTTTCATTCCATCTACTTTTACTAGATTTCTCGCAAGTGTAAACCAGTGCTTTGATGTTACATTAGATACAGCTATTGCAATTAAGCTAGTAAGTCTAGATTCGCTCATAAGCATATCATAATAACTATCAACTAATTTAGCATTCTCAACATCATATCCTATTGAAAATATGTTTCTGGACTGAACGTAAAGTAATGAGAAATCTGTGTTTTTCATTATGTCTTCGCAAACACTCTTTAAATTCAACATTTTAGTTCTTAAACTATCAATTACCACTTTTGTATTGATTAACGTATCTAAAAATTGGTTTACAATATAAATACTTGCAACAAAATTTCCACTATCAACGGTAGAAACAAACCTAGGTTTTAAAGGTTCTAAAGTAACTATATTATACCAGTTATATAAATGACCATGCCACTTTTCAAGTTTAGTTATAGAGTTCAGAGACTTGTCTAATTTATCTATAGCAGCATCTAATGTAATATAATCTAAATCATAAGCATCAATTATTGCAAGTAATCCAAATCCTATATTTGTAGAAGAGGTTCTATTAACAAGTTTTGGTCTTCTATTTTCTTGGAAGTTATCCGGTGGCAAATAATTGTTTGTTTCGTTCATAAAAGTATCAAAATACTTCCATGTACGCTGGCCAATTTCTTTAATTTCTTTTTTCTCTTTATCTGTTAGTTTATTTTTTCCATCAAATATAACCTTTTTGCTCATTATATAAGCAGCGTATGGCGCAATTAGCATGAATGTACCTATTACAAGCATTAAAATATTATTAGAGTTGTTTAGCCCAAGTATAATACTAAGAGCCATAAAGAATATTGCAAGTACAACGTTTGACCACATATTTTTATATACATAGCCAAGTTTTTCCTTGGCGCTTTTTTCAATAGTTTCTGCCGTAGCCCATTCCAATAGTTTTTTCTTAGTAATAAACATACGGTATAAAGAGGTTATAAAAGCGTTTAACACAACCCAAGACTTATAAGGTATAGTAACTATGTTTTCTACCATCTTAAGAAGGTTAGCCCTTATTCCAAATATTACTGGAATATATTGTTTTTGTTTTCTTTCAGCATTCTTACCAAAAATTATTTCATTTATAATAGATAATATATATCCAAAATTCATTGTTATAAATGTTATAATAGTAGCCTTTGTGAAAGCATCACTTGGCATAAATGCAGCTATAACAAGTAATAACAGTGCCGCTACAGGTAAAAGTTCGCGTCTTAAATTGTCAAATATTTTCCATCTAGATAATAGTGATAAACCGCTTCTAGGTTTGAAAATCCATGATGCAATTTGCATATCTCCTCTAAACCATCTGTGATTTCTTTTTGTATATGCTATAAAGTTTGAAGGGAAACCATCTTGTACTTCTACATCTGATGCAAGCCCAGTTCTCATGAAACTTCCTTCTAGTAAATCATGACTTAGTATTAGGTTTTCAGGTACTTTATTTCCTATAAGTTCATCAAAAAGTTTTATATCATAAATACCTTTTCCAGTATATATTGCTTCACCAAATAAATCTTGATAAAGGTTAGAAATTGCATTTGTGTATATATCAAGTCCTCCAAATCCGCCAAATACTTTAGAAAATATACTGCTGTTTGCAGCTTCTATATCAAGGCCTATAGCAGGCTGTATAAGACCATAGCCAGATTTTACTATCTTTCCATTTTTAGATAGAACTGGTTTATTTAATGGATGAGCAATAATGGCTACAAGTTCTTTAGCAGAGTTTAGAGATAGAGACGTATCCTCATCTATTGTAAGTATATACTTTACGTCCGGTAAGTCTCTGTGAGTTATATACATTGCATTGTCTATCTCTGTTTCGGTAAGTTTTCCAAGAAGTAAAGAATTAAGTTGGGTTAATGCTCCACGTTTTCTTTCCCATCCCATATAGCATTCTTCACCTGCGCTATATACTCTTTTTCTATATATAAAATTAAATAGTTTTGGTTCAGATGGATATTTAGCGTTAAGTTCCTCTATTTTTTTATTTCCATATGCTACTATCTTTGCATCCATATCTACAATTTTTTCAGATTTAGCAACGCAATCTCCTAAAAGCATGTAATACATATTTTGTGAACGATTAGCAAGATATGTAATTTCCATTTTCTTTATCATCTTGTCTATTTTTTCAATGGAATTTATAACAGTAGGCATTGCTATCATTGTACTATGTTCCTCGTCTATTGTTTTAGCAAAGTTAAATCTAGGCAATGGTTTAGGAACAACTAGTTTACCAACTAAATAGCATATAAGCTTGTCCGTTATTTCAAGTCCAAATGAGAAAAATATAACATTAAATATAATTCTTAATGCCGTTTGATAATCAGAAGAGAATAAGTAATCAAACAACCATGTACACAAACTAGACAAAACTAATGTTATAAATACATATATTAAAGGCATATTTGGTTTAATTATTTTTTGTTTGAAATTAACTGCAAAAGCACTTTTACCTAAAGCTTTTATAAGTACAGCCTTATCTTCACCAATTAAGAAATGACCTACATGTTTTTCATATTTTTCAGAACATTCAATAACCTTTTTAGCTATGTACATTTCTGAAACGTCATATTTTTTAGCCAGTCTAATTATTTCGTGTCTATATCTGCCTTTTGTCTTATGATCACATTTTTTATATTCACCTGTAAAATCTTGAAGTAATATTTCATCAATTCTATTTACATTGATCAAAACTTCTTCCCAGTTAGTACTAGCTATAGTTTTAAGTGACGTTATAGCATTAGCCATAAGCCCTGTTACTTTTGCTATTTCGTTATGTTCTTTTTCTATTGCTTCATCAATAGTAAATCCTATTTTATTTGTTTCATCTTTAAGTTCAGATAAATATTCATCTCCAACTTTCCCTAAATCTTTGAGCCTAAATGCTAAATATTCAATGTATGCTGTGTTTGAACTTTTTATACTATTTGAACTATTTATAAGGTCTTTTTTTAATTTACCAAGACTTTTAAGAGAAGTACTAAAAACAACATCTAATTTTCTAGATAAATCCCTATTACACTTTTTTTCAGCTTTTAGTTTTTGCATTTGAGCATTAAATATAGACATAGCAAGTCTTCTTGTGAATTTAATTACTGCAATTCTTAACATAGTTGGAAAATATGATAATTCATCATATGTTACATATGTATATTTTTGGAATTCCTTCAAATAATTACTTACTATTCCGTCATCAATAACTCCAGCATTCTTTTCTGTTACTTCATTTGCCATAAAACTGATTCTTAGCTGTGTTTTCCCATCGTTTGGTTTTACGTTTGGGAATGTTAAATCTGTTGTTTTAGATATTATATCTCTTGAAATCTTATACTCTCTTTCTATTATATAAAAGTTATCTAATAACCACTGACCAGCTGGATGTGTAGATATTTTATATTCAGTTGTCATATTAAGTAAGTCGTAAGTAGCTTTTATAATTTTAAAATCTTCTTTTAAATTAAAGTATATATCTAATAAATATTCTTGCATAAGTAAATCTCCTAATCAATATAATTTACCCCCATTATATACTAAATTTATCCAATATTCAAGACCTTTTCTATGCATAAATATATACAAAAATAGCCGTCAAAATAAACGGCTATTTTTATGTAACTTATAGTGGAATTTCACTGAATTTAGAAAATATTTGAGTAGCAATATTGTACTTGATTATTTCTTTTTCAGTGAAAAATGTGTCCTCAAGTGAGCTAAATATGGTTTTAAGTTTATTTTTAGGTATTTTTGTCCTGGTTGAAATTATTTGTTTATAATTGTTTTGGCAATCCTCAAATGAATCCGCAAACTCCTTAAGTTCAGTTGTTTGCATCTGTTGTTTGAGCGGAAATATTGCCCGTATTTGATGTAATATATACGTAGTATCTCTCAAAAAATATCTTTCATCACCTAAAGCAAACAAAACGCATGCAGCACTGCAACATTTATTAAAAGCCACTGTAATAATCTTATTATCCATTGCTTGGAGTAAATTATACACATCAATTGTAGGGTCCACTTCTCCACCTTCTGAATCTACCAATAAAACTATATCGCTAGTATCTTTTGAAATGATGAGTTCAAGCAAATAAGCAGAAACTTCATCGTAAAAATCCGAATCTATGACTTCAGGTACTCTAATAAAGATTTTTTCAGACGTCATCCAAATCCTTTTGGAAGCACTATTTATAGTATCATCTTCTTCGATAGAACTTTCACTAATGTTCGGTAAATCAAAAGCAAATTTTTTGGCTTTCATAAATGAAATCCTCCTAATAAAATTATTTATTAAGTAAATACTTTTACTCACAGATATTATACCATGTCTGTCAATGCTTTATAATTTTAATTATTTCTTTTATGTTATTTATAATATGGTCTGCATCTTCAATACTATTACATTCGCCATACGTTATTCTTATGGAGTTTCTTGCTGTATTATCATCTAGTCCAATTGCTTTTAGAACATGCGATGGAGAGCTTTGACCTGCAGTACAAGCGCTTCCACTAGATACAGCTATATTTTTCATGTCTAACATCAAAACTAACCCTTTGGCATCAATACCCTTAAACGAAACATTGACATTTCCAGGAAGTCTATGCAATCTGTCTCCGTTTAATTTAGCTTCTGGTATTTCATTTAAAATCCTAAATATAGTATGTTCTCTAAGTTCTAATAACTTGTTAGTATATTGTTTTAAATTTGCATTTGCTAATTCTAAAGCTTTAGCCATACCTACTATTGCTGGTATATTCTCAGTGCCTGCACGCTTGTTTTTCTCTTGATGTCCTCCTGTTAAATATGGTTTAAAAGGGACATTCCTTTTTATATATGCAACGCCTATACCTTTTGGACCATAAAATTTATGAGCAGACATACTCAGAGCATCAATTCCCATTAGTTCTACATTTATAGGAATGGTGCCAATAGCTTGAACTGCATCCGTATGAAAAAATATACCATGTGATCTAGCAATCTTTGAAATTTGTAATACATCTTGAATTGTTCCAATTTCATTGTTTGCAAACATAATACTAATTAAAATAGTGTCAGGTCTAATAGCATTGTACACCTTGTCACAAGACACAAAACCTCTTTCATCGGGCTCTAGATATGTTATACAAAAACCTTCATCCTCTAAGTCTTTACAAGTATTTAGAACAGCTAAATGTTCTATTTTAGAAGTTATAATGTGCCTACCTTTATGCTTTAAGGCATGTGCAATACCTCTAATAATTAAATTATCCGATTCGCTACCACCTGACGTAAAATATATTTCATCCGAATGAGCACCTATTATATGAGCAATTTTTGTTCTTGAATTTTCTAATGCACTTTTTGCTGTGCCACCTAATTTATATTGAGACGAAGCGTTGCCATACTCCTTGGTGAAGTATGGCAACATTTCTTCTAAAACTTCTTTTTTTACATATGTTGTAGCGCTATGATCAGCGTATATTATTTTTTCCATTTTATCACCTATATATACATAAACTTTGTATAATATATTATATACAGGTTTTAAAATTTAGTTCATTTTGTTTAAAGCTCCTATACATTCTGGACAAATTGTAGGATGTTCTGTATCTTCTCCTACATGCTCGTTATATTTCCAGCATCTATCACATTTTGTACCTTCTGCTTTTACAACAGTTATATTTCTTTCTCCTTGCTCTACTTCTACTTTTGAAACAATTAGAATCATTGTAAGTGTCTTATCCATATCTTTAAATATATTATATTCTTTTTCTGGAAGCGTAAACACTACTTTAGCATCTAATGGATGACCTACAAGTTTTTCAGCCCTAGCTTTTTCTATTGCACTTAATGCCTCTTCTCTTAACTCATATATCTTATCCCATTTTTCTACAAGTATGTTGTCTTCATACTTATTATCTGGCTTTGGCATATCTGTAAGAAGAACAGATTCAGCCGCATCACTACTAGAAAGTTTTATATAACTCCAAATTTCTTCTGCAGTAAATGAAAGAATAGGTGCTAAAAGTTTAGTCATTATTTTTAGTATATCGTACATAGTAGACTGTATACTTTTTCTTAACGCATTTTTAGCATCAAGTGTATATAATCTATCCTTTACTACATCAAGATATTTTGAACTTAAATCTGAAGTACAGAATCTATGAATTGCATTAAATACAGTATGAAATTCATAAACGTCATATGCTTTAGTTGAGTCTTTTACAAGTTCATTTGCTTTATACATTATGTATCTATCTAGTTCATCACGTTTTTCATAGTCTACATATTCAGTGTCAGGATCAAAATCATAAAGATTTCCAAGCATAAATCTAGCTGTATTTCTTATCTTTTTGTACACTTCTGCTATTCCTTTTATTATATCTTTAGATACTCTAACATCTGCGTGGTAATCTGAAGATACAGTCCAAAGTCTTAATATATCTGCACCAAATTCGTTACATACCTCCATAGGATCAACACCGTTTCCTAAGCTTTTAGACATCTTTCTTTTATCTTCATCTATTAAGAAACCATGTGTAACATTTTCCTTATATGGAGCAATTCCTTTTACAGCAACAGATGTAAGAAGTGAAGATTGGAACCAACCTCTATATTGGTCATTTCCCTCTAAATACAAATCTGCTGGCCAACTTAAACCATATTTTTCAGTAGCACATACTGCAAAGTGACTTGAACCAGAATCAAACCAAACGTCCATGATATCTTTTTCTTTTATTAAGTGAGTACATCCACATTCACATTTAAATGATATATCTCCTAATAACTCTTCAGGAGAAAACTCATACCATGCATTTGTTCCTTTTTCTTTAAATACTGTTATAAGGCGTTGAATAGTTTCGTCGTTTATGTACTCCTTACCACAGTCTTCGCAATAAAATATTGGAATTGGTACCCCCCATGCTCTTTGACGAGATATACACCAGTCGCCTCTATCTTTTAGCATATTAAGCATTCTTTCTTCGCCCCAAGCAGGATACCATTTAACAGTTTTAACTGCTTTTAATGCATCATTTCTAAACTCTTTAACTGATGCAAACCATTGAGTAGTTGCTCTGTATATTACAGGTTTGTGACATCTCCAACAGTGTGGGTATGGGTGAACAAGTTCTTTTTTAGCAAGAAGTGCATTAAGCTCACCTAGACGTTCAATTACCCTCTTATTAGCTTCAGTATATTTTAAACCTTCAAGCTCTCCAGCTTCACTTGTCATGTAACCTTTGTCGTCTACTGGGCAAATTATTTCAATATCTCCATAACGTTTACAAGCAAGATAGTCTTCATGTCCATGTCCTGGTGCAGTATGAACAAGACCAGTACCTGCGTCTAGTGTAACACACAAATCATTATCTGCACCTAGAATTACACGAGATAATTTAGGAAGCATTGGATGCTCAAGTTGTATGTTTTCAAATTCTTTTCCTTTAAATGTTTTGTCTAACACTGTATATTCTTCAATGCCAGCTTCTTTCATAACAGACTCTACTAGTTCAGTTGCAATTACGTAGTACTCGTCAGATACATTTACTATTGAATATTCAAAATCTGGGTTTACAGTAACAGCTTGGTTACCTGGCATTGTCCAAGGTGTTGTAGTCCATATTACAAAATATAATTTAGACTTATCTAGTACACCATCAAATAAAGATTTATCTTCTTTTACTTTAAACTTAACAAATATACTTGTTGCTGTATCGTCTTGGTACTCAATTTCTGCTTCTGCTAACGCAGTTCTACAGTCTTCACACCAATAAACTGGTTTTAAGTCACGATAGATATATCCTTTTTTATACATGTCTGCAAAAACTTTGATTTGTTCTACTTCAAAATCTGGATCAAGTGTTACATATCTATTTTCAAAGTCACCAAGTACACCTAAACGTTTAAAGCCTTTCTTTTGAAGTTCTACTTGTTCTAAAGCATATTCTTTACATTTTCTTCTAAACTCAGGAATTCCTACCATGTCTTTACTAATTTTTAATACCTGTTCTACCTTTTTTTCGATAGGAAGACCATGTGTATCCCAACCAGGAATATATGGGGCATAAAAACCTGACATATTCTTGTATTTAATAATTATATCTTTAAGAATCTTATTAAATGCATGCCCTAAATGTATATTACCATTAGCATAAGGTGGTCCATCATGTAATACAAATGATTTCCCTGTATTTTTATTTCTTTCTACCATTTTAGAATAAATATTTTTATTATATAACTCTTCCAATATTTGTGGTTCCTTTTCAGGTAAACCTCCACGCATTGGGAAGTCTGTTTTTGGTAGATTTAATGTTTCAGAATAATTTTTCTTTTCTGCTTCCATATAAAATTTACCCCTTTCTATATATTTTCTACAGCTTTTTTAATTCTCTCTTTTGTTCTTTGCTCGCCTAACACTTGCATAATACAGTATATATCTGGCGTATTGTGCCTATTTGAAATAGCTACTCTTATTACATCTGTAACATCTGCAATACTTCCTTTAAAACTTTCAGGAGAGGCTTTGTATTCTTTCATGTTTACACAAAAGTCCATAGTGCTTGCCATTTCTTTAACATTTGCAAACCAAGTTTCTTTGTCTAAAGAGGAACTATGTATGTTAAGATAATTATTAAGTATAGCCTTTATATCTTCCCTGTTTAGCTTTTCTAAATTGAAATCTAAACCATTTTTTATATCTTTTTCATATAATTCATCATACATATAAAATGTATTAGGAATTACATCTTTGTATTTAGCTATATCTTTTCTAATTTTAACTGCATTATCTCTTTCTATTGCAAATACCTCTTTTGCATACTCTAAATCTTTGTTTAATATGTCATATAACTCTTTGTCATAAACTTTAGCCCAGTCTAATACAAGTGAAAGTAATTCTTGACTTTTATATCTTGATATTACTTCTTTAGATACATCTGTAAGCTTTTGCATATCAAACAAAGCGCCTGATGAATTAAGTTTATTTAATTTCACTTTAAATTCACGCCAAGAAGCATCTTTGTTTGCTTTTCTCCATAGTTCATAGTCTGAATTTATAATTGTAAGCAAGTATTCAATTATACTGTCTGCAGGATATCCCTCTTCTATAAAGAAAGATACTGCTGACTCTGGATCCTTTCTTTTTGAAAGCTTTCTCTTTGAGCCATTATCGTTTTTCATAATTGTTGGAGTATGAGCATATTTTACAGGTTCAAATCCTAAGGCACCAAACAAATCTAAATGAAGTGCAGTAGAAGGTATCCATTCTTCGCCTCTTACAGCTATTGTAGTTCTCATAAAGTGATCATCAACAGCATGTGCAAAATGATATGTAGGTAATCCATCTGATTTAATTATTACTATATCTTGGTCATTTTCAGCCATTTCTATTTTTCCACGGATTATATCTTGTACTTTTACCTTCTTTAAATGGCTTCCTAATGATCTAAAACGTATAATGTATGGCATTCCGCTTTTTATTTTTTCTATAGCTTCGTCTGCTGTATAATTTCTACATCTAGCATACATTCCGTAATATCCTGGTATTTGTTTATTTTTCTCTTGAGATTCTCTTAATCTATCTAATTCCTCAGAAGTACAAAAGCATGGGTATGCACGTCCCTTGCGTATCAGCTCTTTAGCACAAACTTTGTATATGTATTCTCTCTCACTTTGTTTATATGGACCATAATTTCCTACTTCTTCTGTTTCAGATACAAGTCCTTCGTCGTTAATAACTTTAAATGCTCTCATTTGAGTTATTAAATCACGAACTCCATTTTCAACTTCACGCTTTTTATCTGTATCTTCAATTCTAAATATAAACTTACCATTTGTCTCATTTGCAACAGTCATGTCTATAAGTGAGCCAAATAGTCCTCCTATATGTAAAAAGCCTGTTGGCGAAGGAGCAAAACGAGTTACCTCTGCTCCCTCAGGTAAATTACGCTTTGGATATCTTTTTTCTAAATCTTCTATTGTTTCAGTTATGTCTGGAAATATAAGAGATGCTAATTCCTCATTTTTGTTTTCCATCATTATTCTCCCTTCTCAGTAGTGTTTGTTCTTACCTCCGTAATTATTGGTAGCACCATAGGATTACGTTTTGTTTTTCTATATACATAGTCGCATATTTCTTGTCTTAAGTTAGATTTTATACTTGACCATTCAGTAACATGAGCATCTTGAAGAGCTAGTATTTTTGACTTAGAAAATTCTCTAATTTCATCAACAAGATCTTCAGATTCACGAACATACACAAATCCTCTAGTTATTATGTCTGGTCCGCCAACTAAACGTCCAGTTCCGCTTTCTAATGAAAATACTACAAGTATCATACCATTTTCAGATAATAATTGTCTATCACGAAGAACTATGTTTCCTACATCTCCTACACCTAGTCCATCAACTAAGACGATACCAGATTGTACTTGTGTAGTAAGCCTAGCACCATGCTCATCAATTTCTAATATTCTACCGTTTTGAGATATGAATATATTTTCAGATTTTATACCAAGTGATTTAGCAAGTTCTTTATGATGTCTTAAAAATCTGTATTCACCATGTACTGGCATAAAGAATTCTGGTTTTGTTAAGCATAACATTAGCTTTAATTCTTCTTGGCAAGCGTGTCCAGATACATGGACATCAGCTAATTGATTATATATTACTTCCGCTCCGATCTTTTGAAGGCTATCTATTACTTTACCAATTGACTTCTCGTTTCCTGGTATTGGTGAAGATGAAAGAATTACCATATCATTTTCGGTAATAGTTACTTTTTTATGTTCGCCCTGCGACATACGTGCAAGACCAGCCATCGGTTCGCCTTGAGAACCTGTTGTAATAATTACGAGTTGCTCTGGATTATATAGGCCAATTTTATCTATGTCTATAAAAGTATCTTCTGGTGCAGTTAAATATCCTAGTTCACGTGCAACGTCCATAACACGTACCATACTTCTACCTATAATGCTTACTTTTCTTCCGAATTTTACTGCAGAATTAACTATTTGTTGAATTCTGTGAATATTAGAAGCAAATGTTGCAACAATTATTCTCTTTTTATTATTCATGAAAAGTTTATCAAATTCGATACCAACTTTTCTCTCAGACATTGTATAGCCTGGTCTTTCAACGTTAGTAGAGTCTGACATCAAAAGCTTAACTCCTTGATGTCCTAGTTCTGCAAAACGTTGGAAGTCCATTGGTTTACCATCTATTGGAGTATAATCTACCTTAAAGTCTCCTGTATGAACTACAGTACCAACAGGAGTAGTAATAGCAAATGCAACTGAATCTGCTATTGAGTGAGTTGTATGTATAAACTCAACTTTAAACTTGCCAAGAGTTATACTTTGTCCAGCCTCAACACACTTAATTTTAATATTATCTGGTAAATTATGCTCTTCAAGTTTAGCCTTGATTAAACCTACTGTAAGTTTTGTAGCATAAATGGGTACATTAATTTTCTTTAAAAAATATGGTATTGAGCCTATATGATCTTCATGTCCATGAGTTATTACCATTCCTCTAATCTTATTTTTATTTTTCTCAAGATATGTTATATCTGGTATAACCAAATCTACACCAAGCATGTCATCTTCTGGGAATGCGACACCACAGTCTACTACAATTATATCGTTACCATATTCAAATACTGTAATGTTTTTTCCTATTTCCTCTAATCCTCCTAAAGGAATTATCTTTAGTTTGTTCTTTTCGAAAAAGCTCTCTCTAATTGTCGGAACTTTCTTTGTTTCTTTTTTATTATTATTATCTGTTCTAGAATTTTTCTTAGGTTCTATCTTTTCTCTTTGCGTACGTTTTTTTTCTACTTTACTTTGTATATTTTCAATGCTTGCAGCATCAATATTTATATTTTCGTTTTTCTTAATTTTCTTTTTAATATTTAATTTATTACTCTTACTATCGTCATAAACGATACTATTATGTTTTTCTTCCATTATATCACTCCTTTTTTGTTATTAAACCTAATTTATTTTCCGAACACATACCTTAACATTTTTTACCGAACAAACCATGACATAACTGTCACAATACTTATTTAGTATACATCATTAGGGCTTCAAAGTCAAATAAAACAGCGTAGATTTGAACTAAATCTACGCTGTTTGCCTGTTTATAGACCTGCTTCGATGCTCTTCATGAGCTTTTTTGTGACTTTGAAATACTCTGAGGTTCTTTGTGTCATTCCAAGGAACTTTCTATCAGCACGTTTATCCCGCAGATAATCTACAACATAAGGTGCAAATGTATCCCTTTCAAGTGGCGCAACAAGTTCTAAGAACTCTTCATAGTCTTCTTCTTTACGAATAAGAAATTTAGCAAATGCCTTTGAATCCGGGTATTCACGTCCGCACATCCGCAGCGAACGTAACCCTTCTTCTAATTCATAACACATTTGTTCCAAAGTATTAGCCATAATGAATTAGTCCTCCTTAAAAATTATTTTATAAGATTCGTAGTTTAAACTACAATTTAATTATAACATATTACAGATATTATGTAAAGTATAATGAATAGTGAACATTGCAAAAATAAACCACTAAGCATTACTTAGTGGTTTACTCTAACTTTTGGCAGGGGTACTAGGAATCGAACCTAGCTCTGGAGTTTTGGAGACTCTTATTCTACCAATGAACTATACCCCTAACTGCTCACAAAAGATATTATACTATATTACCAAAAAAAATCAAGATATTTTTTGAGTTTTGTCTAAAAATTTAATTAAACATTTTTATCAGTTTTAATAACGCTTTCAAGAAATAATTTCTTGTTAAACGCTCCATTATTATTTTCTTTTTTCTTGGCCTCCTCAATTATTTCGTCAAAAGTAAAGCCACTTGTGCTAATCATAGCTTTTAGCACCTCTAATTTGTCCGCTAATTCTTTTTTTCTTTCTTCTTTTGACTGCGCATATTTTACTTCCAATAATTCCTCTGCATCTTTCTTTAACAAGCATTCCCAATATTCATCATTTTCTAATATTCTGTATATAGGTATTTCTCCGTTTTCTTTAATAATATTTATTATATTATCTCTTACTAATTTATTATATACTCTTTTCATATCATTCCTCCATACCATATATTGTACTATAAACATACGTTCGTGTCAAGAGAATCAAAATACAGTGTATTAAATTAAATAGACACACTGTATTTCTAATCATTTTATTCTTTAGGTGTTTTTTTTACTTGTTTGCTCAACAGTTCCATGAATTCTACATTTGTTTTGGTTTTGTTTATCATGGAAATAATTTTTTCTATAACATCCAATTGTCCTGACGCATTTTGATTTGCAATCAACTTACGTATTATATTTTGAGCAGCCTGTTCATTCTTGTTAAGAAGTAAGTCATCACGTCTGCTTCCAGATTTAATAATATCTATAGAAGGGAATATTCTTCTATCACTTAATTTTCTATCTAATGTAATTTCCATATTTCCTGTTCCTTTGAATTCTTCAAAGATTATATCATCCATTCTACTTCCTGTATCTATTAAAGCAGTTCCAAGTATTGTCAAGCTGCCACCATTTTCAATATTTCTTGCTGCTCCAAAAAATCTCTTTGGAAAGTGCAAGCACGCTGGATCTAGTCCTCCAGATAGAGTTCTTCCAGATGGCTCTACAGTCAAGTTATTTGCCCTTGCAAGTCTTGTAATACTGTCTAGAAGTATTACAACGTCCTTATTGTGTTCAACAAGCCTTTTAGCTCTTTCTAAAACCATTTTTGCAACTTTAATGTGATGCTCTGGTGCCTCATCAAAAGTTGAAGAAACAACTTCAGCATCTATTGAACGTTCGATATCTGTAACTTCTTCTGGTCTTTCATCTATAAGTAAAACCATAAGAATTACTTCTGGATTATTTTTTAAAATACTAGTTGCGATTTGCTTTAATAATGTAGTCTTTCCTGCTTTAGGTGGTGCAACAATCATTCCACGACTTCCTTTACCAATTGGTGCAATTATATCTAAAAGTCTCATAGTTGTAGAATTTTCGCCATTTTCTAAAACAAGCTTTTCACAAGGATATATTGGAATTAGTGCATCAAAAGCTTTACGCTTTAGAGCTACTTCTACTCTATCATCATTGATAGCTTCAATATATATCATTGAAGGAAATTTATTCGCTGGGTCTGATGTAAATCTTGCAATTCCTTTTAACTTATCTCCAGTAGACAAATTAAATCTTCTTATTTGAACTGCTGAAACGTATATATCTTTATTACCAGACAAATAATTGTCACTTCTTAAGAAACCGAAACCATCAGATAATACTTCAAGTATTCCTTCAGCAATATAATCCGTCTCTGGATTTTCTATATGTATATCGTTTTTAACATCAAGTTCTTTTTTCTCTTCCAATTTCCCTATAATTTCTTCAATCAAATACTCTTTTTTTAATCTTTCATATCCATCTAGTTTTATTTTTTCTGCAATAGTTCTTAATTCAGCTAGTGTACTTTTCTTTAAATCATCTTTACTATACATAACTTAACTCCTTTTCTTCTACGTATTCGCATATATAATCATAACCATGTACTTTTGTTATTTTCACATTATAAAAGCCACCTATTATGATATTTGATGTATCTTGATCAATAGGCAAATAAATTTTGGGATCAACGTCTGGTGAGTCCATATAAGATCTGCATTCAAAATACATTTCATCAGGGGACACATCTTGTACCAATACCTTAACAACCTTGCCTATGTTTTTGGACATTTGCACCTTTAAAACTTCCTGCTGCAATTTCATTATTTCATCATATCTTTGAGTTTTAATTTTTTCGTCTATTTGATTAGGCATTAAAGCTGCCTTTGTATCTTCTTCTGCAGAATAAGTAAAAGCTCCCAGTCTATCAAATTTAAAATCTAAAATTGCCTTTTTAAGTTCAGCAAAATCCTCGTCAGTTTCTCCTGGGAAACCAGTCATAACAGTCGTTCTAATAATAGCATCTGGTATTTCTTCTCTTATTTTTTGTATAAGTGTATACACCTCAGCTTTGTTAGTGTGTCTATTCATTGCCTTTAACATATTATCTGAAATATGTTGAAGAGGTAAATCAAAATACTTGCATATTTTAGGGTTATTTTTTATCTCAGAAAGTAATTCATCATTTACCTTACCAGGGTACATATATAATACTCTAATCCACTCTGTATCTAATTTAGACAACTCTTTAAGCAAAGAATATAACATTGGTTTTCCATATAAGTCAATCCCATATGATGTTGTATCTTGAGCTATTACTACAAGTTCTTTTATTCCTTTATCTACCAAGCCTTTTGCTTCTCTAACAATATCTTCAATTTTTCTACTCTTAAGTCCTCCTCGAATTAAAGGAATAGCGCAATAAGTACAATTATTATTGCATCCATCTGCAATTCTTAAATATGCTGTTGGAAATTTTGTGGATATCATTCTATTATTAAAATCTAAGCAAAAATTTTGCTCTTTAAGATTAAAATGTTCTGAAAAAATTTTGTCAATATTGTTATATTCATCTACGCCAATAACTAAGTCTACTTCTGGAAAGTTAGAATAAATTTCTTGTTTGTATCTTTTTGCTAAACAACCAGTTACGATTAAGTTCTCACAAACTCCTGTGGTTTTCAAGTTTGCCATATCTAATATTGTACTGATTGCCTCTTCTTTTGCAGATTCAATAAACCCGCATGTATTTACTATAATTACTTGTGCTGCATATATATCTGTAGTTATTTCAAATCCTTTAGTTTTCATAAAACCTAAAATCATTTCGCTGTCTACTTCGTTTTTGCAGCATCCAAGTGTCACTAATGCCACTTTTTTAATCATTAAAATTTCTCCTTTAACTAAACCATAACAATTATATCACAAAGTTGCGTTTTTGTGAACTGGTAATAATGTAAAAAATGTAAAGTATTAAATAAAAGAGAGGGTATAACGCTTAATATACACCCTCTTTTTATTCTTATTTTCTTTTTTCTAGTTCTTCTTTTACCAATTTATTTACCATTACTGGGTTTGCTTTACCATGAGATTCTTTCATTGTTTGACCAACAATAAAGCCCATTGCTCTTTCTTTTCCAGCCAAATAATCTGCAACAGAAGCTGGGTTTAGATCCAATACTTTAATTACAATATCACGTATTGCTCCCTCATCAGTTACCTGTTTTAAGCCTTTTTCTTCTACAATACTTTCAGGATCTTTTCCGCTTTGTGCCATATCTTCAAATACTTTCTTTGCTATAGCTGAAGATATAACGTTTTTCTCAATAAGAGATATAAGATTTCCTAACTGTTCTGCTGTAAACTTTGCTTCAGCTATATCTATTTCTTGCTCATTAAGTATTCTTGCAACATCACTCATTAACCAGTTAGATACAAGTTTTGCGTTACCACAAGTTTTAACTGCCTTATCAAAGAATTCTGCCATATGTTTTGAATTTGTAATTTGTTCTGCATCATACTCTGGCAAACCAAATTCTTCTATATATCTATGTTTACGTACATTTGGCATCTCTGGCAAACTCTCTTTAATACCGTTTATGTATTCGTCACTTAAAACTATTGGTGCTAAATCTGGCTCTGGGAAATATCTATAATCATGTGCGTCTTCCTTTGTACGCATTGCATAACCAATTCCCTTGTCATCGTCCCAACGTCTTGTTTCCTGGTAAATCTTTCCGCCATTTTCTAGTTCTTTAATTTGACGTTCTGTTTCGTACTCAATTGACCTTGCAATAGCTTTAAATGAGTTTAAGTTCTTAGTTTCTGTACGAGTACCAAACTTTGTTTCTCCTTTCTTTCTAACGGAAAGGTTTACATCACAACGAAGTGAACCTTCTTGCATTTTACAGTCACAAATCTCTAAATACTCTAGAATAGATTTTAAAGTCTGCATGTAACCTACAGCTTCTTCTGCTGAACGTATATCTGGTTCAGAAACAATTTCTATTAGAGGTACACCACATCTGTTAAAATCTACTAATGTGTCGCCAGTGTAAGGATCATGTATTAATTTACCTGCGTCTTCTTCTATATGTATTCTTGTAATACCAACACGTTTCTTTTGGTCACCAACCATGAATTCTACATGTCCATGTTCACACAAAGGCAAATCATATTGTGAAGTCTGGTAAGCTTTAGGAAGGTCAGGGTAGAAATAATTTTTTCTATCTTGCTTTGAAAATCTTGCTATCTCACAATTAGTAGCAAGTCCCATTTTAACTGCATACTCTACAACTTTTTTATTTAGTACAGGAAGTACTCCTGGCATACCTGTACAAATTGGACAACAATGAGTGTTAGGATCTGATCCAAACTCTGTTGAACAACCACAGTATATTTTAGTTTTTGTAGCAAGTTCTGCATGGACTTCAAGTCCAATTATAACTTCATAATCTTCCCTCATTACTTTTTCCATCCTTTCATAATTTCTTCTATTTTTGTGTAAATATCTTCTACATCTACAAGTATAGCTTCATCATTTCCTTTAATCTTAACTTCAAATTTATTTTGTTCAAGATTTCTTTTACTTACTACTATTCTAATGTTTGCTCCTATTAAATCTGCATCTGCAAATTTTACGCCTGCACTCTTATTTCTATCATCTAAAAGTACATCTAGTTTTAAATTTAGTAAGCCTTTATACAAATCATCTGCTATACATTTAATTTGTTCTGTCTTAGTATAATCTACTGGTACTATATGAACATCATATGGTGCAATTTCTACTGGCCAATTAGTAGCTTTTTCAGTTCCACGAGCTTCCAATACTGATGCCATAAGACGGCCTACTCCAATTCCGTAGCATCCCATTATAGGGGTATTTTCTTTTCCTTGCTCATCATGGTAAGTCATACCCATTGCAGAAGTATATTTTTTACCTAATTTGAATATGTTTCCAACTTCAATACCATTAGATATGTTTACTGTTTTTTTACCACACATAGGACACATATCTTCAGTCGTAATTTTAGCTATATCTACAAATTTAACATCTTTTACATCACGTAAAAGATTTATTCCTTTTATGTGATGATCTTTCTTATTTGCACCAGCAACTAAAGATTTTTCACCCTCAAGAGATTTATCATAAATAACAACAGCCTTTGCATCCAAACCAACTGGCCCTATAAAACCATAACAGATGCCATCTCCTTCTTCCTCTGTTTTTGGTACAAGATGCTCATCATCAACCTTAAGAAGATTTCTTAGCTTTGTTTCATTTACTTCTTTATCTCCACGAACAAATACTATAACAGTTTCTTTCGTATCAATTCTATAATACACAACTGCTTTAATAAATTGGATTCTTGGAATATTTAAATATTCTTCTAAAGCTTCAATAGTTTTAATATCTGGTGTGTAAACTTCCTCTAATGCAGTCTCTATACTATTAGGGCTATTTTCATATTTACATTCTGCAACGTCCATGTTTGCACTAAAATTACATGAACCACATGTAACTATTTTATCTTCTCCAGCATCACAAAGTAACATATACTCATGAGCAGTGCTTCCGCCCATCATGCCAGTATCTGATGCTACTGCCACAACTTCTGGTATTCCAGCTCTTGCAAATATTCTGTTATATGCATCGTAATATTCGTTATATACAGTATCTAGACTTTCTTCACTAGTATGGAAAGAATATGCATCTTTCATAGTAAACTCTCTTACACGAATAAGTCCGCCCCTACTTCTTGCCTCATCTCTAAACTTAGTTTGTATTTGGTATATTGAAAATGGGTATTTAGTATAAGATACTGCTTCGTTTAATGCTGTAAATACAGCTGCTTCTTCGTGTGTCATAGATAGTACCATATCAGTATTAGTTCTATCTTTAAATCTTAATAATTCTGAGCCTACTGAATCGTATCTACCAGCCATATCCCACAATTTTTTAGTAGCAACAACTGGCATAAGTATTTCTTGTGCGCCAATTTTGTTCATTTCTTCACGAATTATATTTTCAATTTTACTTGCAACTTTATATCCTAATGGCATAAGTGTAAATATTCCACTTGCCATCTGCTTAATATAGCCACCTTTTAAAAGTAGTCCATGGCTTTTTAAAGTTGCTTCACTTGGCCAATCTTTTTTTGTATCTCCTATAATTTTAGATTGTAACATAACTTCTCCCCTTTAAATATTAGGTTTAACCTTAGAAAAATCCGTTGCTTGTTCATAAGCGTGTGAAATGTTTAGAAGTAATGCTTCATCAAAAGCTTTACCAATAAACTGTAACCCTATTGGAAGGCCTGTTGCATCAAACCCACCTGGTATAGATATTGCAGGTATTCCTGCTATATTTACTGGAACTGTAAATATATCTTCTAAGTACATTTCAGTTGGATTAGATAATTTTTCTCCAAACTTAAATGCTCCACTTGTAGTTGTTGGAAGAGCTATAACATCTACTTCTTCAAAAGCCTTTTTAAAGTCATCAACTATTAATGTTCTAACTTGTCCTGCACGTTTATAATAAGCATCATAGTATCCAGAACTTAGTACATATGTGCCAAGCATAATTCTTCTTTTTACCTCATCACCAAAGCCTTCAGTTCTAGATTTTGAATATATATCTTGAAGGTCATCAAACTCTTTTGTTCTGTAGCCATATTTTATTCCATCATATCTAGCAAGGTTAGATGAAGCTTCTGCAGTTGCTATTATGTAATATGTAGGCAAAGCATATTTTGCATAATCTAACGCTACTTCTTTAATTTCGCAGCCAAGAGATTTTAATACTTCAATAGATTTATTAAATATTTCTAATTTATCTTCTGCTAAACCATTTTTAAAAAATGAGAAAGGCACACCAACTTTTAATCCCTTAATTGGATTGTTAAGAGTTGTAGTATAATCTGGTACAGTGTATTCTACTGATGTAGAATCTTTTTTATCATGACCTGCAATAACGTTCATAATTATAGCCGCATCCATTGTATCTTTTCCAAATGGTCCAATTTGATCAAGTGATGACCCAAATGCTACAAGACCAAAACGAGATACAAGACCATATGTTGGTTTAAGTCCTACTATACCACAATATGAAGCTGGTTGACGAATACTTCCACCAGTATCTGAACCTAAAGATGCGTATACCATATCTGCTGCAACACTTGCTGCACTTCCACCAGATGAACCGCCAGGTACACGAGTTGTATCCCATGGATTTGTAGTATTTTTAAATGCAGATGTAGCTGTAGAAGAACCCATTGCAAATTCATCCATGTTCGTTTTACCAACAATTATTGCACCTGCGTTTTCTAATCTCTCTACAACAGTAGCATTATATGGGCTTATAAAGTTCTCTAACATTTTTGAAGAACATGAAGTTTGAGTATTTTCCATACACATATTGTCCTTTATAGCAATAGGCACACCACCTAATACTCCTATGTCTTCTCCTGAATTTAACTTTTCTTGTAGGGCTTCTGCTCTTTTATATGCATACTCTTTGTTTAAAGTAACAAATGCTTGAATTTTAGGCTCTAGGGCGTCAATTCTTGCAAAAGTATCATCTAAAACGTCTTTAATACTTACTTCTTTATTTTTTATTCTATCTGCTATTTCATGCATTGTAAATTTTTCGTACATACTTGCTACACTCCTTTACTCTACAACCTTTGGTACACTTATACAGCCTGCATCTTTAGATGGTGCATTCTTTAGTATAAGCTCTCTATCAAATGAAGGACGTAATTCATCCTCTCTAAATACGTTTTGCTTGTCCACTATAAACGCTGTAGGGCTAACACTTGATACATCAACCTCTTTTAGTTTCTCTACAAAATCTGCTATTTGACCAAGTTCTGTGCTAAATTTCTTAACTTCTTCATCACTTAATTTAAGTTTTGCAAGATTTGCTATGTGTTTTACTTCTTCTTCAGATATTGTCATACAATTACCTCATTTCCTAATTTAACAGGTTATATTATATAATATATGTATGAAATTTTCAAGAAAAATCTAAATAAATATAACAAGTCCGACAACACTAAATTGTATTGCGGACTTAAAACATAACTACACTATATAACATATCTACATATTGTATAAATTCATTAAGGCAAACATCATCCAAACTAAAACTAAATATTTTTTTGATCGGACTAGATACAACATAAACGCATGCAAAATATACAGCTTGGCTCATCTTAACATATGTAGTTTTATTTTTGCTCATCTGTGATAGTTCTTCTGCAAAACAATTTTCACAAATCGCATTATTTTCTGCAAAAGAATAATAGTAATTTTTATACGAATCTTTAACTAACGAATTGCCACATTTATTACAAGTAACAATATTTGGCATATATCCTAACAAAGACAATAATTTTAATTTAAATATTGTTTCTATTTGCTTAGCAGGTATATCTTTATTTTCAATAACAAACATAGTATTTAAAAACAATGATAAAACCTCTTTTGATTCTTCTCCCTCACAAATAGATTGCATTAATACTTTAGTGATATCATAAGCAATGTTTAATTTATCATAATCAATTCTTAAATTGTAAAAGGTGTCTATTATTTCGGCGGAATTTATGTGATAAAAGCTTGTCCCTTTATATAAAACAAACTCACTATATACTAAAAATTGGCATGGTGCAAGAAGGGAGCTATTTGTCTTTTTTGCTCCCTTTGCCATGCAAGATATTTTACCAAACTCATCTGTAAAAACAGTAAGAATCTTATCATTATCGTTATATTGAGTCTCCTTTATTACTATTCCCTTCACTTTTAACAGTTTCATTTACTTCCTCATTTTTTGTTTCATTTAATTTATATTTCATGTAATCTTCTATTTTCCCAGTTTTCTCAAATTCATTCCAAAGTGTGTCTCTTGACATATTATCACCTAATAATATTTTACGCAGCTTCACACATTATATACAAACAAAATTGTTGTATATTAGATATTTTTAACGTATTTTGTCTTTTATGTTAGACAAATATGCTTCATTGTTATCCCAGTCAGGTCGTACTTTAACCCATATTTTAAGGTTGGCTCTTGCTTCTAGCATTTTTTCGATATCTTTTTTGGAATCTATTGTAATCCTTTTTAGCATAGCTCCATCTTTTCCAATTATTATTGGTTTATGTGATTCTTTTTTGCATATCAAAGTAGCTTCTATATTCCAAACCACATTACCGTTTTCCGTCACTCTATCTTTCATTTTGTCTATAACTATATTTATACCATGAGGAATTTCCTCATTTAAATATTTTAATGCTTTGCTTCTTATTATCTCAGATGCTATATCCCTTTGAGATATATCTGTTATATCATCTACGTCGTAAATTAAATCACCTTCTGGTAAAACTGATTCAATAGACTTCATAAGGATATCTAGACCATCTTTTTTATGTACAGATATTGGTATTATATCTGCAAAAGAGCCTCCTATGCTTTCTATGTATTTGTTATACTCATCAATAATTTTTAATATGTTTTCCTTTTTAATTTTATCTACTTTGTTTATACAAAATAATATTTTTTTATTTTGTGTTATTATATTTTGTATTATTTTTTTATTTGCATCATCTAATACTGGTTTTGTACCATCAATTATGTAAAGTATTACATCTACAGACTCTGTTGCAAGTTCCACACCTTTCATCATATAATTACCAAGTTTATGATGTGGAGTGTGAACTCCTGGAGTATCTACAAATACGAATTGTGCTGTATCAGTAGTAACTATTCCTTTTATGTTAAACCTTGTAGTTTGTGGCTTTGGTGTAATTATTGAAACATCAAAACCAACAAGTTCATTTACCAAACTAGACTTTCCTGCATTTGGTTTACCAACTACAGCAATAAATCCTGACTTCATTTATTCTCTCCTTCTTCTAAAACAACTTTTTCAAATTCCTTTTGTATATCTTTTAGTTTTTCCATAGTTTTGGCTTCAAATCTCATAGTTACGTCTGGGCCTGTTTGAGAGGCACGTACTAAAGCCCACCAATCAGGCTCTTCCACTCTTACACCATCTATTGTAGAAAAATTGTAATCTTTTTTAATAGCATACTCTTTAACTTTTGATACAAGAATATATTTTTCTTCTTCTGTTGAATGTATTTTAACTTCTGGTGAAGAAAAATATTTATTGATACCGTTTTGCATCTGAGATAAAGGTTTATTTGTATGTGTCATTAGCTCTATAAGTCTTAAGCCCGCATATACTCCATCATCAAAGCCTGACCACTTATCACGGAAAAATACATGTCCTGAAAATTCGCCACCAAGAGCAAAATTTCCTTCTTTCATTCTGTATTTTATGTATGAATTTCCCACTTTATATCTCTCATATATGCCACCTAAAGCTTTGATATCATCCTCTAAAGCTTTAGTACATTTAACATCAAACAAAATTTTGTAATTTTTATTCTTTTTAAGCAAATCTCTTGCCATTATTATTAGATAATGGTCTATTGGAATATACTCGCCCTTTTCATCAATTACACCAATTCTATCCGCATCTCCGTCAAGTGCAAGCCCTACGTCTGCATGAAAATCTAATACTGCCTCTTTAAGCATCTTTGTATTTTCTTCAACGCTAGGGTCCGGATGATGGTTCGGAAAAGCTGGATCACTTATATCACATATATATTTTACATCTAATGAATTAAATTTATTAAATATTTCCTTTACAAAAGCTGCTGCCGTACCATTTCCAGGATCAACAACTACTCTTAAATTTCTGGCTCCTAAATCTATATTAGATAGTATTCTTTCTATATAGTTATATAAAATATTTACTTTTTCTACACTACCTTTGCCCTTTTTAAACTGAGCATTTAATATATACTCTCTAAATTGTTGTATCTTCTCTCCAAATGCATTACCGCTTTCATCAAACGCCATCTTAAAACCATTATACTCTTTTGGGTTATGACTTGCAGTTATCATAAGGCCTGAACATATATTTAAATATTCCCATGAAAAGTAATACATAGGAGTAGTAACAAGCCCTATATCTACTACGTTTACTCCTGTTTCAACTAGTCCTTGTATTAAGGCGCTTTTTAAATTTTCAGAAGAAGCCCTATTATCCATTCCCACAATAACTTTGTTTTTTCCATTTTCAATAATGTAGCTACCAAAAGCTAAACCTATAGTATAAGCAACATCATCTGTTAAGTCTACATTATATATTCCGCGTATATCATAGCCTCTAAAAATATCTTTACTTATGTTTCTTACAATTTTCATATGTTTCCCCTTTATAACTCTTCAAATTTTTTAACTCCTATTTTTTCTAAGAACACCCATGAAGCTAGTATTACTACCATATTTATAAAAGCAAGTATTCCAAATAAAACAACAGGATGAGTAAGTTCTAATTTGTACATTAAAACAATAATCAATATTGCATATAAAATTCCAATTATGATGCTACAAATTGAACTTGCGCTTTGTTTTACTATAGCTATTTCACTTCCGTCTAATTTAGGTAAAAGCAAATTAATCACTATTCCAAGCATAGCTTGCATAAATACACTTAAAGCCAGAGATATTGTAATTATCATTGTATCTATAGCGCTTAAATTTAACACTACTGCTGCCAACGCAACACTTAACGCAGAAGGAATAAAAACAATTAAAAAGTGAAATACAGCTTTTGTTAAAAATATATCCATTGTGTTAATAGGAAGTGACTTCAAAAGCTGTAAGTTTTTTCCCTCTATAGAAATTGAGGAAGCAGAAATGTTTGCTGTACTAACTCCCATTGTAGCTATCATATACAATAACAATGGCATATATTCGTTTAATCGTTGTAGTAGTTGTGCATTGTCTCTAGTTATGCTCTTAATATCTACTCCTTTTGCTAATAAAAGTACCGCTCCAATTATCAATAGCATAGGCCCAACAATAGTATTTAATAAATATACGCTAGACCTAAAATACTTTTTCATTTCCTTAACAAATAATGTATCAAATACATTTCTAGTTTTTACAGTCTTAAATGTGAACTTAGACTTTGAGTGGTTTTCAGATAATTTAGAAATTATTTTAAAATACCCTAGGCTAAATATTAAAACAAATAGTATAAGCGGTACCATATTTATGGCAAGTATTGCTAACAGCTTTAATACATCCAAATTTTCTATGCATTCTATATATAACCCTAATGGATAATATATTTCCTTTAGCGTTTTATATATATCTTGTGCTTTATTGATTAGCTCATTTAAATTTCCAGATAGCTTAAAACTAAAATAAAAAGTAACTACAAATATTACCACTGAGGCTATTATCTGCATAAGATTTTTACTTTTAAACCTAGAAGAAATGACCGTAGCTATATAGCCAAGTATTGTACCTAATATTACTGGAATTATAGGTAAGGCTATAAGCATTACTATAGAAGATATAATAAGACTTAACGTAAGTCCTTCATAATATACATATACTACAAGTGATGGTATAAGTATTATTCCTGTCCAAATGTACTCTAATAACATAAGCTTAATTATTCTAGATGCAAGTATTGCCTTTTTTTCAATAGGCAAAGCTAATAATAAATCATTATCCTTTGAAACAAACAGCACGCCCTGAGATTTATAAATAGTGTTTACCACACAAAGTATAAGTGATACGAAAATCATCAAAGCTAACATAACATAAGTATATCCTTGTTTATATAACTGTTCAGCCATCAGATTTGCATACATTCCCATAGCATAGCAAAGTATCCCTATTATAATAATTACAAAAGCAGTAGAACTAATATTTTTAAATTTGTTTTTTGTTATGTCGGTATTTAGTATGTTTATACTGTGTCTATCTGCTTTGAGTAAAATCAATATTTTACCAATCATATTTTACACCAACTCCAAAAATACATTTTCCAAAGAAGTATCCCCTTTAATTTCGTCCATACTTCCTATCTTAACTATTTTTCCAGCTTTAATAATTGCTACTTTATCACATAACTTTTCAGCCACATCTAATATATGAGTTGAAAAGAAAACGCTGGTTCCCAAACTACATAATTCTTTCATTACTTCTTTTAAATCAAATACTGCTTTTGGGTCAAGTCCAACAAATGGCTCATCTAACACCAAAACTTTCGGATCGTGAATTAGTGCAGAAATTATAACTAATTTTTGCTTCATTCCATGGGAATATGTAGATATCTCATCTCCTAGATACCTAGTCATTCCAAACAAATCAGAATACTTTTTAAATCTATTAAGTCTCACATCTTTAGATATTTCAAATATATCCGCAATAAAATTCAAATATTCTATTCCTTTTAAATTGTCATATATATCTGGATTATCTGGAACATATGCAATCTGTCTTTTGCATTCTATAGGTTTTTGTTTTATGCTTATTCCGTTAATTAAAATATCTCCTTCTTCAAAATCTAATATTCCAACTATAGACTTTATAGTAGTAGTTTTACCGGCACCATTATGTCCAATAAAACCAAATATCTCCCCATCATCTACTTTAAAAGAAATGTCATCTACCACCTTATTACCGCTATATGACTTGCTATAATTTTTAATTTCTATCACTATAAACACTCCTTCTTTTTTAGTATTATATATGTTTTACATATTTTTTTCAATAATTTTTCTACATATTTGTTTACTTTTAGACTTCCTTTTGTTATAATAAATATTGTCTTATATGGCCCATTGGTCAAGCGGTTAAGACGCAGCCCTCTCAAGGCTGAATCATGGGTTCGATTCCCGTATGGGTCACCAGTTTAAGTCGTTCAAATTATTGAGCGGCTTTTTTGTTTATTAAAGGTCTCTCTCATTACGAAATTTTACTTTTTTATGTAAATGTGATATAATATATATATCAAATCATTTAAATATCCAATATGTGTTTGGCGACTTGGTTTGACTACAAAATTTTTATTGGAGGTTAGTGAAATGACTAACAAAAACACGACTATGGATTCCATCAAAGAAGAAGCTGTTCGGATTTACCCTGGCATGACAGCAGTTTTCCCGCAATTCTCTAAAGAAGAGATCATCGATGTTTCGGAACTTGCACCGAAGTTCAATGGTTGCTTTGCAACGAATAACTCAACGGTCTGCTTTGTTTCGGATAATGAGATCTATGTCACCCCGTGCACTCGTAGTGTCTTGCATCTTCTTTGCTCTAACGGTTTCAAGGAAGAATACTTCTACGTTCCGTTTAGCAACGGAGATTATCCAAAGAGTGAACAATTCAAATGGGATGCGCTCCGCTTAAAGGCACGTAAGTCCTATGAGGAAGAATTCATTAAGGATTGCACCACTTATTGTGACAGACTTCACATCGGTACCATCAGCGACGAAACACTTCAAAACTGTTTTGAGATGCCTTCTACTGGCGTCAAGGTAAAGCACCTCTATTATGAGGATTGCTATTACCCTGTTCTCAATTCCACAGTGTTAGACTGTGCCGTTGTTGATCAAATTGGACATTTCTGCTCCAACAATGGGAAAGTGGTTTTCGTCTATCGCAATGGCAAAACCTATGTAGCAAAGGGGTACAAAATTTTGGATGAACTCCGAAATGCTGGATACATCGAATCTGGAATATTCGTACCATTCTCAAATGGTGAAGAAATTCAAGATCCTGTGCTGAAAGCTCGTTGGGATTCCATCTCCAAGTAATGTCGTGATATAAGACGGCATTCAGTTGTCTTATAATGTGGGGGTCAACTACTGTTGACCTCCATATTTTATTATCTGCACCTTTTAATCTTTAAATATATTGATTTTATGTATACCAAATGGTATAATGTTATTGGTTGTCAGTTAAATTTTACTTAAATAAGGAGAATTAATATGTACAAAAAATTTAGAACAGACAATTCAAACTTAACGGACACAGAGGTATATTTCAAAGTTATAACCGGTAAACTCAAAAGGTTTCCAAACAATTTTTTAAATAGGGATACTTGTAAGGAGATATTGCGGTATGTTTGTATAAACATGTATAACATGTCACGTACTCAAATATGCCATATAAACCAGGGTTTTCTATTTCAAAATTATATAGGAGGATTTAGAAAAATATTTAATTACGACGTTTTTTCGTTAATTCAATACTCTTTTCCTGAACTTAACATTAAACGTTGGGAAGCCTCAAAAGTGTCAGCTAACTTTTGGCAAGATAAAAAAAATCAAAAAGACTTTATCTTATGGGTTGCCCAAAAAGAAAATTTAAATTTGAGCAGACTAGAAGATATTTCTAAAATCAATTCAAAAATGATTATAAAATACGGTGGTTCGAAAGCAATACGTGCTGCTGGTGGCACTTTTGAGTTGATATCCACTGCAACAGGCGACACATTTAAGGAATGGGAAGTATTAAAAATCGATGTTTGGACTGAATCCAAAGCCATTGATGCAATAAAGTGGCTTATAGAAGATATACTTTGCTGGAATGATGAACAGATAATAAATCAACTAACAGCAAATATATTTAGAGTCAATCACTTAGGTGGCTTACTTAAGAACTATTGCAATAACAGCCCAATTGCGGCAATAAACCTAGCATACCCTGGTAAATTCAAAACATTACGACACACAAAAAGTTAACACTAAATAACACCCATAAGTAAATTCTTATGGGTGTTATCATATATCTAATTTAAATTTTTACTTTCAATACAAAATCTTATCCCAGTTTTTTCAGAGTCGTCTATCATAACTTCTGTAAAACATGGTGTACAAGTAATATCTACTCCTGTTGGTATCATAAATCCTCTCGCTATTGCTACCGCTTTTACTGCTTGATTTATTGCACCAGCCCCTATTGCCTGCATTTCTACCTTTCCATTTTCCTTAACTAATCCTGCAATTGCGCCAGCTACGCCATTTGGGCTAGACTTGGCAGATACTTTAAGTAATTCCATATATTTCCTCCTTTGTTACTTTGTATTTACTACACAAATATTATACCGAAACTAAATTATAGTTGCAACATTTTTCTGCATATTTCTACAAAATCTCTAAAGTAGAAGAACCAACTATTAATCTCTTTGTACCAAATCTGTCAAAATGTATTTCAGCAATTAAAGAATCATCGCTATCATCTAAGGTAAGAATTTGTCCATCACCAAACTTTTTATGTCGTACTCTCATTCCCACCTCAAATTCTGGCATATCCAAATTATCACTTTCTATTTTAATTTTATTTGTTATACCATTTACGTTTTTTAAGAAACTTGAAACATCAATACCAATACTTGAAGATTTAGAACTTTTACCAGAAGAATTTCTAAAAGTGAAAATAGAATCTGCTCCTCCATTTCTAATAAACTTTTGAGTAGCTCCATATTCATCATCATTATATCTAGAAGATGTTTTATTATATCCATTTTCTTTGTTATCTAAAGCTTTTTCAGAATAATCTTCATCTGGTACTTCGGAAACAAATCTAGATGGAACTGTATATGTTGTAGAGCCATACATCGTTCTTTGTTTTGCCATTGTAAGAGTCAAGTGCTTTTCTGCTCTAGTTATTCCAACATAACATAATCTTCTTTCTTCTTCTACATTATCTTCATCTATAGCGCGTCTAGAAGGGAACAATCCCTCTTCCATTCCAACCATAAATACTACTGGATATTCCAATCCTTTTGCATTATGCATTGTCATTAAAGTAACTGCACTTTCAGATTCATCAAGATTATCTATATCTGAAACTAATGCAATACTATCTAAGAAATCTCCTAAAGCGTTATCTGCAGACTCTTCATCAAAGTTTTTAGCAACACCAACTAATTCCTTAATATTCTCTATTCTACTATCACTTTCTTTAGACTTGTCTATTTCCAATTCATGCATATATCCTGTAAGAGATAATACTTTATCTATTGTATCAGCATTAGATAGTCCCATACTTACACTATCACGTATACTTTTAATTATATCTCTAAATTCAATAAGCTTTGCACTACATCTAAATCCAGCCACCTGGATATCATTTTCAAGAACTTCAAACATACTTGTTCCACTATTTTCTGCTATCTCTCTAATTTTGTCTACTGTGGTGTCACCAATACCTCTTTTGGGTTCATTTATTACTCTTGTAAAGGATACATTGTCCTTTGGGTTATTTATAAGTTTTAAATATGAAATTATGTCTTTTATCTCCTTACGGCTATAAAACTTTAGACCACCTATTATTCTATATGGAGTTCCTTCTCTCATAAATACTTCTTCTATTGCACGTGATTGTGCATTAGTTCTATATAACACAACAAAATCTGAATAATTATAATTATTATCTCTTGCCATCTTATCTATTGTATCTACAATATACTGGCCCTCATCATACTCATTTTTAGCAAAGAACAAGTCAATTTTATCACCATCATCATTTTCAGTCCACAATGACTTATCTATTTTAGATTTATTGTTCTTAATTACAGCATTTGCAGCCGCTAAAACCGTCTTTGTGCTTCTGTAATTTTGTTCCAGTTTAACTACTTTAGCGTCTTTATATGCCTTTTCAAATTCCAATATATTTGAAATATCCGCTCCTCTAAATCCATATATACTTTGAGATTCATCACCAACAACACAAACATTGCCACTAGCACCAGCTAACATATATATTATTTTAAATTGTGCATGATTTGTATCCTGATACTCATCTACTAATATGTATTTAAATTTATTTTGCCAGTATTCAAGTCTAGATGGATTTTCTTCAAACAATCTTACCGTCAAAAATATTAAATCATCAAAATCTACTGAATTATTTTTCTTAAGCAACGCTTGGTATTCTCTATATACTTTAGCAATTTGCTCTTCTTTGTAATCTCCAGAGGCTTCCCTCTCATAATCTACAGCTGTTTTTAATTCATCTTTGGCTTTGCTTATACTACTAGCAATAGAAGAAGCACTAAATTTATCTTCATCTATTTTTAAATCTTTCAAAATTTGTTTAATTAGCTTCTGCTTATCTTGTTCATCTATAATGTTAAAATCCTTTGAATATCCTAGATATTCTATATCTCTTTTTAAAATCCTCACACAAATACTATGAAATGTTCCAAGCCATTCAACTTTTACATTTTCTCCCACTAAGCTTTCTACTCGTTCTTTCATTTCCTTTGCTGCTTTATTTGTAAAAGTAACAACAAGTATTTCCCATGGATTGCAAAGTCCTTGTTCGATAAGATATGCAACTCTATGCGTTAAAACGCGTGTTTTACCAGAGCCTGCTCCCGCTAGTATAAGTAAAGGTCCTCCCGTATATGCACACGCCTCTCTTTGCACTGGATTTAGTTTTTCTAATAACTCGCTCATATATTCTTTTCCACCTCTATTATTCCACCATAATCTATTATATCTAACCCTTCGAAATAATGGAATTTTAACCCTTTGCTTTCGATAAATTTTTGTATTTTGCTGCCGTTTATTAGGTTGGCTTTGTCTCCAAAAAGTATCACTGTGTCACCCAGCCTTACTAATGCTCCCCCTATAAATCCAGACATATCTGAATACTCAAAACGCATTCTTTCTTCATCTACAAATATTTTGTTTGTCCTTTTTAGTAATTTTATATCTGGCTCAGATACATAAAGTACATCCACACCTAAATCAAGTAATGTTCTAGCAATTCCTATATCTGAAACTATGCAAGCGTTATCTGATAAAACACAAGTGCTGCACTTCGTGTAACCTTGATCTACCTGTACAAGATTATACCCTGCTCCTTTTAAATATGCTAACACATTTTTGTCTGTATGTTTGAAATTATGAACTGCGTTTCTCCCGATAATAGCCATGTTATATAGAACATCTTCCGGGTACGCACTACCCACTTCAGAATTTCCAACTAGCATATTAAAACCATCTATTTTTTTACCTGGTGCGCAAAAAATATTTCCATTTACATTTAAATAGTATATATCTACATGAGAAGATATCTCGTCATAAGTCTTCAAATTAAATTTATTTTCTATAATTTCATAGCCTAAAGACTTAATATACTCTTTTTCAACTTTTCTCATCCTAAAATCTACAATGCAATACTTAGACAAAATTACCACCTTGTAAAAGTATACAAGGTGATAAATTTTTTGTCAATAAAACATGATTAAAGTTTTAAATTTAACATATTATATTCACTTCTTAATATTCGTTCAACAACATACGATAAATAAAAATGAGATCAGAGTTTAGTCTCTAATCTCGCTTTTTTAAATCCCAATTTAATGGCTGGGTTCACCGCTTTTTAATGCCTTTTGACTATAATAATAGTTATATTTTAACACAAATACTATGTTTTTTCAATAACAAATTAATCACCAAAACCTATTCCCATTGCTCTGGCTGTTTTTACAACAGGGTTTGTTTTTACATCTAACACCCTTGGTGCCCTTTCTTTAGGATATTGCATTTTGACAAGTTTATCGCTATCCATGCCAACTATATACCCTGATTCACCAGAATTTAATAGCTCAAACGCATAATTTCCAAGTTGTACTGCAAGTATTATATCCTGTGCAGAAGGCGTACCGCCACGTTGAACATGGCCTAACACTACATGTCTGCACTCAATTCCTGTTTTTTCCTCTATTTGTCTTGCAAGTTTTTCTGCAACGCCACCGTATCTTACCTGATCAAAACTATCTTTTAAGACAAGTGACACTGAAGATTTTTTACCTACTTCTTTAGCCGCTTCAGAAATGGCAACAATAGCATACCTTTTATATTTCGTAACTTCTTCTATTTTTTTACATACTTTATCTAAATCATAATCTAATTCTGGTAAAAGTATAACATCTGCTGCAGACGCAACTCCACTATACAATGTCAAAAATCCAGAAGTTCTACCCATTATTTCTACAGTTATAACTCTTCTATGAGAAAATGCTGTAGTTCTTACTCTAGATATTGCTTCTTTAACTGTTTCTACAGCAGTAAAGAACCCTATTGTTGGCATACTAGCTACCATGTCATTATCTATGGTTTTAGGAATTCCTACAGTAGGTAAACCTCTTTCATCAATAACTCTAGCAGAATCTAATGTACCATCTCCTCCAATTACGACTAGTCCTTCTACACCCTGTGCTTTTAACTTGTTTATGCCATCATCCGTTTTATCCTCATATTTCATATTCTTCTTATCTACAAGATAATAAAATGGGCATTCTTTATTTGAAGAACCAAGCATTGTTCCTCCAAGTTCTTCTATATCTGCTACATCCTCGGGTGTAAGAGGTCTATATAGCCCCTCTACAAACCCTTTATATCCATCTATAATACCAACTACTTCAACTCCTTTTTGGTGAGCACTAAGTACTACAGATTTAATTGCTGCATTAAGACCAGTACAGTCTCCTCCAGCCGTCATTATTGCTATTTTCTTCATACGTTACCTCTTTTCTTTAATTAAAATGTGATTGTTTTTTCACTAACTAAAGTATTATCTATGTATATCTTTATTTTTGCATCACTGAAGCCATTTATACTAACTGTTGTATCTGCATATGGCTCGCTAACTGTTGCATTATACACAGTGTTTGTTACACCCTCCACAGTCGCTTCCACTCTAACTACTATGTTTCCTGTCTTTCCAGCAGCCAACGTAGATATAGGTATTGTAGCTGTTGTAGTTTTTTGTAGTCTATTTACTGTAAGTTCAATCATTGTTCCTTCATCAACTTCTGAGTTTTGCTTTATACTTTGTGCTAAAACAACTCCATCAGCTTTACTCGTATCTGTATCATAATTTACATTTACAACAAGCTTTAGTTTATCCAATTCTGCTTTAGCATCTGAATATTTATCCCCAAGTACACCAGGAACTATTACTTTTACTTTGCCATTACCTTCACTTACTTTTATGTTTATTTCTTTTCCTTTATTTACAATCTCACCTTTTTTGACATCCTGTTCTATTATTAAATTTGCTTCAACTTTATCGTTCTTTTCAAATTTAAACACTGGTTTAAGACCAAGTGATTCTAACTCATATTTTGCTACTTTATAGTCTTTGCCAACAACTTCTATCATAGTTACTGTCTCTGCGCCTTTGCTAATATTAACTTCTATTTTACCGCCTACTATTTTTTCGCCTTCTTTTACTGATTGATAAACTATCACTCCTGCTTCATGTTCTGCATCATTTACATATTTACCAACTGTAAGAGCAAGCCCTTTTTTCTCATATTCAGCCTTTATGTCCTCATATACCTGACCTATAAGATTTGGAGCAACAGTTATTACATCTACATTTTCAACCGGTTTCTTTGAATTTATAGTTTTAATAAGCTTTGCAGCTAAAATGCCAAGGCCAGTTAAAGAAATCGCAGCTATAATACATATACTTACTATCATTACATTTTTCTTAGATTTGCTCTTCTTTTCTTTTGTATTCTCTCTCATTCCCTTGCGTCCGCCAAACTCTGCATCTTCCAATTTAGGTTTATCCTCTGGCTTTACCCCTATAATTGGAACTACTTGAGTAAAACCACTACTCTTTTTCTCCTCTGCCTTATAAAAAATATGAGACGGATTATTTATTGCAGCAAATATATCATCTAACATTGCGCTTGCTGACTGATACCTGTCAGAAGGTTTTTTAGCCATAGCTTTAAGTATTATATCATTCAAAGCAAGTGAAACAGAAGGTTCTATGTCCTTTGGAGGAACTGGATCTTCTTGAATTTGCTTTAGTGCTACTGTTACAGGTGTATCTGCATTAAACGGCAATTTTCCTGTTGCCATTTCATACATTACAACACCTAAAGAATATATGTCAGATTTTTCATCAGTGTAACAACCTTTGGCATGTTCTGGTGAAAAATAATGAACTGATCCCATGGTACTAGATGCACTCGTTATGGTATCCTTAGAACTCATTTTAGCTATTCCAAAGTCAGTTACTTTAGCAATATTGTTTGATGTAAGCACAATGTTTTGTGGTTTAATGTCTCTATGTACTATTTTTGAATTGTGAGCAGCTTCTAAAGCAGATGCAATCTGGCTTGCATATTTTAATACCACATCACTCGGAAGCTTTCCTTTTTTTTCTATTTCATCTTTTAAAGTATCACCCTCTAATAGCTCCATTACTATATAGTTAATGCCGTTTTCCTCTCCAACATCATATACTGATACAATGTTTGGATGTGTTAAACTTGCTGCTGATTGAGCTTCTGCCCTAAAACGTTTAACAAACTCTAAATCTCTAGAATACTCATTTTTTAAAACTTTTACTGCTACATACCTATTAAGCAACTTACATCTGGCTTTATATACGGTAGCCATACCACCTTCGCCTATTTCTTTTAAAATTTCATATCTTGCTCCTAGTGTTTTTCCTACTAAGTCCAAAGATACCCCTCCTTTTATACTTCTATATACATTACCGTTATATTATCCATTCCACCATTATTGTTTGCTTCTTCTACAAGCTTATTGCATATTTCCTCAGGTGGATTACTAGATACTATTTCAAATATTTTTTCTTCACTTACGCATATATACAATCCGTCACTACATAATAAGAAGCGTCTTCCTTTTGCATTATATAATCTCTTTACATCAAAAGTTATTGATTTAGTTATACCAAGAGCTTTAAGCAACACATGCTTATCTGGATGAGTTTTTGCTTCATCTTTAGTTATAATTCCATCTTTAACCAAAGCATTGACGTACGTATCATCTTCTGTCAATTGTTCTATTTTATTTTCTGTTACCTCATATATTCTTGAGTCTCCTACTGTTGCAATGTAAGCCATAGAACCATCCACAACTAACAACGCTACCGTAGTTCCCATATCTTTATATGATTTGTTTTCTTTATTCATTTCATAAACACATTTATTAGCATACTTTACAGCCAAACTTACCTGTTCTGTATTATCTTTTATATCGCTTGAAATGACATAATTATCTTTCAAATACTCTATAACCTTATTTGCAGCAGTCTTGCTTGCAACTTCACCACTAGACGCTCCCCCAATTCCATCTAGCAAGACATATGCTGTGCATGTGTCACCAAGATTATATGTAAGAATATAATCCTCGTTATTCTCTCTTCTTTTCCCAATGTCTGTTTTAGCGTAAAAAATGACAATGCACCTCCTTTAAATTATATTTCATTTGCCATTACCACATGAATTTTATCACATAAATATTAGCATTTCAAGCGTAAATATATGGTTTATATCATTATATTACCAAAGCATATTACCACAAAAGCAGGTGAACTTTCAAGTACCACCTACTTTTATATTTATTTATCTTTGCTTAAGCTAAATTCTAAAACGAATTTACAGAATTTGTTATTTGGATTTTTGCTCAATATGTAATATATCAACTTTGTTATATAATACGCAATCACGGCTCCAATTAGTCCTGAAATCACTCCGCCTAAAATATCTGATGGATAATGCACCATAAGATAGTTTCTAGATATACCCATAAGTATTACAAATATAAATCCAATCCAGCTATATTTTTTATTACAGCATAAAAATACTGCTGTCATTGCTGCCATAGTTGCAGTAGCATGACCTGATGGGAAAGAAAAACCATCTTCTAAAACAGCTCCTGCTGCTTCCCACCACAATTTATATGTTTCATTTGCAATAAATGGTCTTGGTCTTGCTATAAAATCTTTAAATACAAAGTTAGTTATAATGGCTCCACAAGCTATTGCACCAAACATACAAATTCCAAGTTTTCTTGTTTTTCTAAACATCATAAAAACAATTGCAATAATTATAAATAATATACCTTTTTCCGCTAAAAGGCTAATTCCTTTAAACAGCGGCGTAAACACATCTCCTGCACTCAATGCTAAATTATGAAGCAGACTTAAAATAACATTATCAAAGCCTTCAAAAGTTGAGTTTAACCAGCTTGCCACACTAGTTAATTGTTCAGTTGCTAAATTCATTTATCATACCCCCTATACACCAAACATTATATTACAAATTATACAATAGTCAATTGCACAATAAATATTTTAATTAAACAATTTATCTTTGTAATTATCGACTTGCATTAACATATGACCTATATTTCCTTCTCCCGCAAACTTGTCCATGTCAAAAAAGTTTTCTTTTTTATCAATCCAATAAAGTTTATTTACTTCTTCAACTAGTTCTACTTCCTTGTTCAATTTACCAACATATACTTCTAACTCCATATCAGGAATTTTGTATTCAAAATTCATAATATTAGTTAAAACAATATCATCAGATGTTATACCAGTCTCTTCTTGTAGCTCTCTATATGCCGCAGTTAATTCATCTTCAGCTTCCTCTACTTTACCACCAACTAAATTAAATTTTCCCTTATATGGTTCTTTTTCTCTCTTACACATGAGAATGTTCTTTTCATCTTTATCAAATACAAATACAACGTTTAATTTTTTCATATTTTCTCCTTACCATGTAATTAGAATTACACATTTATTTAACTAATATGTCATCTAATACTAAGTACCGCAACGCACTCCACATGACCGCGTAAACGGAAACATATCCACAAAGTTAATAGACTTAACATCATATGTATCTGCTAAAAGTTTCAAATCACGTGCTAGAGTTGATACATTGCAACTAACATATCCAATTTTAGAAGCTTTTATTTTTTTCAATGTTTCTATTCCTTCACTATCTAAACCTTTACGAGGAGGATCTACTACCACTGTATCAAACTCCACTCCTTCGCATTTAAGCCTTGCAATTTCTTCTGTTGCATCACCAGCTATATATTTAACATTAGAAATATTGTTGATTTTTATATTATCTTTTGCCATCTCTACAGCTTGTTTAACTATTTCAACTCCGTAAACTAGACCTACACATTTACTCAAAAATATGCCAATACTACCAACTCCACTATATAAATCTAGCAATTTTTCGTTCCCGTTAAGTTTAAGATTTTCTTTTAATACGTTATATAAAACTTCAGCTTGAAGCGTATTAACTTGGAAAAATGAATTTGCGCCTATTTTAAATTTAAACTCTCCTATATAATCTGTAATATAATCCTTACCATATATGCAAACTGTATTATCCGTCAAAATTACGTTTGTTTTATCAATATTAACATTTATACAAACTGATATAACATCACTTATTCTCTGGCAAATTTCTTCTACAACTTTTTGCCATCTTTTATCTTTGATAAGTTTTTCATTGTTAACCACAAAAACTAACATAATCTCATCTGTGTGAAAACCACGCCTTACTATTATATTTCGTATGTCCCCAATATTCAGTTCTTCATTATATCCACTAAAGTCTGCTTCTACTAATATATCATATATAACTTGAACTATACCATTAATTCTTGTGTCCTGTATCAGACACACATTAGTATCTACTAAATTATGTGTTCTTTTAGAAAACATTCCTATTTTAAGTTTACCCTCAATATCTCTTACTGGATACTGTGCTTTATTTCTATAATTATATGGATTACCCATTCCATAAATTAAACTATTTGAAAAATCAAAATCAATATGTTGCTTTTTTAAAGTATTTATAGCATTATTCCTTTTTATGTCCAACGTTGCATCATAATCTATATGTAAGCCTTCACACCCACCACATCTTTTATAACTATCACATGATGGACTATCCCTATATATAGATTTTTTTAATATTTCTTCTATTTTCCCAAATGCATATGATTTGTTCACTTTAACAATTTTAATTTTTGCTGTTTCGCCTTTAATTAGACCCGGTACAAAAACAGGTATATTATCTACTTTACATATGCCCTCTAATTCCATACCATTGTCTATAACTTCTACTGTATATATATCATTCTTCTTCAAAATCTCACCCTCATTATTACATTTTACCAAAATGTCAAAAAAATAGCAAGGAATGCCTTACTATTTTATTTTCCCTCCACCTAATACTATGTCTCCATCGTAAAATACTGCTGATTGCCCAGGAGTTATTGCTCGTTGTGATGTATCAAACACAACTTTTATTTCATCGCCAATAGGATATATAACTGCCTCATTTGATTTTGTAGAATATCTTGTTTTCACACTAACATGCATAGGGCTTTCTAGTTTGTCTAGTACTAGTAAATTTATATCTTGCACCATGAATTCTTTTGTATACAGTTCTTGCTCTTCTCCAACTATTACTTCATTTTTTGTTTTATTAAATCCTGTTACATACAAAGGTTTTTTGTAAGATACTTTAAGCCCTCTTCTTTGTCCAATTGTATATTTATACATGCCTGCGTGCTTCCCAAATATTTTACTATTTTTGTCTACTATATTTCCTACTGTAGGTTTAATAGACGAATTTTCTTCCAAATACTTTGCATAATTTCCATCTGGTATAAAGCAAATATCTTCACTATCTGGTTTATTTGCAACTGGTAAGTTATATTTTTTTGCTATAGCACGTATTTCTTCTTTTTCTTTAAAATTTGCCAAAGGAAATAACAAATGAGGTAATAACTCCTTTGGAGTGTTATATAACACATAACTTTGATCTTTTTTTGATGCATTAGCTTTCTTTAACACAAGGATATTATATTTTTTATCATATTCAATCTTTGCATAATGACCTGTTGCAATATACTCACAATCAAGTTCCAAAGCTTTTTTATACATAGCCCCAAATTTTAAATATTTATTACATTCTATGCATGGATTAGGTGTCCTACAATTTTTATACGAGTCAACAAAATCGTCTATAACATGTGTTTTAAATTCTTCCTTAAAATTTAATGTATAGTGTGGAATACCTAAAAAGTCACAAACTCTTTTGGCATCACAAGTAGATGCTAAATTGCAACATACCCCTTCTACTTCATCATCTAGAAGTTTCATTGTCACACCAATCACTTCATACCCTTGTTCTTTTAGAAGAATTGCAGCGACAGAGCTATCCACTCCGCCGCTCATTCCAAGCATTACCCTATTATTTTTCATTTTTTACCATACAGCAACTCTTATGAGAGTCATCCTTTAACTTACATTTAATTTTAATCTCTTCTTCTGTCATTTTTCCTTCTTTACGATAAAAATCTGCTATTGCTTCATGTATTGCTTCCTCTGCTAAAACAGAACAATGAAGTTTTACTGGAGGTAATCCGCCTAATGCTTGTACAACATCTCCATTTTTAAGTGCTAATGCTTCCTCTAGTGTCTTACCCTTAATAAGTTCTGTTGTGACACTACTAGAAGCAATTGCTGCTCCACAGCCAAAAGTCTTAAATTTTACGTCTGTTATTATATTATTTTCAACTTTTATATATATTTTCATTATATCTCCGCAAACAGGATTTCCAACTTCCCCTATTCCAGAAGCATTTTCAATTTTACCTACATTTCTAGGACTTGTGTAATGTTTTACCACTTCTGTTGAATAATTCATACTTTTTCCTCCTCAATAAATTTCTCCCATAATGGTGACATTTCTCTTAGCCTTTCTACTATCTCCACTAATGAATCTATCAAATAATCTATTTCATCTTTAGTGTTGTTTCTTCCAATACTTATTCTAAGTGAACCATGTGCCACTTCATGGCTTAATCCTATTGCAAGTAATACATGTGATGGATCAAGTGACCCAGATGTACATGCACTTCCACTTGAAGCACATATTCCTTTTAAATCAAGGTTTAAAAGAAGCCCTTCACCTTCAATAAACCTAAATGAAATATTACTTGTTCCAGGTAGCCTATTGTTTTTATCTCCATTTAACTTAATGTATGGTATTTTTTCAATTATACTTTCTTCATAATAATCTCTAAGCTCTTTAATTCTTTTTTCATTTTCTTCCAAGTCTGCATACGCCAACTCCATCGCCTTTGCCATACCAACTATTGCAGGTACATTTTCTGTACCAGCACGACGATTTTTCTCTTGGTGTCCTCCACAAATTAGCTTATCTATAATTATACCTTGTCTTAAATATAACGCCCCAATACCCTTTGGACCATAAAACTTATGCCCAGACAAAGACATTGCATCTATATTTAAATCTTTCACATCAATTTTTAGTGTTCCAACTGCTTGTACAGCATCTGTATGGAATATAACATTATGTTCTTTAGCGACTTTTCCTATCTCTTTAATTGGTTCTATCGTTCCTATTTCGTTATTTGCAAACATTATACTTATTAAAATAGTATCTGGTCTTATAGCGGATTTTAATTCTTCTAAATCAACTATTCCGTTACTATCTACGTTAAGATACGTTACACTAAAACCTTCTTTTTCCAAAGCTTTACAAGTTTCTAGCACAGCTGGATGTTCTATTTTTGATGTTATAATGTGTTTTCCTTTATTTTTATACGCATGGGCTATTCCTTTTACAGCCATATTATCTGCTTCACTTCCACCAGATGTAAAATATATTTCTTCAGGTTTAGCGTTTAATATCTTGGCAATTACCTCCCTTGAATTTTCTACACATGCCCTTGCATCTCTTCCTATTTTATATATTGAAGAGGCGTTACCAAATTGATTTTTGTAACAGTCCACCATATCACTTAAAACTGAACTATCTATTTTAGTAGTTGCTGCGTTATCTAAATATACTTCTTTCATATTTTCTCCTTTCATACTGTAATACTAGGAATTATATCACTTATCTCCTAGTATGTCAATAGGATATAGATAAATAAAAGAAGTCGGGTATTGTAACACTCGACCTTATATCAAATCTTTCAATGTTTTACTATCTACATATTCAGCTATAACTGTATCTAATCCCTTCCAAAAAGAATATGTTTTACATTTGTCTTTTTTTGCGCACGCGCCTTCTTCTGTTAAACAATATGTTGGGGACAAGTCACCTTCTGTCGCTCTTAAAATATCTCCTACTATATATTCCTCTGGTTTTTTCGCAAGTCTGTATCCTCCCATATTTCCTCTAGCAGTCTCTAAAAATCCGGCTTTATTAAGCATGGCCACAATTTGCTCTAAATATTTTAAGGAAATATCTTGTCTTAGGGCAATATCTGTTAAAGGTATAAAACTACCATTACTATTTTCGCCCAAATCTATCATAACACGTAAAGCATATCTTCCTCTTGTAGAAATTTTCATAATATTATCACCAAATATATTTTAACAAAAAAGAACAAAAAACACAAGGGACTTTTTCAGTCCCTTGTATTAAATAAACTAATATACTTTTGTTATGCCAAAACGATTTACTCTTATTGTTTTACCTTTAAGCATTGCATATGTGGTTACTCTATCATCCGAGAAAACTTCTACCATATTATCTTTTGCTACATTTGTTCCATGCAAAAACAAAATTGTATTTTTAATGTAACATGCATCTAAAAGATATTTAAGGTCTGAAATCGTCGCATGAGAAGAATAGTGGCCCACTTTGTACATTGCACAATTCTTAGCAAGTTTTACGCCGTTATACATCATATGAATCCCATGAGGTAAATTTATAATGTTGGTAACACATTCAGATACATATGAGCAAAACAGCATGTTAACTCTTGAATCTGGTATTAACTTATCTGCATAAATTGCGAATGAACCCTGAGTAAACTGAGGAGATGTAACCATTAAGAAAACTGGCTTTTTTGACGCAAGCACGCCAAAAACTTCTTCTCGTTCGGTAGCAGTTATGGTTTTAAAATTCTTTGGAAGATTAAGTCCTTCTTCACCAAGAATTTTTTTGTATGCCCCAAGAGCTGCAATCCCTGAAGTGGAATCGAAATATATAGTATGCTTTGCGAGTTCTTTGCCTATTTCTTCATGCTCCATGATATACTGCAATTCTCTTAATACTACAAGCGGCCGTTCAACTGCATTTACCATGTATATGAGTTTTTTACCGTTTTTTATAGTATCTTTTATGAGTTCGAGATGTAAATTATAATCTTTTTGAGTGTCTCTTACTACTGGAGAAGCGCCATAAGTTGATTCAGAAACAACAAGATTAATCTTGTTTAATACTCTTTCTGGTACTGATGACTCTATCCCTGTAACTGCGTTTCGATCTGAATAATCTCCTGTTATTAGAATGTTGAGTTCTTCTGACCTGTCCTTTAAAGTTATAACTGTAACAGCAGCTCCAAGCACATGGCCATTTTTATAAAACTTAACATCTATTCCATCACACGGAGAAAAAGCAGCATCAAACTCTACACCAACAACCTGCCTTTGAAGCTTTGCAACATCATTTCTTGTAAATAGGATCTCTGGCTTATCGTTAAAAATATCTTTAGATTTAAATTCAAATCGTCTCTTGTTTTTTCCTTTAAACTTCGATTTGTTGCGTCTTTCATTGCATATTGTCTTCTTTCTTCTTTTGCGCTCGTTTTTCCACTCGCCCATTTTCTTTGTGAAGTTATCCAACATAATATCTGCTGTAAATCCCAGCATTAACGGAAACATTACTTTACTTTCTGTTGTTGTATATATTTTACCTCCAAACCCTTCGTTCATGAGATATGGAAATCTACCTATATGATCTGTATGGAAATGTGTAGCTATTGCAAAATCCAGTTCATCAGGCTTATACGGGAATTTTTCGTGATTGTTCGATTCCCACTTACTCTCTTGGAAAAGTCCACAATCTACTACAAATTTGACCTCCCGGCCATCCGACCAATTTACTTTAAAAAGGATATTGCTACCTGTTACTTCCTCACTGTGCGAAGAAATATATACCCATATGTTAGTACTAGATATATCCAAAATAAATTCCCTCCAAATTTAATTAAATTTTGAGCTTTATGCTTCATGCTTACATTTTAACATTTTAAGCTTATATTTACAACAATTTTACAACAATTTACAGTAATTTCTATAACATATAACAAATTTTGCATATTTTACATATATTAAATATAACTGCAAAAAACTGCAAAGAACAGTTTTTTATTTTACTCCCTAGAAGCTTTCTTTACGGTTTTTGTAAAAAAGTCTCTAACATTCCATAGAGCATTTATATTAAATACCTTTCCATTTATCCAATTAAATAAGAAAAATAACAGACATGCTATCATACATATTACGAACAGCAACGGCAATACTTCCTTTGTAATAACAATAGAAAATAACCCATTAAAGACAGTTATTTCTACCACTAATATTACTAGCATCAAATAAAAAAGAATTGTTCTAATCCACTGAGATTGACGACTAGTCTCACTTTTTTTATTTGATTTAAATATATCCAAAGGCTTACACATACTTGACAATAGCAATATTCCTATAAAGCCAGTCACAACTACACACATGCTTGAATATATTTCTGGTGCAATCCTATATCTTCCGCATAGTATCACAGTAATAATTATACAAATAACATCTGTAATAGCCGTTCCAAGGGCTTTAGAAACTACATTTTTTAAAAAATGTTTTTTGGCTCTTTCTTTATTTGGTTCCAACGCTAATACAAAAGACGGAATACCTATTGTTACTACACTTATTAGCGTCAGCTGTATCGGCATAAATGGATACGGCATACTTGCAACTAAGAAAAATAAAGCAAGTATTGTTGAATATATAGTTTTAGACAAAAATAATGTCGCCGATCTTTCTATATTATTTATTGTTCTTCTACCCTCTTCAACAATTTGAGGCATAGACGAAAATTCAGAATCTAAAAGTACAAGTTCAGAAATATTACGAGTAGCGTCACTACCACTGGCAATAGCAATACTACAGTCAGATTCTTTTAGTGCTAGTACATCATTTACACCGTCACCCGTCATTGCAACTGTATGTCCTTTTTCCTTCAAAGCTTTAATAATTTCTTTTTTTTGAATTGGAGTTACACGTCCAAATATAACATAATCATCGACTATTCTATCTATTTCATCCTCTGAATTTATAGTTTGCATATCTATATATTTATCACTATTATCTAGTCCAACCTTTTTAGCAACATTTGCTACAGTTATAGGATTATCACCAGATATAAGTTTAATATCCACACCTTGTTCTTTGAAAAACTTTAATGTTTCTTTCGCATTTTTTCTAATAGCATCACTAATCAATATTAAGCCTAAAACTTCCAAGTTGTCTGGCAAGTTTCTCTCTTTAAAATCATTGTTTGAATGAACCAACACCATTACTCTATAATCTTTAGTAAACTCTTCTATTTTCTTTTGATATTCGGAATATTTTTCTTTTAGCACAAACTCAGGTGCTCCAATTACAAAGCTTCCTTCGTTCTCAAAACTTATTCCTGACCACTTCTTTTGAGATGAAAATGATATTTTGATTGTAGCTTTCCACTGACCAACTTTAGAATACTTCTCCCTAATGGCATCAATAGTAGAATTTTCATCCTCAGAAGCATACGCTATTTCATTTAGAATTTTTTCTATTTTTTCTTTCTTACAAGACATTTCAACTACATCATCTAGCTTCATTTTTCCTTCAGTAATGGTTCCTGTTTTATCTAAACATAAAGTATCTACTCTGGCAAGTGCCTCTATACAATATAACTCCTGAACAAGTACCTTTCTTTTAGAAAGTCTAATTACACTAACGGCTAAAACCGTACTAGTTAAAAGTATCAACCCTTCTGGTATCATCCCTATAATGGCTGCAACTGTATTTACAACAGCATATTTTATACTATTGCCATCTAAATTATATTGATGTAAAAAAAGAAGAATACCAATTGGTACTATAGCTACAGATACAACTCTTACAATTTCATTTAGTGACTTCATTATCTCAGAATTTATTGTTTTTAACTTCTTAGCACCACTTGAAATCTTTGAGGCATAATTATCATCTGCGACATGAATTACTTGTGCTTTGCAATTTCCACTACCAATAAAACTTCCAGAAAGTAAAGTATCTCCCTTTGACTTATAAATCGGATCTGATTCCCCAGTAATAAAAGCCTCATTAGCCTCTACCTCACCGTCTAATATTACACAATCAGTAACTATTTGATCTCCTGAATTTATAAGTAACAAGTCATCTAATACAATCTCATTTATTCCTATTTCTTTGTTTTTACCATCTCTTAAACAATTAACTTTAACCTGCGCAAGCACAGACAATTTGTCTATTGCTCTTTTAGATTTTATTTCCTGTATAATACTAATTGCTGTATTACATGAAATTATTATTAAAAACAGTAAATTTTTATATGACCCAACAAGTAATACTGCTATCCCTAGTATTATATTGGTAAAATTGAATAACGTAAATATGTTTTCAACTAATATTCTTTTTATACTTTTAGTCGGGTTAGAAGTATCATAATTTACCTGACGCTTTTTAATTCTTTCATTTACTTCTTTGCTTGTTAACCCCGTATCTATAATGTTTTTTTCTAAATTTTTCATATTATTATTTTCCCTTATTTACAAGCACAAAAGGTAATTTTTACCTCTCAATTGCGAATATATTATACACTAATCATAACTATAAGTAAACAAAATAAAATACAAAAATGTCTTGTGGTATCACCCCCAAGACATATATTATAAAAATCAATACTTAAAAATTATTTCGACTGAGTTATAGTTATTTTATCCGCATCTATTCCAAGTTCATCTTGTATTATTTTCTCTATTAGTGCAATCTCTGTTTCAGTGAGCTCTTCTTCAGATTCTACAATAACATTTACGTTATCACCTGTTGGAACTATAACAAGATTTTTTATTCCTTTAGACTTTATTAAATTTTCAACAATACTTATAACATGTTTTCTTTTTATAACATCAGCTAACTTTTCTTGATACTGTTCTTTTGTAGAAGTATCTTGCTCACTAGATATAGCAGCCTTATATGTTTCTTCTAATTCAGAAAACATATTGTCTCTTTGAGATCTAAATGTTGCAAGACTACTTTCAGTGTACTTTTTACTATTGTTAGTATTTGTATTGCTTTCAGTATATATAGATACATTATTGCTATTTGAACCTATATTATCATATAAAAAAACATCAGCTCCAGAAACATGAACAGTTTGCCCTAAATCTTTTTCTCTTTCCGGATCATATTTGTAATTTATATATCCTGCAATCATAATCATAAAAGATAAACTTAAAAGTGCAAGTTGACTTCTTTTAATAATTTTCAAATCAATCCCTCCGCTATTTTTCAAATACACTTATTTTATACAATGGTATACCAGTAATACATGACACCGCCTCTTTAATTTTAGCCGAGTTGCTATTTGCTCCTATTGCAACTATTATCGCGCCTTCTGCAGTTGCAAGCTCTGTACTTTCTACAATGGGCGTTTTACCACTTACTCCATCTTGGTAAGCAACACTTTTTTGAGTAACTGAAGTTATACTTGTTCTACCATTAGACTTTTCCTCATCTGTATTTTCTTTAATATCATATACAGGAACTATTTTATCTGTTGTCGAATAATTAATCATCACACTAACTTCACTAACTCCGCTGATTTCACTTAATATTTTTTCTAAACGTTCTTCTGTACTTATTTTACTCTCTACGGTTATATTACTACTATTTGTTTCCACCACCTTATTGTCTTTTTTTAATACATAATTTAGAACAAATAACAACATAGCCATTAAACATAAAGCTAATATCAAATTCTGAGTCTTCTTATCATTATCCAATATATGCTTTAATTTATTTATATATTTCTCCATATTTGTTATTCTCCTTTATTAACAATCTTTAACATATTTGATGGTATATCATACTCCGATATAATTTTATCTAATACTAATTTAGCCATACTTATGCTTCCGTCTGTTGTATAAACAATTACTTCCTCTATTTTATAATCCTCGTTTAACTCAACTTCAACTTTTTCTACTGTCGTAATGTCTTTTAGATTTTTAGAAAACTTATCAAACAACTCTTCTTCTAAATTAGTTTTTACTCTACTAACTATCGTAGTATTCATATATTCCTTAAATTTTAAATCTCCTTGTTGAGTCGCATTAGATGTCCCTGTATTATTTGAAATAGCAAGAAGTGCATTATCTATAGCCTCTTCAACGCCATTTCCTTTTAAAAAGTTAAATACTGGAGATATTATAGTTAGTATTATAAGAAGTGATATAAAACTAGAAACATATTTTTTGAGTTTTGTATTTGGTAAAAACAATTCTAATATTATTGCAAAAATAGCAATATACAATATACTTGTCACATATTCTTTAAAATCCATTATTACCACCTCATTTATTCTATTACTTTCCCTACAAGTGACATTACTATTGATATTGAAATTATGAACGTCACACTTGTACTTATTAAAACTCCTAGCATTGTTTTAAATACATCAGAAAACTTATCTAAAAGTTTTACTACACTTTTATCCGTATTTATGCTCTCAGCTACAGCAGTTATAAAACTTGTAACTATAACAGTAATTGTTAATTTTACAACTGGCCCAAACATAACAATTATTAAAGTAATTACAGCTAACACTCCTGCAGTCTTGGATATTATTTCTGTTGCTCCCATTACAAACTCCACACTGTCTGACACAAATTTTCCAACCACAGGTATTACTCCAGATACAGCTGTCTGTGTGGCCTTTAATGTTACTCCATCAACACTAGTGGTAACTGAAGTTCCAAGTGATGTAACACCTAAAAATACACTTAACAAAATAGCATTTATCCACAATGCAGTCTTATTACACATGCTTCCAAATTTTTCTAAATCTATTTTTTCTGATATGCTTGTGATAATACTAAAAACAATAGTAACCGTAATAAGCGGCATAATTACATAATTCACGCTAAAACTTATTAGCTGAACAATTAACAATATAGCCGGTTCAACTATTCCAACCGTAGTAACAGCTCCTGTAAGTATAAGTAATGACATTAAAAAAGGTGATACAATTTGAACTATAGAACTTTGAATCCCAACCACTTTCTTAACAGTATCTGCAAATTCTCCAAAAGTAACTAACAAATATGCAACTATTACAAATACTGTTAAAATATTAGCCACTTTGGTTATTGTACTATCGTTATCTAGCTCTAATGCTTTCATCACACCAACTATTACTATAAATGTAAGAAGAAACAATACTTCTTTCATACATGGTATAATTGAATCTTTAACGCTTCCTGCAATCTTTTTCAAAATGGTATCATATTCAATACTCTTCCCACTAATTAAGTCTTCTGAAATATCTTGCAAATTCATTCCTTCAGTATATTCATTTAATTCTTCTATAATACTATTTAATCCTACATCTTCAGATACTTGATTAGTATCAAACGCATATAAAAGATTATTGCTTAAAAAACATATTCCAAACAATATAATTAACACACTTACTCGTCTCATAAAAGCCCCACTATCTGCTCTAAAATTTGGCTAAGTATTGGCAAAGTTAAGGTCACTATCATAACCTTGCCAGCCATTTCTAATTTAGTGCCAATGGCACTTTCTTTTGCATCTATGCACAAATTTTTACCAAATTCTACTAAATAAACAATACCTGAAACCTTTAGTATGAGTGTTAAATACTTTGACTCAGTCTTTGAAATAGCACTTAGTTTATCTAGAACATTAAATATTCCGTCTATATTTGAAACTACATATATCATTATGACAACGCTAGCAATTATTGAAATTAAGCATGCGATAGATTTATTTTGTTCTCTAACTATAACTATTAGTATAACTGCTGTAATGCAAAAAGCACAAACTTTAATTATATTCATTTCTCACCATTACAAGTTAAATACACTTCTTACAGTGTTAAATAATTCACTTATCTTGCTAATTACCAACATTAAAACAATAATTAAACCAGTTATAGTTATCATCATTGCTTGATCTTCACGTCCAGCTTTTGATAGCACTTGATTTAATACTGCAACCAATATTCCTATTCCGGCTATTTTAAAAAGTAAATCTACTTCCAATAATATCACCCCTATATTATGACTATAGCTAGCATTAAACCAGCTACAAGACCAATTGTCCTATACAACTTGCTGTTTTTGTTTTTCTCTTCTTTTGCATCTAACTCTAAATCTTCTATAGTTTTTATGGTATTATTCATAATCCCAACCTGAGATTCTACATCACTAGTTCCAAGTGATGTTATACAATTAGAAATAATCTGCTTATCATAAGGCTTAAGAGCTAACATATTGTTAATCTCATGAACTACCATCTCCTCAGAATATGTATTTTCCAAAATCGATGTAGATATACTTCCCATTACATCTTTTAAATCAGAAGTAAAATCTTGTCTTGAAGCTTCTATTGCATTAGGTAAAGTAGTTAAATTATAACTAATATCATTACTTATTCTTCTAAACAATACTTTGCTTTCTCTTAATATTTGTTCTCTTTGTTCATATTTTCTAGCCTTTTTTATACCTATTATTGTTGGTATAGAAACTAAAACTAATACTAACACACATTTGATAGCCATTTTTTATCTCCTTTTAAATCTACTATTTTTTCCACCTTACCTATATCACTTGATAGGTAAATGATTAGCTTAAAAACTCCTTTGTTTACCAGTTGCTGCAAATCATATGGTAAATCTTGATATGCACTGCCATGTGCCGTCGCTATTACACTTACACCACACATAGAAGCGTTTAGTATTGCACTGCAATCTTCAAAACCACCTATTTCATCTGTAGCAATTACATCTATTCCCATACATCTAACTAAAGTATTTATTCCTTTTTCCTTAGATATTCCAGATATTACATCTGTCCTTGGACCAATATTTAATGTGGGTTTTCCCTGGTAAACGTTTGCTATTTCATATCTTTCATCAACAATCCCTACGTTTTCTCCGCTACTACTAACATTCCTTATAACATCCCTTAACATTGTCGTTTTACCCTTACCAGGCGGGGATATTATCAAAGTATTTTGCACTTTTTCATTTACACATATCCTATTTATTATTGAATTACTGCATCCAATTATCTCGTGAGCTATTCTAATATTCATTGATGTCACATTTTTAATATTTTTAACTCTTCCATTTTCTTGTACAACCTCACCAGATATTCCTATTCTATTACCCCCATATGCTGTTATATAACCAGAATTTATGTTGTCTTGGATAGAATAAATAGAATTATTAGATACTCTTTTTAAAATCTCTGTCATGTCCTGAGATTTTACAACGTATTCAAACACTTTCTCTTTATCTAATAACCTTATTCGCAATTTTTGATTCACTCTAAGTCTTATTTCAGTTATATAACTTACTTGTATTTTCTCCAAATATTGCATTATTTCTGGAGGTAATATCTTCATTAAATTTTCCATATTATATCTCCTATAGCTTGACTATATATTACAATACTCATATACAAAAAAAATGTAATAATATATACAACCTCATTAAAAGAATTTTTACATATTGTCGAAAATTATTTATATATTTTTTGTATATTCAGGCTTGACTTTTCACACAATATATAGTATATTATTTTAGTAACTTGCAGATGGCGGCGTAGCTTAGATGGCTAGAGCGTGCGGTTCATACCCGCAAGGTCATTGGTTCGATTCCAATCGCCGCTACCAAACTAAAAAAGGAGGATTCTATTTTATTTGAATCCTTCTTTTTTACTTTTAGCCAAAAATAACGATACATGATTAAAGTATCATGTACCGTTATTAAAATTCTTTAAATAAGTAATCCTCCATTAGGACTAATAACTTGACCAGTTATATATCTTGCGCCTTCACCTGCTAAAAACATAACAAGTTCAGCTACTTCTTCCGGTCTTCCAAATCTCTCCATAGGTATCATAGATTTAGTCAAGGCCAAATCTTCCATCGAATAATTTTTTCTTAACATATCTGTATTTATTGCACCAGGTGCAACAGCGTTAACTGTGATATTACTAAGAGCTAGTTCCTTTGCTAAAGCCTTAGTAAAACCTATTACTCCAGCTTTTGATGTGGAATATGCAACTTCACATGAACTTCCAGCTATACCATCAATAGAAGAAATGTTTATTATACTACCATCTTTTTCTTTAATCATGGAATATCTTAAAGCTGCTTGTGTAACATTAAATACACCTTTTAAATTTACTTGCATTATATTTTCCCAATCCTGCTCGGTTATTTCTGTAAATAACTTAACATTACATATTCCTGCATTATTAACTAAAACATCTATCTTGCCAAATTCTTTTACTGCATATTCCATCATGCTATTTACTTCATCGCGATTAGAAATGTCAGCTTTAAACATTTCTACTACTCCATCACAATCTTTTAAATCTTCTACTATATCTCTAGCAGATTGATCTGAGCTATTGTAATTCAAAATAACATTATATCCTTCTTTAGCAAATGTATAAACAATCGCTTTACCAATGCCACGTGAGCCACCAGTTACTAATACTGTTTTCATAACTTATCTCACCTCGTGATTTTCTTCAGATTTTTCGATGGCTTTAGCATCTTTTACATTATCTTCTACTTCAATAGTTTCTGCTATTTCTCTATCACTTTTTACCATATCACTTAATCCGCTCAAATCATTTTTGTTGCTTACTTCAATTGTCTCTTTTGTTTCTTCTTTAGGAGCAGGCAGTTCCCATATATTATACTCGCCTCTTTGAGCCTTTACTTCTACGAAAGTTCCTGCAGATTTGGTAAACTTTTCGTATTCTCCTTTAATTCCCTTAAGTTTTTCTTGTTCTTTTTCACTTGCATTTTTCATAGCACTATCTAAAGTTTCCAATATATTATTAGTAGCATTTCCTACTCCAAGTTCACTAATATTCATTATATCTTTCAAATCTTTAGTATTTAACCCTTTTACTAAATTTTCATCTTTTATATTTTCTCTTAGTTTTCTATCTAATTGTGCACCAAGTTTAATATAAACTTTTTCTGCTCTGCTTTTCAAGAAAGAAAAGAATCCAACTGTTCTAATTCCAAGTTTGTCGAAGTTCTCTTTGTTACCAAGTATATCTAATAATCTACTTGTATCTTTATCGCTAATTTCGCCATTTTTCTTTAATAACGCTTTTGTAATTCTTTTGTAAGATTGTTTATCTGTTTCTCTTCTCTTGTTAGATTCAGAATTTAAAGTTTCTTCATCTTTTGATTTTTCATTTTGAGTATCATCCATTGTAGCAGCAACAAATACAGCTTCCTGATCATTTTTACTTTTCGACTTTTGCTTTTGCTCTGGCACCTCAACATATTTAGTTTGATTATCCTTGTTTTCCTCTTCTTCAGCTTTAGCTGTATCTTCTTCTTTTGCTTTCTCTTCTACTTTTTCCTTTTCTTCTGAAGCTTTTTGCTCCTGAGTCTCAGGCACTTCTGGCAATACTATATCTTCTTTTGAAAGGTCAATGTAATCTTTGTATTTTTCTTTGTTCTTTGTTAATTCATTATCTAACTTAGTTATTCTTTCTTCATAAGAGCTAAGCTTTTTATCAAACCCGTCTAATTGAGATTTTAAGACTTCTAATTGTTCTTTCTTTGCTTCAAGTATATCTTTTTCTTCCTCATTAGAATCCTTCTCCATAGATTCAACTTCAGCCTTTAACTCATTATATTTTGCTTTTTCTTCTTCGACAAAAGCAGCATATTTTGTTTTATTCGTTTCTAATTTTTTCTTTTCTTTTTCCGCATCAGTAATATACTTAGATATAACAATTTTAATTTGTGATTCTAAGCTTTGTATATTTTTTGAATATTCTTCTTTCTGAGCAATCAACTTTTCTCTTGCATTGTGCTCATTTACTATGGCATCACCAGATGTTATTATTTCTTTTTGAGAATCTGTTAAATCTCTTTCGCCAAGTCCTTGCAAAGCTTCCATAGCCTTTGCTTCGCCCTCATCATATTCCTTATACCTTCCGCTCTTTTCAAAAGACTCTAATCCTTTTTCTGTCTTTTCTATTTTCTCCTTATATTTCATTACAGCATCATAAAAAGCATCTGCCTTTTCTATATCTGTAATTTTTTTAGTAGTTTTTTCTGCCATAGTTTACACCTCCTCTTTTGCACTCTTTACTTCTTCTAATGTGCTTTCCAAATCCTTAATTTTCTCTAAATTCTTCTCGATTTTATCTAAAGATGCCTCTATTTTCTTTTCTAACATTTCTCCCTTATTCATTTGTTTCCTCCATAAATTCTACTCTTATTATATTATAACCAAAAAATATGTCAAGCTTATGTGCCTATATTTTTTAACTGTTCACTATATTTTTCATAGATTTTACATTTTAACATATTATTTTCTTCATTTTCTAATTTAGGATCATTTGTAAGTATTTCCTTTGCCGCATCGGTTGCCTCTTTTAATACAGAGACATCTTTTAAGAGATCCGCCAGTTTAAACTCTGGCAAACCATGTTGTCTTATACCAAAAAAGTCCCCTGGCCCACGAAGTTCTAAGTCTTTTCTGGCTATTTCAAAGCCATCGTTAGACTTAGCCATAATTTGTAATCTTTCTCTTGAATCTTTACTCTTGTTTTTAGACTTTAATACACAATATGATTCAAATTCAGATCTTCCAACCCTTCCTCTTAGCTGGTGGAGCGTTGCAAGTCCAAATCTATCTGCATCTTCTATTACCATCAAAGTCGCATTTGGAACATTTACGCCAACTTCTATTACAGTTGTAGATACTATTATTTGAATATTTCCCTCTTTAAACTGTGCCATTACTTCATCTTTTTCTTTGTTTTTCATCTTGCCATTTAAAAAGCCTACACTATATTTTCTAAACACATTATCTCTATACTCCTCATAAAGAGATTTTGCATCTTTTAAGTCCAGTTCTTCATTTTCTTCTATAAGTGGACAAACAATATATACCTGATGCCCCTTATCCACCTCTTTTTTAATAAATGTATTTATTCTTTCATCATATGTTTCATCGACAACATATGTCTTAATAGTCTTCCTATTAGGTGGTAGTTCATCTATTATTGTCATATCCAAATCAGAATACAACATAAGAGCGAGTGTTCTTGGTATTGGTGTAGCACTCATAACAATAACATCTGGAGTGTTTCCTTTATTTGAAAGTTTAATTCTTTGTTTTACTCCAAATCTATGCTGTTCATCTGTAACAATAATTCCTAAATTTTTGAATATAACGTTATCTTCTATAATAGAATGAGTTCCTATTAAAATATCTATTTTACCTTCTTTAAGTTCGGTTAATATTCTCTTTTTTTCTTTTGCAGTAGTGTTGCCAGTAAGCACTTCTACATTTATATTTAGCTTCTCACAATAATTCTTCAATTCATTTTTGTGCTGCACAGCAAGAATAGTAGTAGGAGCCATAAGGGCTGCTTGGTATCCATTCTTTACAGCTATATACATAGCTATTGCTGCAACTATAGTCTTACCACTTCCAACATCTCCTTGTACTAATCTGTTCATAACCTTAGCAGTGGACATATCTGTTGTTATATCTGCCAAAGCTCTTTTTTGTGCTCCAGTTAACTCAAATGGTAATAATTTTAAGAACTCATCAAAATTAACATCGTTAAACTTAATGCCCTCATCTTTTTGTATATTCCTATACCTTATACTTTGAAGAGCAAGTTGCAATAAAAATAGTTCTTCAAATATAATTCTTTTTCTTGCTTTATCTATATCTTCAAAATTCTTAGGAAAATGTATATCCTTAGCCGCTTTGTCTATACCTACTAAGTTGTATTTAATCTTCAATTCATTTGGTATAGTTTCCGTAAATTTTATTCCTTCTGAAAATACATTTTTTTCTAAAGAAAATATATAATTATTTGTAATTCCTGCTGTTAATCTGTACTGTGGAAATATTCCAAATAATGAATTTATTTTTTGAGCTGGTACTATCAAAGGGTTTTGAACTTCAAATCTTCCATTAACATACTCTACTTTACCGTAAAACGCGTACTCATCACAAGTATTTAGCTTGTCCAATACATATTTTTGATTAAATATTGTAATCTGCACATCTCCTGTGCCATCACTTACATAAAAATACACTATATTTAGTGATTTCCTTATTCTTCTAGAATTTATTCTTCCAACTATTCTGCCACTAAATATAACAGATTCTCCATGTACAAAATCAGATATCTTTTTTATGCTTCTTCTATCTTCATATGTTCTTGGATAATGCTCCACTAAATCCTCATATGTATATATGCCCAGTTTTTCCAACTTCTTTGCTTTAACAGGGCCTACTCCCTTTAAATACTGTATATTTTCATCTAGAGTTTCCATCATATCACCAGAAAAAGTATAGCATGATTAAAATAGGTTGTCAATCAATTTTAAACATTTGTTCTTTGCGTATAAAGCTCTTTATATACTCGTCAAAATCAACTTTTCCTCTTAATCCAAAACTTATCTCTATAGCTTTTTTTAATTTGTCTAATGTCTCCTTATCTAGCTTTCCAACCTTTTCCTTTAATCTACTTTTATCTAAAGTTCTTATTTGCTCAGCTAAAATAACAGAATCTTTTTCTAATCCATATTTAGTACCATCTATTTCAAGATGAGTCGGCATTTTGACCTTTTCCTTAGAGGTTATGGCTATTCCTATAATAGTAGGGCTAAATCGATTCCCAACGTCATTTTGTATAATAACTATTGGACGAATTCCATCTTGTTCACTCCCTACAACTGGACTTAAATCTGCATAGAATATATCCCCTCTTCTGATTCTCATTTAGTTTCACTCCTTGTATTCAAACTTAGTATATACTATGCAATTTAATACATTTTTGTTTTTATCTAGTATATTTATAATATTAGGATACATTGTTTTTTTATCAAACTCCACTTGTATCTGTGAAATAAAATCATCTTTCAAAATATTATTTAGACAAAACTCCTCTTGGGATTTACCACAAAGTGTAAAATACACACTAATAACATCATCTTTCTCATACGTTTTAACGGCACAATCACAATTGTTTTTCTCAGATAATACATAACTATACGCTTTAGATAAACTAGAATAACTAATTCTACACTCATCTATATTTACCAATTTCTTTTCAAAAATATTTTTTTGTCCATCATTTTTTATTGTTATTGTATCACCTTTTACAATTATATAACTTCTTTCTCCAACACTATCTAAATACTCAAATATATGCTCGTCTTTAGAATATGTTTCTTTTACAAAATATGTATTTATATTTTTGTTAGATACAACCGTTAAATCGTATTCTGCGCTATATGGCATATCCAACATAACCTCAATATTCTTTAATCTTTTTCCAAAAGAAATAACTTCAATTTTAAAATTTAATAATACAATAAAGACAAGCACTATTATGCCAACTATTATATATAACCATTTAGACTTAAATATTTTATTTACACAAATATTAACAAACATACAAACACCTAATCACATTTTATGAATTAGGTGTTTGTATAATTACATAGTAAGTTTTCCGCCTGGTGTGTTTAATATAATTAAAACTTGCTCTTCTTCTAAGGTAGTAGCGTTTATATATATAATGTATTCTCTTTCTTCTACTTTGCCTTTAAATTCATATGTAAGTACCTCTTCGTTAATATCATTTGGTATTATTGCAAGTCCTGTACTTTGTACATCTATTTCTTCGTTTAGTACAGCCATAGCACGTTCTTTAGTTGTAACAGGAGTTAGATTTTCTCTTTCATGATGATTAAATATGTATCCTCCACATTCTACAGAACATACTTCTCCTGTATCTTGAGCAATTTTTACTTTAACTAAATCTGTATATATAATTACTCCATTCATATTACTTGCATAGTTTATGGTAACCATGTTTTCTTGTTCTATTAGATATGTAGCACTCATATTCATAATACCTATGTCACTCAAATACTTTTCACCTATTTTTTTGGCTTCATCATCAGATATATTCTTTTCCTTGACAGCTCTATCCTGTACCATTAAATAAAGTAAACCACCAAATTTAGTTATTTGTACCGTTATTTCATTACTATTTTTTTCAAGTATTACTTTAAATGTATACAAATCAATTTTACCACTAGTTTGACCTATATACTGAACATCATATATTTTAGGCTCTTTTAAATTGTTACTTAAAAATTTACTTTTAACACACGAAATTGCCTTATCCTTTGCCTCAGTTATTGTTACTTCTTTTAAACCTTGAATAAGCTTAGGTGTTGTACTTTCAAGGTGGCTTGAATATGCTCCGTCATATATTAGTCCCTCATATTCCACAAAATTGTTTTTTATATCTTCTACTCCTTGAACTAGTATATTTTTATTATTTTCAAGCTTATCATCTGCTACTTTAGAGACTTCATCCCAACGTATGCTTCCCTTTGACATCTCGTTATATATACTATCTAATGTATCTGTAACTGCAATCATACCTTCATTTATTTTTTTTAGTATTTCATAATCTTTATCATCTAGCTCTTCGGTTGCTAATTTTTTTATTGCATACTTACTAAAATCTGCCACCTGAGTAAAAAACTTAGAAACGTTATTCATACTATTTTGATTAACAGGTAAATTTGCAAGTGCCTCTTTAGCCAAATTTGTCTGGCTTAATATCTCAACAAATGATGAAATTTGTTGAGGCTTAGTTGTTGTTACTCTAACCTTTTCTATAAATACCTCTGCATTTTTTACATTTCCAATCATGTTATATAATGTTCTATTGTTTACATCACTATTTGATTGTTTGCTTCTTCCATACACATTTGCCATTTGAAGTGCAAATAACATAGTAATTCCAAAAATACAAAAGGATATAACATGAAGTCTTTTGCTTCCTAATTTTTCTTTTATTTTATTTACATTTATTTCAAACTTCTCTAAAAACATATCATTCCTCATTTGCAAATCTGTGATTTCCTATTGTCACAACTGTCTTAAGTGAAAATAACCATTTGCTTTTTGTATACCTTGGATCATAAAAGTACAAGCAACCATTAGTAGGATCACTACCATTCATTGCTTCTCTTGCTGCTTTATAAATAGTAGCTTTATCCTCAAAAGGTTTATCTATTTGTCCATCAGTCACACACGTAAATTGTCCCTTTTGATATATTACACCTGCAATGGTATTAGGAAACTCAGACGATTTTACTCTATTCATTATAACAGCTCCGACTGCAACTTGCCCAAGGTATGGCTCTCCTCTAGCTTCACCATTTATAACTCTAGCAAGTAAATCTAACATATCATCACTATTTTCAGTTTCTTTATTATTATTTTTAGTTGAACTTTGTTTTGTACTTATTGAACTTTCATCCGTTGCTGTTGCATATAACCTGTGAAAGAAGCTAAAATCTATTTCGTTATAATTTACAGACAATCCAAGAGATATACTTAATATAAACAATACAAAAACAAGATATATGTATTTTTTTATCTTTTTCATACATATATCTTGCGTAATTTATTTTAAATTATAACTAAAAACTTATCTCTTGATTAGATATGTCTTGGTTAGATTTTATATTTGATTCTTGTTTTCTAATATTGTAATATTCTTTTACTATGTCTCTAGCAACAACAGCTGCATTTAATCCACTACCACCATGTTCAATTACAATAACTATTGCTATATCTGGATTTTTAATAGGTGCATACCCTCCAAATAAGGCATTTGCTGAACCTGTTGCAACTTCTGCAGTACCTGTTTTTCCTGCGACCTCAACATTATTTCTACCAAAAACATAATACGTTCCTCCGCCTGTTTCCATAGAACTACGTTCCATTCCAGATAAGACAGTATTTAATGTATCTTCCTTTAATTCTATTTTAGTAGGATTAATTTTTACACCTGTTTTTTCTTCAATATATTGATTTAATTCATCATCACTTATTTCGTTGTTTTCTCCTACTTTCTTTATCAATGTAAGTCTATTTAAGGTTCCGCCATTAGCCAGTGTTGCTATATAATTTACAAGTTCAACAGGAGTAAATGAATTATATGACTGTCCAATAGCAGCGGACAAAGTATCACCTAAATACCAATCAATATTTTGAGTTCCGGCAATAGTTCCCACCGCTTCAGTCAGTTCTATACCAGTTTTACTATTTAAACCAAACATAGTAGCATATTGCACTAATGTTTTAACTCCAACTCTTCTACCAACTTCGTAAAAATAACAGTTACATGATACTTTTATTGCGTCAGAAACATTTATATATCCATGAGTCCTATGGTAGTCAGTATAAATCCAACATACAGGGTTATAGCTATATGGATAAACTCCTGTATCTTGTATAAGTTCACTAGATGTTATTTTTCCAGTTTCAAGCCCAGCTATTGCAGATAACATTTTAAAAGTTGAACCAGGAGGATAAGTTCCTTGAGTTGCTCTATTAAACATTGGAATGTTTGGATCAGTGTTAATTTTTTCCCAATCGCTATACGATATACCTGAAATAAACAAGTTAGGATTGTATGAAGGATAACTTACTAGTGCTAATACTTCTCCTGTTTTAACACTCGTTATAACAACAGCCCCTGAGCTTGCATCAGTATATTTGCCATCCTTTTCGGTCTGAAGAGATTTTATCATGTTTCCAAGCGCATTTTCTGCTATCTTCTGTAGCCTATAGTCTATTGTAAGAGTTACATCTTTTCCGCTTACAGACTCCTTATATACATATTCATAAGTTGCCTTTCCAGAAGAATTTACTTCAGTTCTTATCTTTCCATTTTCTCCTTTTAAATAATTCTCTAAAAAATACTCTATACCCGTTTTACCAATAATGCTATTTTGAGAATATCCTTGTTCTTTAAGCTTTGCATATTCTTCAGAACTTATACTAGAAACATATCCTAAAACATGTGCTAAACTTGTTCCATAATTGTAATATCTCTTAGGTGAAGATAGTACAGCAATTCCACCAAGCTCGTTTTTTATTTCTTCAATATATGCCATTGTTTCATAAGACACATTAGTTGCTATTGTAACATAAGTAAACAATGAATAACCGTTTCTTGTAATTTCATATCTTAAATTCAATATTTTAAGTTTTTCAGCTACACTTAAATTATCCTCTATTTCATATCTTTTACAAAGTTTATTTAGCGCTTCTTCAAACGATACATTTTCATCAAAATCATATGTAGTTAAAAATGTCTTCTTAGCATTATCTGATACAAAGTTAAATCCGTTTACAGTCATAGGTAAATTGCTTACTACTTTATCTTTATTTTTTTCTATAATGTTTGCTACCTTAAGCAAAATTTCATTTAACTCTTTTGTAGATATATTTGTGTCATAAAGAACAACATCATATCCAATTTTGCTACTAGCAAGAATCACTCCATTCCTATCATATATAGTTCCTCTTGCAGCCACACTTGCTGTTGTTCTAACCATTTTATTCTGAGATAACTTTCTGTAATCATCTCCATTAACTATTTGAAGCTCTATAAGTCTTATTAAAAAAACTAAACAAATGAGCACAAGAATAACTTTAATTACAAGGTTTCTATTACTAAAAAAACTATTAATCTTTTCTCTTAAAGTCATTTTTGTACCCCCTTTATTTTTCAGATAACTTTGAAAACATTTTTATACATAATACTTGCAGTGCAACATTTAGAATTATCTCTTTTAAAGCCATAACAAATACTTTAAATACATTTTGAAAATTTCCATATCTAATACCATCAAAAATCCAAAACATATATTCTGCAAATATTGTTGCAACTATCATTATTACTATAATAACACCCGCGTTCTGTTTATTATAAAACTTAGACGTATACATAATTAACAACATAATTATTAAATATGTAACTATTCCTCTACCTATTGTATATGTAAATATTAAATCACTAAATAATCCTATTACAAAAACAAAAGGTATTGTAATATTTGGTTTTATCCAAATAGACAAAGCAACGACTATTACTAAGAATATATTTGCTTTAATCCCCCATAAAGTCAAATCATTTATAACATAGATTTGCAGTACAAAAGCTATGACAACAATTGCAACTATTAAAAAAACTTTACTTACATCACTCATGGCCATACCTCTAATCTATAATTATTGCAACAAAATCCAAAGAGTTAAAATCCACATATGGCTTTATTATAGCATACCTATCTACATTATTCTTGGAGTTTACTACTTCTTCTATTTCTCCTATAACCAGTCCTTTTTCGTACATCGTGCCTATTCCAGAAGTATACACCTTTTCACCAACAGAAAGTTCAGTGCTTATTGGTAAATTTGTTAATTTCATTTGATTATTTTCTTTTAAGTCAAAATCTCCTTTTGCCAAAGCTAGTGCATTTACTGTTGAAATTTCAACACTAACTGAAGTATTAGGGTCTAGTATTGTTGTAACTACACTTGTATTAGCTGTAACTTGTGATACAAAACCCACTAGTCCATCTGGGCTTATAACAGTCTGTCTTTCTTTTACGCCATCATTTTTTCCTTTATTGATGACAAACGTCTCATTCCAATTAGAATAATCTCTAAGTACTATATTTGCATACAGTTTAGAAAAGTGATTATATTTTTCCTCTATTTTTAACGCTTCTCTTAAATCTGAATTTTCAATTTCTATTCGTTCTGATTCAACAAGTTTTAATTTTGCTTCATTTAATTCTTCTTTTAATTCTTTATTTTCTTTGTTAATTTTATCAATGTCCTTAAAATAGTTTGTACCATCTTTGACAATTCCCTTTACTGTACTTGCGACTACATTCACTCCGATTTACAACAGCCCCAGATATATTAGACAATACAGGCAAATTCATACTCGCTAATAAATATATAGAAACTATAATTGCAATTATAATTATTACAACTTGAATTACTTTATTTTTCTTTTTTCGTTTTTCTTTTCTTGAATTGCCCAAATAATTCATGTTTTTACCATCTTCTCCTTATTTTCTTCTAGACGTTCTTCTCATTAACTCAATATTCTTAATTACTTTTTCTATTCCTTTTATAGTACATTCTGTTGGATTATTTGCAAGAGTAACCGGTATACCAGTCATATTAGTAATAAGTCTATCAATATCTTTTATGTATGCTCCTCCTCCGCAAACATAAATCCCATTTTTTGTTATATCTGAAACTAACTCCGGAGGAGTCTTTTCAATAGTAACGTTAATTAGCTTTATTATTTCTTTTAATGCATCAGTTATTGCAGAACTTACATCATCTGTAGAAACTTCCAACACATCAGGCAAACCAGTCAAAATATTTCTACCTTTTACTTGCATTTTTTCTCTAGCCATAATTGTAATTGCCGTTCCAAGTTCTGTCTTAATTTCCTCTGCAACAACATCCCCTACTAATATGTTATATTTTTCACGTATATATTCAATAATATCATTATCCATAGTAGATCCGCCTTGTTTTATTGAATTTGAAACTACAACTCCACCCATAGAAAGCACAGCCACTTCAGTTGTTCCTCCGCCTATATCTAATACCATAACTCCTTCAGGCGAATCAATATTTATACCAGATCCAATAGCAGATGCAATGGACTTTTCTATAGTATACACTTCTTTGGCACCTGCATTATATGCTATTTCTTCAAGAGCTTTTTGTTCAACATCAGTAATATCTGATGGTACGCAAAGTAGAATTCTTACCTTAGTAAAAAGAGATTTACCTGGTATATCATCAATACATTTTTTTAAAAGTTTTTCTGCCGCATTAAAGTTTGACACTACCCCTGACTTTATTGGTTTAATTGCAGATATATTTTCTGGTGTTCTACCTAACAGTTCTTTAGCACTATCTCCTACTGCTAAAATTTCCCCTGTCAAATCATTCATAGCTACAACTGTTGGACCAGAAAACATAACTCCTTTATCTTTAAGATAAATTATGGTTTTTGTGGTGCCAAAATCCACGCCTATATCTTTTACAAAAAGACTCATAACAACCTTCCTCCAATAAATATTTTTGGTTCAATTTCTCTAATACTTGCATATTTTTCTTTACCTATCACTATATGATCCTTAAGCTCGATATCAAATGGAGCAACCAATTCGAATATTTTTTTAGTAAAAATAATATCCTGCCTACTTGGTGTACTATCTCCACTTGGGTGATTATGAACAAGTATAATCCCTGAAGCCATTTGCTTAATTGGTTCAGTTAACACTTCTTTTGCAGAAACCGAAACTGTATTTATAGCTCCTTTTGCTAGAACTACAATAGATTTCACTGTATTTTTAATATCTAGTATAACAACTCTCATTTCTTCTTTTTCCAGTGTACTCATTTCACTTCCAAGAATATTATACACATCTTTTGGAGTTGTTATTTTGTTTATATATCTCTCTGAGTTTGCAATTCTTTTTGCCAGCTCAACTATGGCTTTAATCTGAACCGCTTTAATTTTACCGATACCATTATGTTGCATAAGCTCATCAATCGATGCTGAACTCAAATATTCAAATCCAGCTAACCCCGAGTGATGTTTAGATAATAACTGTTTAGACAACTCTAAACAATTATTATCTTTCGTACCAGTCTTTATAAGAAGTGCAAGCAACTCAGAGTCAGACATTACACTTCCTCCGTATTTTAAATATTTCTCATATGGTCTATCCGCTATTGGCAGCTCTTTAACCGTAAGAGAATTTTTCTTCAACTATTTTACAACCTTTCTTACAAGGAAAAGCGCTAACACGAATCCTAAAATACTAGCAAGATTTAGTTTACACATGAACCCAAATGTTAACTTTAAAAATCCCAAATCCAAAACAATAGGATCTGTTAGTCCTAACTCCTTACCATACGATAAAAATTTCAGAAAAGAAACCTGTAAGGCTAATTCTCCTAAATATGAACCCAATACTATCCCCATAAAGATTACCATTACTTTAATAAATGTTTTCATATATTTCCTCCTTAGTAACACGACAAAATTATATAATGAAACTCAAAATATTTCAACTATATTACAAAAATATGTCAGAAAAGTTTGAAAAACAAAAATATTGACTTAAAAACTTCTAAGTAGTAAAATATTGTTATATTCAAGGAGTAGAAAAATGAAGAAAATTGACGAAGAAAAGATTAAAAAAATGGCTAAAGAAAATAAAAAAAGAGCCAAAGAAACAGCTGATGAATTTAAAACATTTGCATTCAAAGGAAATATTATAGATATGTCTGTCGGTGTAATTATAGGTACAGCATTTACTAAAATAGTAAATTCTCTTGTATCAGAAATAATTACTCCTGCTCTTAGTGTATTCACAAATAAAGTAGATTTCAATAGATTTTTCTTAGCACTCGATGGCAATCACTATGAAAGCATTGAGGCAGCTAAAGAAGCTGGAGTTGCAACGATTAACTATGGTTCATTTTTAACAAATGTTATAGACTTTTTACTTGTTGCAATAGTTGTATTTATATTTTTAAAAGTAGTTGTTAATAGAATACGTGACTCTCACAAAGCTGAACCTGCACCAGCACCTGTAACTACTAAAACATGCCCTTATTGTAAATCTAGTATAAACATTGAAGCAACAAGATGTCCAAATTGTACTTCTATTTTAGAAGAAACAACCACAAACAAAGAAGTTACCACTAATTAAGTTGGTAACTTCTTTTTATAACGTATGCAAAGCATAGGTCAATATAACTTGTCCTTGAAAATAACTATTTAGAAGGTCCCCTTTACATTATTTTCCATTAGATATTTTTCTCCTTATTTTCCAAAATTTTATACCAAATGCTTGAACTTTTAAAGGTATTTTTTAATATTTTGTATATTTATTTAAACTTAATAATCATATTTTTGTTATTAAAACTAACATCATAATTATTTGCACTTGAATTATTATAATTAGCTACGTACTTCATAAATTCTAAAGCATCACTGCTGTTATATTCTGAATACAATTTAACCCCATTTTCTGTTATATATGTCGGTGTAAATTCTAAACTTCTAATTTTTCCTTTCACATCGATGGTAAACTTAAATATACCAGACTTTTTTCCTATATCATAAGTTGTATCATGCATGAAATATCCCAAACTATATATAATAGGTACGTTTTTATACATTTCTATCGGATACACCCCTAGTGCGTGATTTCCAAGTATTAAATCAGCGCCTGCATTTACTAACTCATGATAAAACCAAGTCATAACACTAGTAACTTCATGGCTATTTTCAGAACCCAAATGAGTCATTATTACAACTGTATCTGCACTTTCTTTTGCCCTTTTTATAGCGGTTTTGATTCTTGTCATATAATTATCATACACCCAAATACCAGCATCTGTAAAACTAGAATAACTACCTATTATTTCATTAGATACCCCTATAAACGCTACCTTTATACCATCATGTTCAGCATATATTATATCATCTTGAATTCCAATTATATCCAACTTTGCGTCAGATAAAATCGTCTTAGTTCCATTAAATATATTTTTACCAAAATCTAACATATGGTCACTAGCAATATTAACTCCATCTATCCCCAATGCATTAAAAGCTTTTAAAATATTCTTAGTTACAATATATTTGCTCTTAGGATCTTCAATTTTATCCAAATTAACTATGTTAGTAGTAAGGCTAGTAACTGTATAATCTGCTTCTTGAGCTATCTGTGAAACATCTTTAAAAGACAAGACATAATTTGCATTATCACTTTCACCCATCATCACTTCACCCAAAGCCACAAATGAAAAAACTTTCTCTGTACTAGTATTCTCATTATTGTTATTTTTAGGAGAATCATCTTCTTTTTGTGGTTCATCTTCCTTAGCATTGTCATTGTATATATTGACATAGCTATTTGAAGCCTGACTTACATCACTATCTTTAAAACCATTTTCACTACTTGAAGGCTTAACTTTAAAGTACACTATTGTTATTGTAAATAGTAAAAATACAGTAAATATACTTGCTATTATCCCTATTGATTTATTTTTTACTGCACGAGACTGCCTTGCATTGTTTCTCCATCTAATGAGGTTAAAGCCACGTCTTGTATTGTTCCACATAGTTTGCTATCCCCCTTCACATCAACTTTTATATAATTACTTGTATATCCTTGTAAAAAACCATTTTCATAGCTTTCAAACAAAACTTTCTTAACACAACCAATATATTTGTTAAGGAACTTTTGCTTATTATTAGCGGCTATACTTATTAGCTCTTCGCTTCGTTTCTTTTTAATATTTCCATCTATTTGATCTTCCATTTTAGCAGCTCTTGTATATGCTCTTTTAGAATACTTAAACACATGCATATCACTTAAATTCATTTCAGATATAGTTTTCTTAGTCTCGCCAAATTCATCTTCTGTTTCACCAGGGAAACCAACTATACAATCAGCTGCTATATAACAATCAGGGAAATACTTTCTTAAATTATTTGTAACTTCTATTAAAAGATGCTTGTCATATTTTCTGTTCATCCTTTTTAATGTATCTGTTGACCCACTTTGCATAGATATATGAAAGTAATCACATAACTTTTCACATTTAGACATTCTATAAATATTTTCCTCAGTCAAATATCTAGGCTCTAAAGAACTTAGACGTAATCTTTCCAGCCCATCTATACCATTTAAATTTTCTATTACATCTATTAGAGAAATATCTCCCAAATCTTTGCCGTAAGAAGCAACTTCAATCCCAACTAGAACAATTTCTTTTACACCTTGTTTAATCAAGGGGTTTACTTCCTGTTCAATCTCAACATACAATTTACTCCTTACTCTACCTCTTAGATATGGAATAATACAATATGAACAAAAGTTATTGCACCCATCTTCTATCTTCACTGCTTCTCTTACATCGTACGCTTTTGTAAGAAGCTGTTTTTCGGAATATGTCTTATCTTTAGATATATCCTGAACAACTATTTTCTTTTCGTTGTTATCTATATAACTATCTAAAATATCTATAAAATTCTCTTTATCTTTGTTTCCTATCAATATATCTGCATTAAGTTCGCTTAAACTATCCTTAACACTTTCAACTGCACAACCAACCATTGCTATAATTGCATCTGGATTTTTATGCCTTGCATGTCCAACCATTTGACGAGATTTTCTCTGGCTCATATTAGTAACAGAGCATGAATTTATACAATATACGTCTGCTACGTCATCAAAGTCCAGTATTTTATATCCAGCTGTCTCTGCTTGTTCTTTTAATTTATCTGTTTCGTATTGATTTACTTTACAACCGCAAAGTAACAAAAGCTATACTTTTTGCCTCATTACCCCTTTTCAATTCACTTATACCCTTTCTATATTAGTCCACATCTTCTGCTAATCTTTTTGCAATGCTTGCAACCTGAGATGCTGCATTAGGCTTTCTTAAGTCGTTACACATTTCTTTCATTTGTTCAACTCTTTTTGGTTTGTTTACTATTATTTCTATTACATGAGATAACTTTGTAGCTTCATTTATTATTAAAGCTGTTCCATTATTTGAAAAATACACAGCATTTTGCTCTTCTTGACCAGGAATTGGGTTTATTATTAGCATTGGCTTTCTCATTACTAAACACTCTGTCGAAGTAAGTCCACCTGGTTTTGTTATTACTGCAGTAGCTATATTCATTAACTCAGGTACTTTATCCGTATAGCCTAATATAACTACTTTTCTATCGTAATCTTTTGCCATTCTTTCAAATCTTTCTTTTTGCTTTTCATTCTTTCCTGATACAACAACTAACTGAAAATCTTTCTTAGACTTAAGCATATCTTCAAATATATCCTGTGAATCGCCTAAACCTAATCCACCACCTGCAAAGAACAAAAATGTAATCTTATCCTTGAGCCCCAACTCATTTAATGTTTCTTCCTTATTCAGTGGTTTCAAAAACCTTTCAGAACATGGTATACCCGTAACTTCTACTTTATCTGGTTTTAAATCATATTCTTCTATACAGTCTTCTTTCATTTCATTTGTTGCAACACAAATTTTATCTATATACTCTGAATTATCTACCCACATATTATGCACTCCATAATCTGTAAGTATAGTCATAAGACGTGCTGGTGTTTTCTTTTTTCTTTTCAAATATGAACACATACGTGTAATAAACGGATGTGTAGAAATTATAACATCTGGTGCTGTCTGTCTTATCATTTTCTTAAGTCTTATAGTAAGATATCTATTTATAATTTTGTATGCTTCATCAATCATACTTCTTTCTTTAGTATCTGAGCTATAATACATTTTCCCATACGTTCCCGGCATGTATTTTACAAGATTTTTATATCCTTTAATTATCATTTTATTTGTAAGTGCTCCTGAATACTCTAGTCCATCTTCAAAAAACACTGTACAATCTGGATATTTACTTTTTATCTCATCTCTTATAGCTTCTGAAGCCTTAAGATGTCCATTTCCTACTTTAGCATAAAGAATTAAAACTTTCACAATAATCACTCCCACTTTTTATACAAGTATTATATCAAATATGTCAAATATTTAAAATACTTATATTAAAATATTAAAAGCAATAGGACATACAATTTTGGTTTAATTGCATGCCCTATTATACATCACTTTGTATTCTGGCTGGGGTAGTAGGATTCGAACCTACGCATGATCGGGTCAGAGCCGATTGCCTTACCGCTTGGCGACACCCCAATGTAAAATAATTATACCACTAAAATATATTTTTTCAACTAATATATTAAAAAAACAGAACCTAAATTTTAGGTTCTGTTTTTTTGTGTGAGTTCAGATAAGTCTGGTGCTTACTTTTTAGACTCTAACGACTTCTACGTTAGGCATTGCCTGTGCTGTGATAAGTTCAGAAATAAAATAACTATTGGTATAGAATTTTATTTTCTTGTCTTTGTTGCGCTTGGCCATTGCACAACAAAATGCTGCAACACCGATGGTTCTCGGTTTGAACTCAGTATCCGCTAACGTTTTAATACGTTCCCACGAAATATTGGTCCAGCAAATCTTAGGGTTTGTCAAAAGCTTATCATAGCTTTCACCTGTTTTAGTGGCAATACTCTTAATTTCATTTCTACAAAAGTCCGGCACAAATACTCTCTGCTTCTTATACAGCAACGAGGGACGAGCAACCAAAGCTCCGGTCTCTGCAACATGAATGACAGATTCCTTGTTCTTTGAATTTTCTCTTGCTTTTACAAGTATCAAATTGTAACGCAAAGGCTGCTTATAATGCTTTCTCAAGCAAAGCTGCATATGAGTGCGTCCAATTTTGAACTTTCTTTCAAGATCCTCCCACGAAGCTCCATTTCTAATTTCTCTGATGATACTTTCATTGCGATTTTCAACATTAAGGTTCTTACTCATTTTTTAGTCCTCCACATATTATTAAATTATGGACTTATCTACCTCACAATTGTTATTATATCATTTTTATGTCTACTTGTCAAGTTGTTGGCACTGTTCACCAGTTAATGTAGTTACTTTATATAAAGTGTAACTTTTCTATTTATTAATCTACTATTGGTATACAACAAATCTAAAGAAATAAAAGTAAATGTACATAAAATTATAAGGTTTGGTATAGCCCCACTTATACTAAAGAAAACTCCTCTTAAAACTGGTAATAACATTTTAATATAAAATACACCTAGAATTCCCCAAATAGCTGCGAATTCAAGGCAGACCTTTTCATTTATTGCAAATCGCATATCTGAATAATCCCAAAGTGCTATGCCATACATTTTCTGTAACATTACATATGTAACATACTCACAAAATGTAAGTATGATTGCACTCAATAAAAATTGCAATATTATATTTCCAGTAATCATTGGTATTACTGTAGACAATATAACTGTACCAATTCCATACAATATACAGAATGGGCCATACAATATTCCTGGTGCTCTTGTAAAGTTTTTAGTTGTAGCTTTAAAAACACATTCTAATATCCAACCCATAAATGCACCTATTATAAAAAAATATATACAGAAAAACATTTAAATCACCTGTATATATTTTTATCTATTTTATTTTTTGTATTCACTATTTTAAAATTTTCTTCAAAAATTGTCCTGTGTAACTTTTCTCTACTTTTGCAACCTCTTCTGGAGTGCCCGTAGCAATTACTTCTCCGCCTTTTGCACCACCTTCAGGTCCTAGGTCTATAATGTAGTCTGCACTTTTTATAACATCTAAATTATGTTCTATTATTACTGCAGTATTTCCATTATCTACAAGTCTATTTAACATTGAAATTAAATTTTTAACATCATCAGTGTGAAGTCCAGTAGTAGGCTCATCTAAAATGTATAGTGTTTTTCCAGTAGATGTTTTAGATAATTCCGTTGCAAGTTTTACTCTTTGTGCTTCACCACCAGATAACGTTGTAGAAGACTGCCCTATTTTTATATAACCTAGACCAACATCATAAAGTGTTTGCAACTTATTTCTAATTTTAGTTATATTCTTAAAGAAATCTAGTGCTTCCTCTACTGTCATATTTAACACATCACTTATGCTCTTACCTTTATACTTAACTTCCAATGTCTCTTTGTTATATCTTTTCCCTTTACATACCTCACAAGGTACATATATATCTGGCAAGAAATGCATTTCGATTTTAATAATTCCATCTCCTTGGCAAGCCTCACATCTACCACCTGCAACATTAAAGCTAAATCTTCCTTTTTCGTATCCACGTGCTTTAGCTTCCGGAGTTAGAGCATACAAGTCACGTATTAAATCGAAAATACCAGTATATGTTGCGGTATTTGACCTTGGAGTTCTTCCTATAGGAGATTGGTCAATATTTATTACTTTATCTATATTTTCCAAGCCTAAAATTTCTTTATGTTTTCCAGCCTTATGTCTTGCACCGTTTGCAAATGCAGCTGATGCTTTATACAATACTTCGTTTACTAATGAACTTTTTCCAGAACCAGAAACACCAGTAACACATGTCATAACACCTAAAGGTATCGTTACATCTATGTTTTTCAAGTTATTTTCAGCAGCTTTAACAATTTTAATTTCATGTCCATTACCATTCCTACGTTTTTCAGGTACATCAATTTTAAGTTTACCGCTTAAATATTTTCCCGTTATACTGTTTTCACAAGCAGCAACCTCATCTGGTGTACCACATGCTACTACCTGTCCGCCATGAATTCCCGCTCTTGGACCAATATCTACAAGATAGTCTGCTGCACGCATTGTATCTTCGTCATGTTCTACAACAATTAAAGTGTTTCCTAAATCTCTCATCTTTTTAAGTGATGCTAAAAGCTTATCGTTATCTCTTTGATGCAACCCTATACTTGGCTCATCTAGTATATATAGCACACCTGTTAAGCCAGAGCCAATTTGAGTAGCAAGTCTAATTCTTTGAGATTCTCCACCAGACAATGTGCCTGCACTTCTAGCTAAGGTCAAATAGTCTAGTCCTACATCTATTAAAAATTGCAATCTTGAATTTATTTCTTTTAATATTTGTTCCGCTATTAAACGATTTTTCTCGGATAGTTTAAGGTCATTTAAGTACTTCTTTATATCTGTAATAGACATACAAGTTAACTCGTAAATGTTAAGCTTACCAACACGAACTGCAAGTACAATATCTTTTAGTCTTGCACCATGGCACACTTCACATGGAATAGTGTTCATAAAACCTGCATATATCTCTTTTTGAAGCATAGATTTAGTTTCATTATATCTTCTTTCTAGTATGTTGCAAACACCTTCAAATGGTGCTTCAAAATTCCTAGAAAATGTTTTAGATTTGTATTCAAACTTAATCATCTCATTTTTGCTACCATAAAGTAATACGTTCTTAAAACTTTCTGGAAGTTTAGAATACTTTGTATCCAGCTTTATTTTATAATGCTTACAAAGTCCTTTAATATACATCTGTGTGGCCGAATCCATTGTATTTCCTCCCCAAGCTTTAATTAGCGTTGGATCAGATATAGTTTTGGTTTTGTCTGGAATAATTCTATCTGGATCTATCTTTAAAAGTTCTCCTACTCCTGTACATGCAGGACATGCACCAAATGGTGTATTAAATGAAAACATTCTAGGAGATAATTCTTCCATAGATATTCCACAGTCTGGACATGAATAATTTCCAGAAAACAATACCTCTTCTTTATCCAATATATCTACTAAAACAAGTTTGTCTGCCTCTTTCATTGCAAGCTCCACAGAATCTGCAATTCTTGTTCTAATGTTTTCAGAAATAATTACTCTATCTACAACTATTTCGATATTATGTGATTTGGCTTTATCTAATTCTGGTAACTCTTCAGATAGTTCATACATATTACCATCTATTCTTGCTCTCGTATATCCGTTTTTTATTGCTTGTTCTAGTATTTTAGTATGTTCTCCTTTTTTACCGCGAACAACTGGTGCCATTATAATTAACTTTGTGCCTTGTTCTTCTTCTAATATTTGGTCTACTATTTGGTCAACTGTTTGCATAGATATCTTTTTGCCACATTTTGGACAATATGGAACTCCTACTCTTGCATAAAGCAAACGTAAGTAATCATAAATTTCTGTAACCGTTCCAATAGTAGAACGAGGATTTTTTGATGTGGTCTTTTGGTCTATAGCTATGGCTGGAGATAGGCCCTCTATTGATTCAACGTCTGGCTTTTCCATCATTCCTAAAAACTGTCTTGCATATGAAGATAGACTTTCAACATATCTTCTTTGTCCCTCTGCATATATAGTATCAAATGCAAGTGAAGTTTTTCCAGAACCAGATAGTCCCGTAAATACAGTAAGAGTATTTCTAGGAATCTCCAAATCTACATTTTTTAAGTTATTCTCTTTTGCTCCTTTTATTATAATTTTATCGTTCATAAATACCCCCAAAATATATAACAAACATATGTTATTATATCACAGATGTATATTACTTGCCAACACTAAATTAAAGTAAATTTTTCCAAAAAATAGACAGGTTATAAAAAACCCGTCTATTCATTCAATTTATATAGTTTAATTTGCTTTCTTTTTAATAATAACTATTGCTCCTAATGCAAGAATTGCACTAGATACTACTGCAAAATATTTACCAACATCTTGCATAACACCAGTTGCTGGAGTTATATCACGTGTTCTTGTAGCAACAATACCATATTCACTTAAGTGAGTAGTATTAAATACTAAATAATCCCCCTCTATTTTAGTTTCAATTGTCTCTTCTATTTTTCCGTCTTTAACATAAACTACTTGGTATTTATCAAAACCTTTTAAATCGCTAGGAAGTTTAATTTTAATTGTCATTTTAGTATTTTGCATAGGTACTACAGTTCCTGCATTTAACACGTTTATATCTACTAAATATTTAACACTCTTAGAGCTTAAATCTTTAGATACTTCTACCTCTTTAATGTCTAGTGTATAATTGCTGTTTACTCCATTTTCAAAAGTTATACTTCCATCAGTCTTACCTGTGCTTTTAATTTCTTTTACTGTATCGTCAGCATTTTTAGTCCAAGAAGCATACAAAGTAAGATTTTTATATCTCTCATAACCACTTTCTTCTGTTATTAAAGTATCTCTTTCAGCATCAGAAGTATTATTTTTGTCCCATTGTCTCCAGTATAAGTATTTATAATTTTTTCCACTGCCGTCTTTTTTAGTATTCCAACCACTAAAAGTATATCCTTCTCTTACAGGTGTGTATGGCAAAAGTGACATAGATGTTCCAGAATTGCCACCACCTAGATAGTCATATTTGTTAGATGTTTTACCATCAATTGTACCACCGTTGGCGTTTAGTACTACTACAATTCCATCTCCTTTAAAAGTATCTTGAGTATATGTAGCCGTTACTGTTACACAATCACTATTAGCAAAACAGCTAGAATCAATAGAAGTTACAATTTTTCCGTCTAAATCCCAACCTTTAAATGTGTATCCTTCTCTTACTGGTGTATATTTTGTTAAGTCAACTGTTTTAAATTCAGTACTTTTACTTGTTAATTTTATAATGCTTTGTCCATTTACTTTACCTGCAAATGGGTCAAGTGTTAAATAGTATGTACCTGTTCCTTGTAATGGCTTCTCAGAAAATCTTGCATAAAGAGTCAACCCATTTGTATATGGCTGGCCTTCAAAATCGCCACTCCAGCTAAATTCAGTTATTGCTATTTCTTCGTTAGCTTTTTCACCAGAAAAACTTCCCCAATGTGAAAATTCATTTTTCCCATTGAATGGTACAATTCCTTTTGTTAATTCAGATAATTTAACTGTAGTTTCTCCTTCTGCAACATTGAATTTTATAATTTTCTGGTCTTTACCATCAATACTGGTATTTTCTGCTGTGCTAGTCAATATTAATGTATATTTTCCATC
>USES01000002.1 GCA_900553785.1 uncultured Clostridium sp.
TTGGTACGAAGTAGCAATTTTAGCGAACATAAGCGAGCTCTTTAGCAAGTTCGAGGCATGAACCTCGAATGGCTAAGGAGTTTTTATTATGTTTGAAGAAACTGCATTTTAAACTCTTAATGGTTATAACGCCATAAATTAAGGCAAGCATAAAATAGTTTTAGGTATATTTGACATATAATATAGTATGTGATAGAATGATGCAAAGATTTGAAGTTAACTAATGATAACGCGTATGCAAATTGTAAAATTTGCAAAAAGAAATGATTTATGGTATAATAATATTTGTGCCGAAAGGAAAGGTGTATTAAAGTGAAAAAGGGTAGTGCCCTGCGAACACTTAAGTTTATATTTATAACAACTGTATTATTGGTATTATCATTTACTGCAGTTGTGGTGACAGTATTAAATGTTTATGTGCCTCAATATATAGCTAAAATAAACGATGAAGAGGTTGCATATTTTGAAAGTCCAGCAGAATTTGATGAAGTTTATGAAAAACTTGTTGAAGAAAAAAAAGCAGATGGACTTGAGGTTGAAGTATCACTTGCTGGTACCCCAACTTATGAATTAACATATGTAAGAGAATCTGTTATAGAAGAACAGAACCAATATACTAATTTAAGAGCTTTCATAGATACAGAGTATACTGTATATAATGTTGCAGTAAAAGGAAATACAGAAATGACATTTGCATCAAAATCTGAAGCAGATTCATATGCAAGTAAACTTAAATCCGCAATAAAATCCTCAGTTAAGGTAGAAGTAGTGGAACAAAAGTTACCAGAACTAGTTACCCTTACTGATACAGATAAAGCAAAGAGTACTTATTCTACTTTGGTAAGTAGATATAAGCCAGTAGTTAGAACTTACACATATTCATATTCTGGTATGAGTTATAGTGGAACTAAAGCATCTGGAGAGCTTTATTCTCTTCTTGCAGGTGGCGTATATCCGACTGAAAGAGGAAAGGTTGTTCAAACGCAAGGCTATGGTAATACGTTATACTCTTCTTCTCATAGGGGTGTAGATATAGCATCTTATGGAGGAGCAAACATTAACATATATGCATATAAATCTGGTACGGTATCTGCTGTAAACACAAACCCATATGCGTCATCATTTGGATGCTATGTAAAAATTTATCACGGAACGACTTCTGATGGTACAGCGTTATATACGTTGTATGCGCATCTACGAAGCGGTTCTATACAGGTAGGTGTTGGCACTCAGGTTAGTGCAGGAGCAACTATAGCTAGAATGGGTAACACTGGTAACTCATCAGGTACTCACTTGCATTTTGAGATACAAACGTATAAAAATAACGTAATGACACTTAATAATCCAAATTATTATATTTAAAAAAGGGGCCTTGATGGCCTCTTTTGCTATAAATAAGTAAGTTTTAAATTTAAGAAATGATATGGTATAATATTAGTATATCTTAAGGAGTGATATAGTGAAAAAAGTTTTATGTATAATGGGTACAGTGGTAGCGGCATGTATATGTATTTTAATACTTTTTGATTTAACTTCAAAAATGGCTGCAAAAAAAGGTGAAGATTTTGAAATTATAGATACAACAGAAGTGTGCGCTGAAGCATTAGAGGGAATTTATTCAGATAATGTTTATGATTATTTCTTACCTTGTATAAAAAGTCAAAATATAACAATCAAATTTAATAATGGAACGGAAGTGTCACTTAAAGAGGCTATAGATTCTAAAATGGTTACTATAAAAGAACTTCAAGAAAAAGGTTTAGTTGTATATAAAGAACTTAGGATTAAATAATGAATAACTGTAAACTCAATTTTCTAGTATTCTGAATTTTAATAAGAAAGAAAACGAGATAATTTGGAAATTAAATTTAAGTAAAATTTAGTGTGAACTAGTAATTTTGCGAGTGTAGGTAAACTTCTTAGCAAGCGTTTGAGGAATAGACCTCAGACAGCTAAGGAGTTTTTTATGAAATCTAATTATTGCATGGCAGATTTCAGATGAGGTAAATATTCATATAAAATAAATATTAGATAAGACATGTGAGTGTAAAGGAAAAGTGTATATGTGCTATAATTTATTGTCTTAATTTTAATGGTAACTGGTGGTTTCACAAGACACTATATAATTTATTTACGACTACTTGAAAATTAGCATATATTTTGGTATAATTCATAACGTAATGTGGGGGTAGTATAAAATGGAGAATGAAAGAAAGTTTGATACTGAAATGTTTGGTTATGCCAAAAAAGACGTAGAAGAGTATATAAAGGACATGAAGGCAGACTATGAGGGCCGAATTCAGTTGGAAAAAGCTGAAGTTAACAGACTTTCTAATGAGATAACAATAATTAGAAAAAAACTAGAGCGTTATGATAGTGAGTATTTGGAAAAACAAGAAAAAGTTGCCAATGCATTGATAACTGCTGAAGATCAATCAAAAGCAATAATTGAAAATGCTAGACAAGAAGCCATAAATGAAAAAAATAGAATAGAAGCATTGATAGAAGCTGAAAAAGAAAAGTTATTGGATATTAAAAAAGAAGTTGTTGAACTTAAAGAACGTACAGTTATGGTGCTTGAGAAATATAACGAAACAATGTCAGATTTATTGGAATAATTAAATGTCAACTGTAATATCATGAAATTAGGTGATAATTTTATGGATAAAGCAGTTGACTTTTTTAACTGGAAGAATAAACGTAGGGAGAGTTTCAAAAAACAAAGGAAGGAAAGTATAAAGAATAGAATATTGAATTTAGTAATTGGAATAAATGTAGTGAGTGTTAGTGCATTACTTTTAAATAATGGAATTATGAGAAATGTAGTTATTGCTCTTGGAACAGACACTGTACCGGTAAATGAGAAGAAAATTACTGTAAAGGATTTTTCAAAAATATATCCTGTGTTAAATGTGGATAATTATGTTATAGCTAAAGAAGAAACAAAAACAGAAGAACCGCCAAAAGAAGAAGCTAAGAAGGATGATAAATTTGATGGAAGTGCTGTTTCGACGTTTTCATATAATAAAAACGATGAGGCAAATATAAAAATATCATATACGTCTACTTACCAAAAAGTTAAAATGTATGGTTTTACTATAACTAACTATGCAGATAAAACAGATATAGATTATGATGCAATTATGAAAAAAGAAGTATCGCTTTCGAGAAACAAAGACAAGGTATTATTATATTGTACTCATACATCAGAGTCATACGTGAATAGTCCTGGATATGAATTTAGTTATTCAGGAACGATGAGAACAAGAGATGCAAAATATAATATGCTGTCTGTGGCCGGTGTTTTAAGAGATACTTTAGTTAGTAAAAATTTTAATGTTATATTGGATACAACACCGCACGATTATACTTCCTATGATAATGCATATACAAATTCTAGAAAAACTATAAACAATCAATTAAAAAGCAACGGAAAATTTGGCCTTATAATAGATGTACATAGAGATGCATATGGTAGTTTATATAATGGACCTACTGTTGAGATTAATGGAAAAGAAGTAGCGCTAATTATGGTTGTAGTTGGAATTGGAGCCGAAGGTTACGAAAACCCATATTGGGAAACAAATTTGGCTATAGCATTAAAAATAGTAAAATTAGGTGAAGAAATGTATCCCGGTTTGTTTAGACCAGTTTTAATAAGAGGATCAAAATATAACCAAGATACAAATAAAGGAGCAATACTTACAGAAATTGGAACAACAGGAAATACTCACGAGCAAGTATACTATGCTGTAACATGCCTTGGTAATATATTAGACAAAGTGTTTAAGTAAGTTATGTAAAAAAAGATAATAATATATAAGCGAGCAAATTTTAGTAGGATTTGCTCGCTTTGAAAATAAGATTTATCTGTAAAACTCTATTTAAAAAAAGTCCAAGTTTTTATGCTTAAATTGAAAATTTATGTTTTTATTATTTTAAAACAAATGTGTCTAGTAAAACTTGAACATTCCATATTTTACATATTTTATATAAAAGCTTGCAAAACATAAAATTTAATTATATAATTATCATAGAGTTGTTCTAAGTGGACGATTTCATGAAATATAAAGCAATGTCAAATATATTGAATTTGATATAACGATAATATATAGATATTGAACTTTGAAAATTGAATAAGGAGGGATAAGTAATGGAACTAGTAATAGCCATTATTGCCTCAATTGCTGTAGCATTTCCAGCAGCTTTTTTTATTGGAGACAGACATAGGGAACGCATATCTGAAAGAGATTTAGATAGTGCTAAAAGCAAAGCAAAATCAATACTTGATGATGCTAAACGTGATGCTGATAGAATAATAAAAGATGCAAATATTGAAGCAAAAGATGAAGTGTTAAAGCAGAAAGAGGAAGCGGAGAAAGAAATTAGACAAAAAAGATTAGAAGTAAATCAAGCAGAACAAAGAATAAATCAAAGACAAGATTTAATAGATAAGCGTTTTAACTTGATTGAAGAAAAAGAAATAAGCTTTGATAAAAAGCAAAGAGAGCTTGAAAAAAAGGAAAAAGAGCTCCAAAATGTTGAAGAAAAACAACGCGAAGAATTAGTAAGGATTTCTAGAATGTCAGTAGATGAAGCAAAGGTTGAGCTTATGAAAACTCTAGAAAATGAAATGCAACAAGATATGGCAGCATATATTGTTGATGCCACTGCTAAAGCTAAATTTGAAGTGGATAAAAAAGCTAAGAATATGTTAGCAACAGCGATTCAACGCTGTGCATCAGATCATACATCTGAAGCTACAATTTCAGTAGTTAATCTTCCAAGTGACGACATGAAAGGAAGAATAATAGGAAGAGAAGGAAGAAATATTAAATCTATAGAAACACTTACAGGTATAGACATCATCATAGATGATACACCTGATGTGATAGTGTTATCTAGCTTTGATCCAATAAGACGTGAGGTAGCAAGAATTGCAATAGAACGTCTTATGGCAGATGGAAGAATACATCCTGGTAAAATCGAAGAAATGGTTGAAAAAGCCAAAGAAGAAGTTGCAAATACAGTTAAAGAAGAAGGAGAAAGAGCTTTGTATGAAACAGGTGTAATAAACTTACATCCAGATTTAATACAATTGCTTGGAAAACTTAGATATAGAACAAGCTATGGTCAAAATGTTCTTAATCATTCAATTGAAGTATCACATATAGCAGGACTTCTTGCAGCTGAATTGGGACTTGATGTAACACTTGCTAAACGTGCAGGACTTCTTCATGATATAGGAAAATCTATTGACCAAGAAGCAGAAGGAACTCATGTAGAACTTGGAGTGGATATCTTAAAGAGATACAAAGAAAGCGAGAAAGTAGTAAATGCTGTGGCTGCTCATCATGGTGATACAGAACCAATGACATTAGAGGCAGTGCTAGTTCAAGCAGCTGATGCTGTGTCTGCGTCTCGCCCTGGAGCTAGACGTGAAACAGTAGATACATATATAAAGAGATTACAAAAACTTGAAGAGATTTGTAATGGTTATAAGGGTGTAGATAAATCATATGCTATACAAGCAGGCCGCGAGGTAAGAATTATGGTTAAACCTGAACAAATTTCAGATTCAGAGGCAATAATTATGGCAAGGAATATTGCAAAACAAATAGAAGATGAAATGAATTATCCAGGTCAAATAAAAGTTAATGTAATAAGAGAGACTAGAGCTATAGAATTAGCAAAATAAATTTGAATATATTAAAAATCACTTCACAGAATATATGTGGAGTGATTTTTATGAGAATTAGATTAATGAAAAAACAAGATATACCACAAGTTGTAGAATTGTTTGTTACATCGTATAAAAAAGAGGATAAATCAATGAGATGGACGTGTGATATGGCCCAAAAGTATATAACGACACTTTATAGAATGGGAAAAGAGTTATCCTTTGTTATAATTCATAAAGACAAAATTATAGCGTGTGCAATGAGTCAAATTGTACCAGAATACACTAAATGTATACTTGATTCCAAAATACTTCTTGTACATCCTGAGTTTAGACGTCAGGGATATGGTAAAAAACTTATAAGGAAAACTTGTATTAAGGCACAAAATAAATACATGGTAGATGAAATAGAATCAAATATTTACACATTAACTAACTTTCCAATAATGTGGTATGAAAGCATAGGCTTTAGAACTAAAAAGAACTTTGAGGTAACAAGAGCCAAAATTGATAAGGTTATATCTAAAATCTAGAGAATTGGTATATGTGAAAAATCAAATTTTTTTAAAGGAAATTATACATCGAGATACAACAAACATACAAGAAAACATACAAGAACGTTAATCAAAATGACACACTTTCAACTTGAAGTGTGTCATTTTTTCTTTATACAGCTGCCTCTGGTAATAATAACGTTTTCACCGAACTTTGAAATAAGTTCATCTACAGTTTTATCTATTTTATTTTGTTTTGCACTTTCTGTATCAAATAGACTTAATTGTTCATTGCCCGCATCCTTTAGATTGCTTAATCCTACACCTACCAATCTGACTGGTTCTGATTTATACATTTTAAAAAATATATTTTTGGCAGTATTTTCAATTTCTTTATTTAAGTTAGAATAGTTAGTTAAACTGTATGAGCTTGAGTAAGATTTAAAGTAATTTGTTTTAAGTGTTACAGTTATAGTTTTACATTTAAGATGTTCTATTCTAAGTCTACTAGCTGTTTTGTTGCACAACATGTAAATTACTTGCAATATATCTTCTGGTTTATCTAAGTCTTTTACAGTAGTTATGCTGTTGCTAATAGATTTTGGAGCATTTCTTTCTGTGCAAAGCGTAGCATCTGCTATTCCCCAAGAGTAGTCATATAATTGTTTTCCGTGAGATTTTAAAAGCCTTGTTAAAGTTTCTACATCTGTGTGGGCAATATCATATATTGTTTTTATTCCAATGTCATGTAATTTTTCGGCAGAGGACTTACCTAAAAAGATTAGTTCTTCAATTGGAAGTGGCCACATTTTATTAGGAATTTCTTCTTTAAATAAAGTATGAATTTTATTTGGCTTTTCAAAGTCACTAGCCATTTTAGCTAGCAGTTTATTTGGCCCAATACCTATATTTACAGTAAAGCCTAAAGTGTTAAAGATTTCGTTTTGTATTTTTCTTGCTACTTCCATGTAACTTCCAAATAAAGGTACGTATTCAAGGAATGCTTCATCAATTGAAAATGGCTCTACTTTGTCTGAATACTTAGCAAGAATTTTTCTAAATTCTAAACTATTTTTATGGTAAATTTCGTATTGAGGAGGAAATATTTTTAGGTTTTTGCACTTTTTCTTTGCTTGAAATATTGGCTCTCCTGTTTTTACGCCTTTGGCTTTAGCGCTTGGAGATTTAGCAAGTATAATGCCGGTTCTTGTATTTGGGTCTCCTGCTATAGCAGAGTCTATTTTTCTAATATCTTCTGTCATGCCATGTTTTAAATATTCTACTGCACTCCAAGATAAGAATGCATTATTTACATCTATATGAAATATAATTTTTTCCATATAAGTATTATACAAACTTTTGTTTGTACTGTCAACAAAAAAATTCAATATTCGACAGTATTACTTGGTTTGCAATGTTTAAAATACGTGTGTATTATATATATAAGAGGTGAAATATTTGAAGATATATATAATTGAAAAAGAGAATAATATGGATATATACAATTACCTTACTTTAAAAAAGCATTTAGTATTAGATAAAATACAATATCTAAATAAATGTAATGTTGTGATTGTATCACGAGTACAAAAGATTAAAGAGGCTTTAGAGATAATAGATATATCTCTTCAAAGTGGTGTTGAAGTAGTGTGCATAAAGCCAAATTATAACGATTTTGTTTGCAAATTACTTATTAAGGATGGAGCTACATTTGTTTAGTGTACTTTGAATTTGGCAGTGAGTAGAAGTAGTCTAAATATTGTAGAGTTAATTTTAAAATAAACAAATATGGGGCTCATAACCCGAAGGTCGTAAGTTCGAGTCTTACCCCCGCAACCAAAGAAATAATACTTACAGTTTCAACGACTGTGGGTATTTTTTTATGCATTGAAAATAGCTGCGATAATGCTTAAAAATATCACTATTATGTCAAATTGGGGAATAATTGGGAAGTATTTTAACTTTTTGATTCCTCAAAAGACTATGTATATCAGTAAAAAACATGGGAATTTGTAAATTGCTTTTTACTGATTTTCTTCCGACAAAGTAATTTTGTGATTTATTGAAAAAAGTAGTTTTAGTTTGGTATTAATAAATTTTGTAATACATTTCCTGCACTTTTATTGTGGGAAATGATAGGATGCACATAAAAATTAAATGTTGTAGTAATCTGTGCATGACCTAGTCTTGCAGCGACAACTGCTACATCTATATTTTGCGATATAAGCAAAGTAGCATTTGTATGCCTTAAACCGTGAAAATTAATTACAGGTAGTCCAATTTCTTTAACAAATTTGACAAACCATTTACTAATAGTTGATGGATGCATAGGCTTACCATCTGACTGAACAAATAACCTATCTGAATTCGTCCATAATTCGCCGTAAATTGATTTTTGTTCTTCATACCATGATTTATATTCCTCAAGTAAAGAAACGACAAAATCTGGAATTGCAACATCTCTTATTGAACTTTCGGTTTTAGGTGTTTTTGTAAATATACCTTTATCTGCTAAATATTGACTTGATTTATTGATACTAATAATTTCATTTGCGAAATCAATATCGGACCATTCTAATCCCATAAGTTCACCAAGTCTTACTCCAGTAAATACGGTAAGTGTTATTGCTACTTTATATTTAATATTTTCTATAGATAGTTCGTTTAAATTAGAAAGTAGAACTTTACATTGTTCATCATCATAATATCTTCTTTTAGGTTTTCTACTTCTAGGTGGTTGAACTCTTTCACATGGATTATTAAACAATAGTTGCCAATATACCGCTTTGTGTAGCATAGCTCTTATAAGTCTATGGTGTTCCAAGATAGTTTTTTGAGACAAAGTTTTTAATGTTCTATAACCATTATTACATTTAACACGTCTTATTTGTGTACCTTTATCTAGCATATCATAGAATTTCATTATGTCAGTAGGTTTAATTTTATCTAGCTTAAAGTGTCCAAGGTAAGGAAGTATTCTTGATTCTAACATACCTAAATATCTTCTGTAGGTGGAAGGTGCTAATTCTTTAGAGTCATAATCTCTTTTCCATATTTCAGTAAATTCTTTAAATGTTATAGATTTACCTTCAACAACTGTACCTTGTTCTACTTCAGCAACAAATTTAGCAAGTTCAATCTTAGCTTGTGCTTTAGTTCCATGAACAGTTTTAGTATGACGTATAGGCTTTCCATCTAAATTAAAGCCATGACAAACTATTAACCTGTAACTATTTTTGCCTCTTTTTTCAATACTCCCGGCCATTACTCTGTTTCACCTCCTTTCAAGTTGGTTAATGGGTAGGGGAATATAATTGTTAACTGATAATATGGTATCATAATAGTTAACAATATGCAAGTAAAAAAAGATATCTCATACTATTTTGAGATATCCTTTTTACAAGAAGAACAGTTTGGTTCTAAACCTAATTCTGTACATAAGGGTCTTATTTCTGAACATATATTAGGAAAGATAACATTCATATCTAAAGATGATATAAAGCCAGCACATTTATGTCCTTTTTGATAAACTCTATTACCTTTTAGAAATAGTTTTTCTAATTTTTCTAATCCAGTTGAACCTTTTAAAGATGTAGGCCTTTTTATTTTTAAGAAATTAGCAATTCCGTCTAAATCATATATAAAAAAGTCTTCAATAGATTTTCTAGCTTTTAAATGAATAACTTTAGATGCTCCAGAATTTTTTAAATCAGTTTCTAACTTTTCCCTATCTACTGGTGGGTGAACACCAAATTCAAATACATCTGTATCATAACATAAAAAAACTATTATTTCATATTCTTTGCCATAATTAGTTACAACTTCTTTTACAAATTTATTTACTATTTTCTTTTGAAATTTAGCAATTCCTTTTATACATGATTTTTTTAATGCATCAATTTTAAATCTATTATCTGGTATTTTGCTTTTTATAGTACATAATACTTTATCATAAAATTCTTCGTCAGTTTCGCCTTCTGTATAGATAACTATACATTTTTTCATATTATTATTGTTCCGTATATTTAACTAATGTTTCTAAGTCATCTACGTCTCCACTCATTAAATCAAAAATATAATCTCCAACATGTAAATCTAAATCGTTTGCATCAGACATTAATTTGTTAACGGATTTATCTTTTATTTTAGAAAAACTTGCTATTCCGTTATCATTTGGTAAGCCTATATAAATATTGGCTGGATTTATATAGTTAATTAAATAAGGAGAATGACTTGTAATAATTATTTTTATATCTTTAGCGAAACTGCTTAAAGCAATTAAGTATTGTTGCAAAACCCTAGGATTTAAAGAGTTTTCAGGTTCCTCTATAGCTACGATAGAAAAGCCATTGTGTGATGCTAATTCTAAATTGGTTAATATTTTTAAAATTCTTTTTGCACCATCAGACATATTTCTGAATTCAATAGGAGTAGACAAATTTTTGTCTTTTACTATTAAAGCATAAAATTTGCCTGCCACTTTTGAAGATTCAATGTTTTCTATATTGTTATTTCTTTCTGAAACAATAGGGATTTCTACCACATCTATTTCTTCAATTGATGGGAAGATATCTTTAAAAGTATTAATTATCAAATTATATCTTTCTTTTCTTCTTTTTCTAATGTCATATAAAATAGTAGGAATATTATTTTTGGTATTTAAATCATAATTGAAAGCTTCACCATTCAATATTGGTCTTATTGTATAAGGTTTTACAGCATCAAAATCATGATCTATAAAAGTTTTAAGTTGATTTAAGCTGTTAATAATTTTTATATAAAATAAATCATCGTATGCTTGTATTTTATTTAAAACTAATCCGTTTTCTTCTATTAAAATTGGTTTATTGCATGAACCGGTTTTTGAAGGTTTATAAAAAGATTCTGTATTTTCTCTTTTTATATAGAAAGTATATTTCTGAGATTCACTTGGTTCTTTTATTTTTAAATATTCTTTTATAATTTTAGGTTTTGCTTTATTTTTAGCCCATAAAAAAGAATAACCATAAATGATTTCTTCATTATCTAGGTCTGCTTCTAATTCGAATGAAAAAGCATTTGTTAAGTTGTGCTTATTAACAGGAATTCCAGGCATATAATTCATTTGTATAGATTTGCTCTCGGCATTAGCAACAATAAAATCAAACCCGAATTTTAAGGCTGTTAAAGTATTAGTTTTTCCGTAACTATTAATAGATAACAAACTAGTAATATTATTTAGAACAAGATCAATATTTTTTAAATTCTTGAAACCATCGATTTTAATTCTTTTGATATTCATTTTTCCACTCCATATATTTATTATTTTTTGTAACATAAGTATACACCAACCTTTTTAAAAAGTCAACAAATATCTGATAATTTATTAAATATCTTTAACAGATATACATTATTTTATTCTAAAAATGCTAAAATAATGAATAAAAAATTAAACATTATTGACAACTACTATGGAAGCGCGTATAATAAAAATACAAAAAGAAAAAGCTCTGATACCAGAGCTAGAATGTTTTTTTGTAGATTGAGACCCTACAACAAGCATTATAGCACTAAGAATTCTTTTTGCAAAGGGTAAATTATAGAGCAGAAAGAAGTGAAAAAAGAATGAAAAACCACAAAGTTCAAGTTATATCTGAAAGTGAATCTGGAAGAAATCAAAGATTTAAGGACTGCAGTAGTGGAAAAGAGATGACGAGAAATCAATTTGTTAAAGAGATTAAAGCAGGAAATTATGAAGATTACTACGTTAGAAAAATAAACAATATTGATACTCCTGTTTCAAAGCCAGATGGAAATAAAAAAATAATTTAGGATAAGGGGGAGTTATATGCTATTAGAGAGTAAAAGAAAAAGAAGTTTAAGCTTTTTAGAAAAAGTCGAAGAATTAGAAAAAAAGAAAATTGGTGTAATGCTTGAAAATGAACAAGTACCAATTGAATTGAAAGAAAAAGGTACTTGTAAATTTAGACCAAGTATAAATTGGGGTAAAAATAGCAAAAAAAACACTCTGGGAGAATTTAAAGCAAATAAACAGTTACCTAAAATTAATAAGTATATCAATACTATAGAGTGGCATTGGAAACAATATAACGGACGAGAACTAGAAGATATGTACGATTTTTGCGATATTTACAGGAATGTATATCAAAAAGAATTTGTTAAACCTTTAGAGATTGATTTTATATTTGTTAGTGAAAAAAATTTAATATATGCAGATCTAGAATTAAATGAATTAGAAAAAACAAAGGAAAAAATTTTACTAGCAACAAATATTTTATTAGAAAAGTTTGGCTTTTGCCAAATTCTTGACGAGGATTTTAAAGAGTATATACCAAACAAAGGGTTTAAAATTTGTAATTGGGCTGTATTACCAGAAGGTGAAGAAATTTGGGATATAACTGGAATAAGGAAATATAGAGCTCCTACAGGTAGAGAAGATAGAAAAAGGGCTAGTTTTGATTCATATAGATTGAACATTATTATAAATAAAAAACCAAAAGAAAAATATGTTGGAATAAATGGATTTCAAGATTACTTGGTATTTTTATTTGAAGATGTATGTATACTTGAGACAGGGAAATATGGAAATGCTACATATATTATTAATACAAAAGAATGGAAGTATGCATCAACCCTTACAAAAAAAGAATTATTAAATTCTGATTATATTATAAATAGGGTTATTCACAATGAAGAATGGAAGCGAAAAATAGATACTATAATATAAAAAATAAGGACAAGAGTCCTTATTTTTGGCTGTTTTTAATATATATATATATTATTTTTATTAATTTTCATCTAACCATTCATCGAATTCATCATGAGTTTTTTTACCAGATTTAACATCATTAACGAATTGTTTAGCTTCTTTTTTCCATTTTTCATAGTTAATTTTGTAATATTCAATATCTGGATTTCTCTTAACAGCCATAGCTTTTTTGGCATATATTTGTCTGTATTTACCATATACAGGTTCTTCGTTTTCTTTTCTTTTTTGAGATGTTTTTATTCCAAATTCTTTACAAGTAATATCTTCTGTGTATTTACCATTGCAATATAATGTATTGTTTTTATCTGAGAAGAAGTATTTACCACATACTTGACATCTTTTTATATATTCAACATCATTTAATGTGATATGGTAAAGAAGTATATAGAAATACGAAAATAAGTTATTAGTTTTAAACTGATATTCATGTCCTATAACTTTTTCACCATCTGGATCATTTTTTAATATATTATCTATTAGGAAATCTTCATCAGCTAGTGGGTCTGAAATACCATTCTTAATTTTATAAAGTATGTTATCTCTAAAAGTATTATCATCAAATGTAAAACTTAAAGAATAATCACATATATAATCTTTTGAAAGTTCTTTTATTTCTTCTGATATGTTTTGAAATATATAGAATCTTTGAGAATTATTTAATTTGCTTAATTTCTTTTCTCTATTATTATTAAAAATATAATCTACGAAGTTTCTAAATAAGTCTTGCATTTTTATTAGATAATCTTTTTCTTCTTCGTAAAGTTGTTCAGCACATTGTTTTAATAAAGATTTATCTACAATATGTATAGGCTTTTCTGTTTCAATGTATATAACATTTGCTTCAAATCCTTTAAAGATTTTATTTAACTGCCTTTTAGGGATTCTATTAAGGTACATAAAGATAAAAGTGCAGAAAAATTTAAAAAAGTCTTCAAACTTATTAAAATCTAAATTTAAAAATCCAGTTAAATTATCTCCTAATGCTATTCTATTATAATCATAAGTTAATGCTAAATCTAATGGTATCTTTTCTATGTTAGTTATAAATAGTACATTGCTTGGAATATGTGGAAATTTTTTATCTATTGCTGCAAGAAACACATTATCAAAGCCACCTTCCTGTCTACTCATATTAGATTCTTTATATAATTCAGCTAAAATTTTATTCTTTTTCTCTTTAGATAAATTTACTTTACTTGTATCAAATGAAACTGAACAAAACTTGTTTATTTCAAAAGGATTCTTTTTATTGTATAAACTTAATTCAATTAGATAAGGCTTGTTATCTGCCATTTTTTATTCCTCCGTGTTAACAGTAAATTGGTGTATATTAACTATTTTTCAGTGTTATCAATTCTAAAAAATTTTCAGCAAAATTATTGCACTTGTTAACTATAACGAGTATAATTCAATTGTTAACAAAAGTCAATAGGTACCATTGAATAAAGAAAGGGGGATTCATTATTGAACTTAAAAACAATTGAAAGAACAACATTAACCATGAAAGAAGCAGCAGAGTATTTAGGAATAAGTTATTGGTTAACAAATCAATTAGTAAGAAGAAAACAAATACCATGTTCAAAAGTTGGTGGTAAATTTCTATTTAGAGTACAAGCATTAGATGAATATTTAACTAAAAAAGAACAAGATTCTATGTGTTAATTTGAGAAAGAAAGGTGAAAGGAGGTATGGCAGAGGTATCATGGATTAAACTTAGTACGAATATATTTTCAAATAGAAAGATAGCCTTATTACTGAACGAACGTGATGGGGATGCGTACTTCAGAATATGGATACAATTACTTACAATAGCAGGACAATGTAATATGAAAGGTAGATTAATTATTGGTGAAAATATACCATTAGATATACAACAATTATCTAAAATTTTAGGAAAATCTACTAAAAAAGTTGAACAAGTTTTGTCTAAGTTTATAAATTTAAGAATGATAAGTTATGAAGATAATTGCTTTGTTATAAGAAATTGGAGTAAGTATCAAAGTGCAGATAAATTAGAGGAAATAAGAAAAAATAATAGAGAGCGACAAAGAAAATTTCGTGAAAAAAGTAAAGTGGAAACTAACGTTACAGAAACGTTAGATAACAATATAGAATAGAAAAGACTAAGAATAGAGTAGATAAAGATTAGATTATTATTACTGACTGACAAAAGGAATAATGTATAAATATAAGAAAAAGTTAGTAAAAGACATCAAGACTTTAATACTAACTGGAACAAAATTATTGTAAAAACATTTTAATATAAATTATTAAAAAAGTAAAGAAAATTTATTTGAGGAGGTATAAAAAATGTGTAAATGTGATAAGAAAGAAGGTATAACATATTCAAGATGTGGAGAGTATTTAGTTCCAAATTTAGTATTAGATAAAGGTAAAGTTAGACCTAAAATCGGAAGATATGGAAAAATGAGATTGAAATTTTTAAAGGAAGAAATGAAAGCAGTTTATACAAAAATGTTAATGGAAGATACACTAACAGATTATCTTTTAGAGGTAGATGCTCGAGCAACAGATATGGAAAATATGTTGATAAATGATATGAAAAAGAGAGCAAATATTGATGAAAAATTAAAAGAAACTGACCAAATGAAATGGGTAGGGATGATGAATAATATAGCTCATTCTGCAAGAGAAATTGCCTTTGAAAAATGTATAAATACTTATAATATTTAATAAAAAGTGCTTGGATTTTATAAAAAAATCTGAGCGCTTTTTAACATTATTTTTATAAAAAATAATTAAAAAATAAGTTGGAGAAATATGTAATGGGAGTATAATTTTTGTGGTGCCAGCACTGAATTTGTACTCCCGTACAAATTCTACATGGGAATTCCCATACCCTTTTGAAGAAAAAACAATTAATTTGCTAATAAGCCTTCTCAAAATAAAAAAGGTATGATATAATTCAAGTCGGAGGTTATATTAATATGACAAAAAATGACAAACTAACATATATTAGTTTATTTAGTAGTGCAGGTATAGGTTGTTATGGATTTAAAATGGAAGATTTTGAGTGTATAGCTACTAATGAATTGATAGAAAGAAGATTAAATATACAAAAAGTAAACAAGAAATGTAGATATGAGTCTGGTTATATTTGTGGAGATATAACCTTGGATGAAACTAAAGATTTATTATTTAATGAAATAAATATGTGGAAAAATAAGGAAAAGTTAGATAACGTAGATGTTGTTATAGCAACTCCACCATGTCAAGGTATGTCGGTAGCTAATTTGAAAAAGAATAATGAAATTAACAGAAATTCATTAGTTATTGAATCAATAAAACTTATAAAAGAAATAAAGCCAAAGATTTTTGTTTTCGAAAATGTAGCAGCATTCTTAAAAACAGCTTGTATAGATATTGATGAAAATGTAAAATCTATTGATGATGCTATAAATAATAATTTAAGTAAAGACTATGTTATTATGAGTAGAATAATAAATTTTAAAGATTATGGTTCTAATTCTAGCAGAACAAGAACATTAGTAATAGGTGTGAAAAATGAATTTGAAGATGTAATATCACCTATTGATTTATTTCCTAAAAGGAAAAGGGAAAAAACTCTTGAAAAGGTTATAGGAAATTTAAGACCATTAAATAAATTCGGGGAAATTGATGAAGAAGATATATATCACTTTTTTAGAGTTTACCCAGAACATATGAGAGAGTGGATACATGACTTGAAAGAGGGAGAGTCTGCATTTGATAATGAACAAGATGAAAAAAAACCTCATACTATTGTTGATGGAAAAATAAAAATAAATGTACAAAAAACAGGAGATAAATATAAGAGACAATATTGGAATAAGGTTGCACCATGCATTCATACAAGAAATGATCAACTTGCCAGTCAAAATACTATACATCCATCAGATGATAGAGTTTTTAGTATTAGAGAATTAATGAATATAATGACTATTCCAAAACAATTTAAGTGGGTTGAGCAAGATGAAAAATATCTTAATAAAATGACAGAAATAGAGAAAAGAAAGTTTTTAAAGAAAGAAGAAATAAACATAAGACAATCTATTGGAGAAGCAGTACCTACAGAAATATTTAGGCAAATTGCATTTAATGTGAAAAACAGTTTAAATAGAAAAAACTATAAATTAAAAGATATTAATAAAATTATAACAGATTTAAATTTAACAGATAATGGGAACTTGAGTGAATATATAAAAGAAAATAGTACAACATTATCTTTCACAACATTATCTAAAATTGCAGAATTATCGAACGCTGAAAGAAATAACGAAGAAGCATTTTACACAAACAAATCATTGTTAAATTACATATATAAGGAGCTCCCTGATATCAATAAGAAAGAAATTAGAGTTTTAGAACCATCAGTAGGAGTGGGAAACTTTATTCCTTACATTATATCTAGATATAGTTATGCAGAAAAGTTAATAATAGATGTAGTAGATATAAATGACTATTCAATAGGAATATTAAAGCAATTATTGAAAATAGTGAATGTTCCTGAAAATGTAGAAATTAATTTTATTAATGATGACTTTTTATTACATGATTTTAGTAATAGATATGATTTGATTACAGGAAATCCACCTTTTTCAAAAATTACTAACAATAAAGGTTTATTAAAAAAATATAGACAGGAATGTATAAATGATGAATCAAAGAATACAGCATCATACTTTATAGAAAAATCGCTTAGAATAGCTGATAATGTTGTAATGATTATGCCAAAATTCTTATTAAATACTCCTGAATACAAAAAAACAAGAGAGTATTTAGAGAGCTTTTCTATAAATTCAATAGTAGACTTTGGAGAAAAAGGATTTGAAGGTGTACTTATTGAAACTATTTGTATTAATATTAGTACAAATAGTATGTCTAAAAATACAAAAGTAATTTCTGTACCATACAATATAAATATTATTCAAAAGCAATCTTATATAACTGATAAAAAATTACCATATTGGATAATATATAGAGATAAATATTTTGATAATATTTTTGATATTATGGAATTTGATATATTTACCGTATTTAGAGATAGACAAATAACTAATAGTAATACTACAAAAAAGCAAAAGGATATTTGGGTTATAAAATCTAGAAATATATCAGATAATGGAAAACAAATAGAACATATAGAAGACTATGACCAATATATAAGTAAAGGTAATTTAGAATCTATGAGTGTTAATAAGTATCTGAACGATGAAACCGTTTATATGACACCTAATATGACATACAAACCTAGAGTGTGCAAGAAACCGATAGGAACAGTAGTTAATGGTTCGGTGGCTATATTAATTCCTAAAGACGAAAGAATTGTTTTAACACAAAAAGAAATGGAATTTTATTCAACAGACCAATATAGAAACTTTTACAGAATAGCAAGAAACTATCAGACAAGGTCATTAAATGTAGATAATAATTCGGTATTTTTCTTTGGAAAAATGAAGGAGCAATAATATGGAAGAAAAAATCAAACAATTTTTAAATAGTAATGATTATGATATTAGAAAAAATAATAATGCAAGATGGATAGATCAGAAATGTACTATGGACGTTCTTTCTGTTGTTGCGGATTGCATTATTGAGTTTGTAGGGGATGAAATAGAAAAAGAATTTACAACTAATGATATATGGTATAATGAATATACAGTTGAAAATGTTCAAAGTATATTTAACAAACCAAATCCTGCTGATGAGGCAAGAAATGAGTATGACAAATGGTTTGGACAACCACTAAAATTATTGGGTAATGCAAAAGTTCTTATTGAAGAAAAAAGAGGTAATAGAAATTATTATAAAGTAAATAATATGGAAATCTTGAAATACATAGCGTCTAGGGATAGATTCGCACACAAATTTTTGGTTTTATATATAACAAAAGTTTTACAAGATTCAGATATATATAGTTATTTTGATAATTTCTTTCAACAACAAAACAGGGAAAGTTATCAAAAATTGAAAGTAAAATATCACAGTTTTATTCAAGAGAATACACGTATTAATGGAGATTTAGAATGTGGTAGAATATTTGCTAAGGTATTAAATCCATTGGCATTCGAATTAAAGAAACGTGGAACTGAAAGAGGTTCAATATCATCAAATATAATAACACTAGATATGTTAATGTATAATAGGCCTAATTGGAGAGATATTTATAACAAGAAACCGAAGGAAATGACAAGAATTGATTTTGAAAGAATGTATGAAATTTCAAAAGATGATAAAATGTCAGCATATAAAATAAATAAAGCTAAAAGACAGTTAAAACAATATAATATCAAATATAATGATGGAATATCAGAAATATTAAATGGCGTTGAGAATGGTGAAAAAGCAACTCATATGCATCATATATTTATGGCTTCAGAATTCCCATTAATAGCATCATATGTTGAAAATTTAATAGCATTAACACCAACACAACATTTGAATCATGCTCATATAAATGGAAATACGAATTCAATTAATTATGATTTTCAGAGATTGTGTTTAATTGCTAAGGTTGGAAAAATAAAAGAATGTCTAGAGGATGAAGAAAAAGAAAAAATATATAGTTTTGAAGATTTGTGTTATGTACTCAATGTTGGATTTAGCACAGATAAATTTGAGTATGTAGCAGTTTTTGATTTTACTACCATATTGGAATATATTGATTTTATGTATGTTACAGCAGGCGGAGAAAGTGATTGGCTTGTTGCAGAAGAACGTAAAGATGAGTATCATGTTTAAAATATAATAATTTTTATATAAAACAAAATATTAATGCAAATAGCATTGGTGTTTTGTTTTTTTTATAACTAAATGAGAAAATATGATAAATAGTTTAAGTTTACATTTGATACATAAAGTGGTAAAATATAGCAAAAGTGAGGTATATATGTTGAAAAAAGAAAAAAGTTTTTGGACTTATTTAATATTTATTATTGGTATAGGATTAATTTGTAGTTGGAATAAGTGTATAGAACTAGTAAGTATATCATTAGATTGGATGAAACTAATTGCAGAATTATTAAATGACATTGTAATAAAATTTACAGGAGATGGACTCATTACTACTGTGTTTATGCATTTAATTACATACGGTTTAGTTGGTATAATATTTTACTTTATTCCATTAAGGAAGAAAATAGGAAGTTTATTTGGTAAAGTTTGTTATTGGTTAACAAGTGGAATAGTAGGAACAATATTAAATTATATAAATGCTAAAATATTTAATTTATAGATAAGAAAAAATGAATAATAAACAATATGAAAGTGAAAAAATTACAAAGAAAAATGCCACAAGAAAGTAATCAGGTTTTTAGAAAATTACAGGATTACAATCTAATAATGTAAAAGGAATAACAAATTGGCTAATAGATTCTATTAAATTATTACATTCAATTTAGGTATAGTTCAAAAAATAAAAGGCTTATGAAAAAAACATTTTTATTTTTGGGGGGATTTATATGTTATTAGAAGTTCAAAATATATTGCAAAATGATAATTTAGATTATAATAATATAGATAAGTATTTAAAAGATGGCCATGATGAAATATTAAATGAATTATTAAATAATATTAATAAATTTAATTTAGAATCAAAAAAAATATTACTTAATCAAATAATAATCAAAACTGCTAATAAAGATATAATTGAATCAGCTTGTATGCGTATTATATCTTATATTAAATATGAATATAGTTATTATAAAAATATTTTAAAAGTTATTGCTAATAAGCAAATTCATGGCACTTGGATTTCAGAAATCAAAAGACGTTTATTAGAAGATAATCCTAAAACTATGTATGAAGTTTTTGAGGATTTTTCTTTTGAAAAAACCTTAGATATAAATTATGATTTAATGATAATAAATAAATTTTTAGAACAATATGATGAAAAGAAATACTTAGAAAAAGTAATTGTTAGTAGTGAACAAGCTATAAGTATATGTAGAAAATTAAATTATATTTTAACTATAAACACAAAAAACATATTAAGATTTTATTGTTATATAATTAATACATATAATTTAACTGAAAATCAATTTAAACAATTTATGGATACTTTTTTCTTCAATTTCCCATATGTGTGTAAGGAATTTGTTTTGAATAATAATTTAGATGATAAATGCTTAATAAGAAAATATTTAGACAGTAAGATTAATGATTTTGATTCAGAAAATGAAGTTAAGTTTAATATGTCTATTTTTAAGCCTAATATTCAAAGAGTTAAAGAATATAGAAGATATCAAGCAAATCAAAGTAAAGAAATTAACAAACAAGCTCAGGAAATGTCTATATTAAGGAAACTTTGCAAAACTAATACCATTTTATATAGCAATAGATACGGAATGATTGTTAATGGTATAAATGGTGAACAACTTTCTGAAAGTAGTATGAATACAATATCATATGAATATCCATATCCACTAGAATATCTTCTTGATCCGCTTGAATATATGTATAATGTTCATAATGTATTAAAACCAGGTGAGGAGGAATAATATGAGATTGATAGTAAAGGATTATATTTCTATGTTTAAAGAAGAACAGGAAATGGAATCTTTACTAGAAAAAATATTAATTATGAATGATTACAGCAACATTGTAGTTCCTCAAAAGGGGGTAGGGCAGCTTGGTGTTGATTTTAGTGCTCAAAAAAATGGTGAAGTTTATTTGTTTGTTTTGAAACAGCAAGATATAGATAGAACTAATTGGGATGTTGGTATAAATGCTGTGAGACCTACCTTAAATGAAATCTTAGATTCGTATATACCACAAAGATTAAGTGATTGTAATAAAAAAATAAACATTGTATTATGTACTAATGGAAACATAAAGCAGAACGTAAAACCAAATTGGGACAACTATATTAAAAATAATAGCAAAGACAATATTAGTTATGATTTTTGGGGAATTGATGAACTGGTAAACTTAACAGAATTATTTCTTATAAATGAATATATATTTGATGAAGATATTAGGACTGAATTAAGAAAATCTTTGTATTTTTTTGAAGAAGATTTTGAACTAAAATATTTTGATAATTTATTAATAAAATTAATAGAAAAAATAGATATTAAAAATAGAAGAAGAAAAATATATAAAAAATCTATAATTGTTTATACTATTATTACTAAAATGTGCATAGCTTATTCAATAAAACAAAATTCTAAAATAGCCGTAAATATGAGCGAAAAATCATTGATTAGATATTGGAATTTTATATCTAAAAACAATTTGTTTGAAAAAGATATAGAAATGGAGTATTTACATATATTATCAGGATATTATACAGATAGCTGTAAAAAATATATTGAAGAAATAAAAAAAGTTTATAAATATAAGCCTAGTTTCCCAATATATAATAGTATTGAATATAGGATATTGATATATGAGGCAATAGGAATAATTACAAATTATACATATTATTTATATTACTACAATGGATTAATTGATGAAGTTGAAGAAAATATAAACTTATTAATAATGCTAATTAATAACAATGTATCTTTTTATTATCCTTTATATGATAGTAATGCAATAGAAATAAATGCTTTAGTTTATCTTTTGAAAGAAGTTGGCAATGATCAGGGAAGTAATATTGTTTGGATACTTTTAAATAAAATTGTTTCGAGAATAGTTAAAAGCAAATCATATTATCCTGTGGAATATGAGGATTATCAAAAAGCATTAGATATGTTTTATGAAAAAGAAGTAGAAGAATGTAAAGCAACTTTGTTAATTACTAATTTGATAGAATGGTTATACATATACAAAAAAGATGAAGATATAAATGAGATAATGGATGTTATTTATAAAAAATATCCTAATATAACTTTAAATACTTTACAGATCATTCCTGATTTAGAAGAATTATATCTAGAGGGGAATTTTCATGGTTCGTCAATTACATATATTATAGATTATAAGAATAAAAAACAAGTGAATAATATTATAAAACAATTGAAAAAAGAATATAAGTTGTCTAAATACAAATTTTATAAATATTCTGCTATGCTGTATTTATTTATTGCTTCTAGAAATTATAGACTTCCATTACCATCTACGATAATTTATAAAGATTAAACCTAAAAATACGATATATTGTATAAATAAATTAAAAAAATATATATATTATTTTTAATATATATAAGATTTTAATAAAATATTATATACAACTGTGCTACAAAATAACAAATGTGTAGCACAGTTGTAAAGTTTTTATTCATCAAAACATCCCATAACTAACTGAGAGCCATCAACAAATTCATTTCTATAATATTTCTCCTTCCAATAGGCAATGTAATCTAAAAAGTTATTATCAAGTTTATTTAATTGTTTTTCAACGTACTTTTTATTTTCTTTTGGAACATTCCTTAAAATACTTTCACTAATCTCGTCAAAATAAATCCAATGTTTTCTATCCTCATCACATTTTAAAGAAGATAAATCTTCTTCTCTAAATAATAACCAAGCTTTTAAAATATCATCATTAACTTCTCTTAAATTTTTCATAACAAAATCCTCCAATATTAAATTTAAAATTATAGAAGATTACTTCCAAATTTATCCTAAAAAAGTTGGGAAAAAATTGGGAAGAATTTATTCAAAAAACACCAAAAAAATACACAAATGTTCACTAAATCAAATCTTCTATAAATATTGAAATACCAACGAAAACTGCTAATTACCATAATTCTCAAAAGTGCCTTTGCCGGCGCTCATAACCCGAAGGCTATAAGGTTATTTTTATTTACACAATCAAAGCATATATCACTAGAACTGTAATATTTTGTGGTTCCTCGACAACTAACAATTAGTAAAAATAATATTCCAATTCATACAAAGCCAGATAAATCTAAGGATTTACTGTAAAAAATATAAGTAATATGAAAAATTATAAAATGCTCTTTAATGTTAAACTTTTTAGTTAACATCCATAAAATTCATGTTATTGTCTAATATTTCATTGGCAAACAAAATCATAGATATAAATTAACTTATACATATCAAAATTGTATGCACATATTCCGTACTTTGCTTGTATTTTTGATGTATATATTATATAATTTCAAATATATAAGGGGAATTGAAAATGAGAGGAATAACAGTAGATTTTGATGGTATTAAAAATTTTGTAGATGATTATGAATATGAGACTGTTAAGGGTGACTTTACATTAGCTAGCAGCCAACTTGAGCTTAGAACAGGCTTAGGTAGTGATATGACTGGATGGTTAGATTTGCCTGAGAAAATAACAGATGAAGAAATTAGAAAAATACATGAGGCAGCAAAGAAGATAAGAAATCAAGCGGAAGTTTTAGTAGTTATTGGAATAGGTGGGTCTTATCTTGGTGCAAAGGCAGTTATAGATATGTTGTCAGATCCAATATACAATATGCAACCAATGTCTAAACGTCGTGGGCCTCAGATAATATACGTTGGAAACAATTTAAGTGGAAAATATTTAAAAAGTGTTTTGGAATATTTACAAGATAAAGATGTTGCGGTAAATGTAATTTCTAAATCTGGAAAAACATTGGAACCTGCTATCGCATTTAGAATATTTAAGTTATTTATGGAAGAAAAGTATGGTATTGGTGGAGCCGCTGAGCGTATATATGTCACTACTGATCCAGAAGATGGAGTGTTACGTTCTATTGCACTAAAAGAAGAGTACACAATGTTTACAGTGCCAAAAAGTGTCGGCGGAAGATATTCGGTGCTTACAGCAGTAGGACTTTTACCTATGGCTGTTGCAGGACTAAAGTTTGAAGATGTACTAGATGGAGCACTTTTTGCAAGACAAATGTATAGCATAAAAAATATAGAAGATAATGATTGTTATAAATATGCTGTATTAAGAAATATATTATACAATAAAGGAAAAGATGTAGAAGTATTTGCATCATATGAACCAAGAATGCAATATTTTGGAGAATGGTTTAAACAATTATTTGGTGAAAGTGAAGGAAAAAATGGTAAAGGAATTTTCCCAGCATCTGTTACATTCACAACAGACCTACATTCGCTAGGTCAACTTATTCAAGATGGAAAACGTAATCTTTTTGAAACAGTTATACATGTTGAACAAACAAGAGAAGAGTTTAGAGTACCACATGTTTCAAATATTGATGACGGACTTAATTATCTTGAAGGTATGGAATTGGAAGATATATGTGAGAAAGCATATTTAGGTACACTTAAAGCTCATATAGCAGGTGGCGTTCCAACAATTGTAATAAATGTAAAAGAATTAAATGAATACAATGTAGGTCAACTTATATTTTTCTTTGAAAAAGCTTGTGCAATAAGTGGGTATATGCTAGGCGTAAACCCATTCAATCAGCCAGGAGTGGAAACATACAAACAAAATATGATGGAACTCTTAAAAGGTGAGTAGCATGGGAAAAGTTTGGAATGTAAAAAAACAGGATTTAGAACAAGTTGAAGCCTTATCTAAGAAATTTAGAGTATCTATGCCTTTGGCTCAAATGTTAGTTGCAAAGGGGATAGATGAATCAGGAGTAGATGAATTTCTAAATCCGGATTTAGATAAACTGCACGATCCATATGATTTACCAGATATGAAGCGCTTGGTAGATAGAGTGCTTAAGGCAAGAGAAAATAACGAGAAAATAGTAATTTATGGTGACTATGATGTAGATGGAATTACTAGTATAACAGTGTTATATTCTTTTTTAAGAGATATAGGAATAACACCTTCATATTATTTGCCAGATAGATTAGAAGAAGGCTATGGCCTAAATAACGCAGCGCTAGAATCAATAAAAGCCCAAGGTGCAGATTTGGTTATTACAGTAGATTGCGGAATATCTGCACATAAGGAGGCAGAATTTGCTAAAAGTTTAGGGCTAGATTTAATTATTACCGACCACCATGAATGTACGGATGATTTGCCTTATGCCATAGCAGTGGTAAACCCTAAACGTCATGATTCAAACTATCCGTGCGAATTTTTAGCTGGAGTTGGAGTGACTTTTAAGGTTATAACTGCTTTAGCTCAAGCATTAAATATGGATAGCTCAAGCTACCTAAAATATATAGACATAGTATCTGTTGGAACAATTGCAGACATAGTTCCACTTTTAGGTGAAAACAGAGTTATAACATATAATGGTTTAGCGACATTAAAAAAGACAACTAACAAAGGATTAAAGGCTTTGATTAAAGTAGCAGGAATAGAAAAGATAACTTCAGATAGCGTATCATTTGGTTTGGCACCAAGAATAAATGCATGTGGTAGAATGAATGATGCATCTGTTGCAGTTAAGCTTCTACTTGCTGAAAATGACGTTGAAGCATATAATTTAGCTGAAGCACTAGATAGCCAAAACAAAGAACGCCAAGAAGTAGAAAGAGCAATTTTTGTAGATGCAGTTTCAATGATTACTGACGAAGGTTTGGATAAGAAAAAGACAATAGTACTTGCAAAAGAGGGATGGCATCAGGGAGTTATTGGAATAGTAGCATCCAAATTGACAGAGATGTATTTAAAACCAGTAATTCTTCTTGCTATAAACGGTAACAGCGCTCACGGCAGTGCGAGAATTCCTCAAGGAGTTTCGCTATATATGGCTATCTCTAGATGTAGTGATTACTTGTTATCGTTCGGAGGACACGAATTAGCAGCGGGATTAAGTTTAGAAACGAAAAATATACAAGCTTTTAGCAATAAATTCGAACAGGTAATAACTGAAATTAAGCCTGAAGATTTTGTAAAAGTTGTGGATATAGATATGGAACTTGATACTAAAAAAATAGATTTTAATCTAATACGAGACATTGCACGTCTAGCACCATTTGGCCAAAAAAATAAAATGCCAGTGTTTCTTTGCAAAGGACTTAAAGTAGCAAGTGTATGTACTTTAAAAGAAAATAAACACTTAAAAGTTACACTTCAGGACGCAAATGGAACAGTTCTAGAAGGTTTGAATTTCGGTGGAGGACAAAGACGCAGTGAGCTTGTTATAGGAGATAAAATAGATATAGCTTGTACACTTAGCATAAATGCATATATGGGAAATATTAAAATGCAGTATATGATATTAGATTTTAAAAAAAGTGTTTAATACATTAAAGGAGTAGTAGAGTATGGCAAAAGTTTTAAGTGAAAATGAACTATTATTTGGAGAATTGATGGGAGTATTAGATGAGCAAAAAATTCAATTTGATCCAATACTTTTAAAGCGTATTTTTGATTATACTCAAGAAATATACAAAGATACTAAAAGATACAAAGGGGAGAGTACTTTTTCACATTGTGTTCATGTTGCAGAATTAGTTGCAAAACTAAAAATAGGAATAGATCCAGTTTATGCATCTATTCTTCACGAGGTACCAAAGTTTAAAGAATATAGTTATAAAAAAATAGAACAGGATTTTGGACATGAAATAGCAGAACTAGTAAAAGATAGCAGTAATTTATACCTTTTAAATTATGATGGACAACAAGATGTTGAAGCAGAAAAATTAAGAAAAATGTTTATGGCCATTGCAAAGGACATTAGAGTTGTAATTATGAAACTTGCAGATAGGTTATATAACATGAGAAATATATATGACGAACCTCTGGAGCTTCAACAGTTAAAAGCTACAGAAACTATGCATATATATGCTCCAATAGCGCATAGGCTTGGTATGTCAGAGGTAAAGTCTGAATTAGAGGATATATCTTTTAGCATACTAAACCCAGAAGAATATGAAAGAGTAAGAAAATCTGTAGAACTTGGAAAAGATGAAAGAAAAGAATATATTCATTATAGAATTGAACAAATAAAAGCATTACTTGAAAAAGAAAAAATACACGCAACTATCTATGGTAGACCAAAATATTATTACAGTATATACAAGAAAACCAAGAAGAATAATTGTAGAGTAGAAGATTTATATGATCTTTATGCAATAAGAGTAATAGTAGACAGTGTTAAAGATTGTTATAGTGTATTGGGAATTATACACCAAAACTTTAAGCCTATGCCAGGTAGATTTAAAGATTACATTGCTGTTCCTAAAACAAATATGTATCAATCACTTCATACAACATTGTTTGGTGATGGGAAAGCACCGTTTGAAGTACAAATTAGAACTTGGGATATGCACAATGTAGCTGAATACGGTATCGCTGCACACTTTTTGTATAAAGAGGGCGGCAAAAAAATGACTGAAAGCGATGAAATGCTAAATTGGATTAGAAAAACTCTAGAAATGGAGCAACAAGTAGGCGATACGTCGTTTGAAGATATAAAAGTAGAGTTGTTTGGGGACGAGGTGTTTGTATTTACTCCAAAAGGAGAAATAAAATCCTTCCCAAAAGGTGCTACAACGATAGATTTCGCATATAACATACATCAGCATGTGGCAGAAAGTATGGTTGGAGCAAAAATAAATGGTAAAATTGTCCCTATAACTACAAAACTTAAAAACACAGATGTTGTTGAAATTATAACTTCTAAAACAGCTAGTGGTCCGAAATTAGACTGGATAAAATCTGTAAAAACAAACAGTGCTAAAAATAAAATCGTATCATACTTAAAGAAGCAGTCTAAAGAATCTAATATACAAAAAGGTATGGAAAGCTTTGAAAAAGAAGCTAGTAAATTTGGAATACCTATGGATGAATTAATGGCAGAAAAGTACTTAAAGCCAATGCTTGCCGCAAATAATTTTAATACAGTGGAAGAAATGTATGAAAATATTGGATTTGGTGTATTATCTGTTAAAAAAGCAGCAAATAGAATTTACGAAGAATATAAGGCTCAAAACAAAATAGAAGAAGAAAAGTCAGAGACAAATATTCAGAAGTCTAGAAAAGCCAATTTTGAAGGTGTAGAAGTAGAAGGAATAGATAATTGTCTAGTAAAGTTTGCTAAATGTTGCAACCCAATTCCAGGTGATGACATTATAGGGTATATATCTTATGGTAAAGGAGTTTCTATTCACAGAGTAGATTGCCCTAATCTTGTGGGATTAGATATAGAGCAGAGAAGAATAGGTGTTAAGTGGAAAACAAAAGATAATGCAGAATATGAAACAAAGATTATAATTCTTGCAAATGATAGACCAAATTTAGGACTAGATATTTTAAAACTACTTCAAGAGATGAAAATAAGAATAACTGGTTTTACTGCTAGAACAACTAAAAATAATCAATGCGCAATAGATGTTTCTGTTGAAACATCGTCTGTTGATGAACTTCAAAGAATTATTAAAGGCGTAAGAAAAATAGATAGTGTGTTTGAAGTAAAGAGGGCAAAATAGTTTATGGAAGATAAAATATATGTTGAAAAGTTTGAAATAGATGTAGGAGATACAGGACATATAACTAATTGTTATTTTGTTAAAAATAGTGCAAATTCACTTTGCATAATTGATCCTGCAGATAAGGCAAACGAAATTATTTCCAAAATAGAAAAAGAAAATTTAAAACTAAAAGCAATCATTATAACACATTGTCATAGTGATCATATATGTGCATTAGCTAATCTTATTAAAAAGTATAAAGACATTAAAGTGTTTGTAAGTAAAGTTGATATACCAGGTTTGAATGACACCGAAACAAATTGTGCAAAAGCAGTTGGAGTAGAAGTGCCAAGAATAGATGAAAATAGGATTATTGGAGTAAAAGATGGAGACATATTACAAATAGAAGATATGTCATTTAGAGTAATTACTACACCAGGTCATACGAATGGCAGTATAACCCTTTACGAGAAAAATTTGAATGTATTATTTACAGGAGATACTGTGTTTTCAAATACATACGGAAGGACAGATTTAAAAACGGGAAGTCATGATGATATGCGCCATTCATTAGATAAATTGTTTGTTTCTTTTGATGATGTCAAATGTTTTCCAGGACATGGAGAAGATTTTATACTTTCTGAAGTTAAAAGAAAAATAAATCTATTGTTCGCATATAAGGGGTGAAGTGCATTGAAATTTGGTAAAAATTTAAAATTAATATTAAGTTTACTTTTTATGATTATGTTAGTATTAAATATTGTTATGTATTTTTATATAGTAGATAGCGTTGAAATTTATGGAAAGAGCATAAATGTTATATATGTACAGTTAGCTTTTTTGTTGCTGGAATTGTTTATGCTATCTGGAATATATGGCAAAAAACAAGGACTTACGATTTGTCTTATATATGTTTTGCTAGTAGCAGGTAACCTTTGGTTTATACTTGCAAATCTTGTGTAATATAGGTGAGTGTATGGGAAATATTTATAGGCAAATAAAAACTTATGGGATTTTTGCAAATACATTAAAAATTATAGCTCTGGTTGCTATGTTAGTTGACCATATCGCGGTATACTTTTATTGGTATATTCCGGAAACTGTACAGGACGTAATGAGGGGATTTGGAAGAATAGCCATGCCTTTGTTTGTATTTTTACTTGTACAAGGATTTTTCAAAACTAAAAACTTTAAGAAATACGTTATAAGAGTAGGAATATGTGCAGTTATAACTCAAGTACTTATTAGTATACTTGGATATGTAAATGTTAAATTTTATCCGGATTATGCGATTCAAGTTTATACATTTGGTAATATTTTGTTTTCTTTCGTATTAGCGTTATTATTACTAAAAATAGTACATGAACCAATAATTTTAAGTAAATATACCAAAAAACAGAATATTATAATTAGGATCATATTAGGTATAGCAATAATGTCTGTATATGTATTTGTAAATATAGACTATGGAGTTACAGTGCCAATTTTGGCTATGCTTTTGTATGCCGTAGAGAGATTTAGAATAACGGTGCTTATTACAAAGAGTAAACCTAGCTTTTCTTTTAAGGGGATAGTTATAAATACGGTAGATGAATTAACCATAGATAGAATATATAAAGGGCTTATAGCACTTTGCATATTGATTGTAATTGTATTTTGTAATGTTAATATATGGGCACTAGCCTCCGTAATTCCAATACTGTTATATAACGGAGAAAAGAAAAGTCAGAGTAAAAAGCAAAAGATGTTCTATTATGTATTTTTCCCACTACATCACGCATTATTGTATCTATCAGCAATGTTAATTAAAAGTATTATTTAGAAAATAAATATAATTTAGGAAAGAGGAAGTACCTCTTTTCTTTTTGCATTAGTATTAAAAATTGGGAAAATACACTTGAAAAGTGAAAGATTTTGGTATAAAATGTATAAAAATAAAGGAGAAAACAAATGAGACTAATGGAAAATAATGTAAATGGGGGGGGGGCAAAAAAGCCTTCTAAATAGTTATTTTCAAGGACAAGTTATATTGGCCTATGCTTTGCATACGTTAAAATGCGTGTGTAAATCATAGGCCTTTTTGCATGCATTTGTTTTGAAACCTTTATTTAAAAAGAAAGAGGAGAAATATGAAAAATGAAAAAGAAAAATGCAATATCACTTATTGTACTTGTAATAACCATAATTGTTATGGCAATACTAGCTGCAACAGTAATAATAACATTGTCTAATACAAATATAATAAGCCAGGCAAATGATGCTGTAAAGAAAACAGAAGCACAGCAAGTAGAAGAGATGAAGGCTCTTATGTTAGCAGATGGAATGCTAGGGAAAAATCCAGAGTCACAAACAATAGGAAGTACAACACTTGAATGGGATAGTGTAAAAAAAGAAGTAATAGAAAAAAGAAATGGGCAATTAGTAAAAGAAGGTGTAATCATTCCAACAGATTTTTATTATGTAGGCGGAACAAAAGATACAGGACTAGTAATATCTGATGATTCCACAGATGAAAATAAGGGTGTAGATTATACATGCGTTGGAAACCAATTTGTATGGATACCAGTAGATGATTTTTCTAAGTTTGTAAGAGGAGAAGCAGAAGAAACATCAACAGGTTCTGGTATATATAAAATGACAGGTGCGTTAGAGTCCAGATATGCAGAGCCATATACAGATGGATATGCAACAGAAGTGGAAGAGTATAATGCGATGATGCAATCAGTACAAAAATATGGTGGCTTTTATATAGCGCGCTTTGAAGCAGGTGATGGTGATGCAACTGCTGCAAGAACAGCACCTACTGTCGCACATAAGGTGGTAAGTAAAAAGGAATCATATATATATAATTACGTGCCATGGGGAGCTGCTATGAATGATACGTCTGCTACAACTATAGATGGCGTAGCAAATGTATCAGGAGCGATAGAGCTATCTAAAAATATGTATAAAGGAAGTACATCAGTAGTATCTACATTGTGCTATGGAGTGCAGTGGGATGCAGCACTAAATTATGTATCTGATAAGGACCACGATATAGTAAACTCAGGGCCTTGGGGAAACCATTTAATTACTGATGGCTCAGCAGATAGTGTACTTTATACAAGTGGAAAAAATGAGGCTTGGAAAGCTAAGAATATATATGACTTAGCAGGAAATGTACAAGAATGGACAATGGAAAAAACTGCTTGGGATGATGAAACACATATTCGTCGTATGACAAGAGGAGGCTCTTATGATATACCTTATTATGCAGAAAATCCTAGTGTAAGGTTTGGAAATACTGTATCAATACTGACAGATAATGGAGTACTTTGTGCAATTAGTCAAATCGGTTTTCGTGTTGCGCTTTACATTAAATAATGACAGATTAAAAACATAATCAGGTTGTTATATATTTGTTTAAATCTATTGTTTTAAATTTATATAATTTAGGAAAGAGGAAGTACCTCTTTTCTTTTTTTGCATAAAATGTATAGAGGGGGATTTTTATGGAAGAAGAAAATGTACAAGAATATGAAGCTGAAGAAGTAATGAAAAAATCTACAGAAGAGGTAGAGGAAATTTATGAGGAGGATGTATAGATTATATGAGTGAACAATGCAAAGTACTAAAATCTGGCAAATGCGAAGTATCTAATCCATACTATGTAAGTCATGGAGGAATAGATTTAGTTGGAGCAAATTATACTTTAGATTATATCGTGGCGCATAGTGATGGTGTGGTAGTAGGTGTAGAAAAAAACTGTAATGAAAATACATCAGGTGATAAAAAATATGGTAGTACAAGAAAAGCAAATATTTATGGTAATTACGTAAAAATTAGGCATAATAATGGTATGTATACACTGTATGCTCATATACGTTATGGTTCAATACCAGTAAGTGTTGGACAAAGTGTAAAAAAAGGTCAAGTTATAGGGTATATGGGAAATACAGGCTACTCGTTTGGTGCACATCTTCATTTTGAGGTTAGAGATACAAATAATAATAAAATAAACCCTACTAATTATGTCGGACATGTTTTTTCTAATGCCAGAGAAGATTATTCTACAGGAAATTATATATGCATGTATGCAATGAAAGTAAGGGATGGAGCAGGCTTAAACTATAGAGTAAAAAAGGTTAGTGAATTAACTTCTGATGGTAAAAGAAATGCTACTGTAAGTAATCCTTACGCTTATGCTGTGTATAAGGAAAATACTGTATTTACTGCATATAGTATTATACAAAACGGCAAAGATGTATGGGCAAAAACACCAAGTGGATATGTTTGCATAAAAGATAGCAGTATGGTTTATTGCAAGAAAATATAATTTGTTAAACATTAAAATATTAAATTTATAGGATATATCGTTATAGCGACAATCAAAATTGACATAAACACTTTACAATTTTATTATTTTATGTTATAATCAAAATTGCTAGGAATTATTTTATGGAACGAAACATAAGAATTATTAGAGCACATAAGGAGGAAATAATAAACATGGAATCATATAGTGAGAATAACTTTGTTAAATTAGGAGGAGTTGTGGCGTCTGAACTAGAACTTAGCCACGAAATATACGGAGAAAAGTTTTTTAAATTCTTTATGGAGATAGATAGACTTAGTGGAGTTAAAGATAGAATTCCAGTAATAATATCTGAAAGACTAATAGATACACAAGATTTTTCTATTGGAAAATTAGTTTTAGTTGAAGGACAATATAGATCATATAATCAAGTTCTAGATAGTGGTAAAAGTAAACTTATTCTTTCTGTCTTCGTAAAAGAAATTACAACAGAAGATTTAGACGAGAAAATTAAGACTGTAAATGAGCTTGTTTTAATAGGTTGTATTTGTAAACCACCTATATATAGAAAAACGCCTCTTGGACGTGATATTGCTGATGTTTTAGTTGCAGTAAATAGAGCATATAACAAATCTGACTATATACCATGTATACTTTGGGGTAGAAACGCAAAATTCTGTCAAAGTTTAGGAATTGGCACAAATGTAAGACTTGAAGGAAGAATTCAAGCAAGAGAATATGAGAAAAAGTATGAAGACGGAACAGTTGAGACAAGAGTAGCGTATGAAGTATCTGTTTCTAAATTTGAAGAGTTTAAAGGCGAAGAAGTAGAAGATGCTCAAGAATAAGTAATTATATAATATATTTTTAAAAGCTGACCATTAGATGTGGTCAGCTTTAGTTTGTTTTTATATTATTTTTTAATTGTAAATCTTTTTTTAGTTTCTTCTATACTTTGCTCTATTTTATTCTTGGAATTTGAGATAGATTGCTTTGTCCTTAATATAAATTCATCACGTCTTTTTTTCATTTCTTGGCGTTTTTCTTCTATTGTACATTTAAGGCTAGGGAAGGCTTTAACAAGACGTCCAAATAAACCACGACGTGCAAGTAATACTTCTTTTACTTTCTTTGTTATTTCTACAGTGCTGTCCTTTTTAACTTCTACTGCTAAATGTTTAATTGAAGATATTATATTAAATGAAATTATATTATCTGTTATAAATATAACGGCAAGAATAGAAGATATGATGTATTTAATATTTTGTGGTATTAGACCTATCCACTCTGTAAATTTAGGAGTTAGGAAACACAACATAATAGTTCCAATAATGCCAAAAAATATTGAATTTATAAGACAAACTCTTCCATTAATATTAAATTTCTTTTTAGAATAGTCCCACCATCTAGCTTTAAATAGTTTTTCCATTAGAAAACTTGTAATATATTCAATAACAGATGCAATAACTGATGATAGTACAAATGTTACTATATAGTCGGATGTGTAATTTTTAAGCAAAAGGGAAATAGCTAGTCCACCACAACCATAAATTGGGCAATATGGGCCTATTAGAAATCCTCTGTTTATGAATTTTTTACTACTTAGACTAACGAAAGTTACTTCTATCATCCACCCAATTATTGAATATGTGAGGAATAATAAAAATAAATCTATGATATAATTTAATGTTCCCATAATTTCACCTCATATTTTTATTGTAAATTTTGTCAAAAACAATTATAATATATACGAAAGGAAATTTCAATATAGGTGATTTATATGGAAAGATTTAAGAAAGCTACTATAGCAAATGTATTTGTATCTATTGCATTTATTTTGCTTGGTCTTATGCTTACATTTAAACCTAATGTAACGCTTAGCATAATAGTTAATGTTATAGGAATTATAATTGTTGCATTTGGAGTACTAAAATTATTCAACTATTTTAAATTAAAAACAGATTTTGTTGTTTTTGAGTATGATTTGTTTTTTGGAATTATCGGTATAGTGATGGGTATAGTTGTGATGGTTTTTGGAAGAGAGGTTGCATCTCTATTTAGAGTAGTTATTGGAATTTGGATAATATATAATGCAATATTGAGAGTACAATTGTCACTTTATCTAAAAAAAGTTAATTCACCTGCTTGGACATATACAATAATCTTTGCAGTACTTATATTAATTTGTGGTGTATATATTACTTTTAGAGCAAATGCAATAATAAGCACAATAGGCATAGTTATGATTATTTATGCTATAATGGACTTGATAGAAAATATGATTACTTTAAAGAATTTGAAAAATATATATATTCAGTAAATTGTAAATGTAAGATAGTTTATAAAAAATATTTAAAGAGGGACTTCAATTTGTCCCTCTTAAAATTTGTTTGTAAGTTTTCTCCAAGTGTTGCAACCAACAATTCCGTCTTGGGATAAACCATTAGCTTTTTGAAATCTTTGAACTGCCGCTTTTGTTTTAGCCCCAAATATTCCGTCTATATTTCCAAGGTTATAACCTATGTAAGTTAATGCATCTTGCAAAACCATTACATATACACCTCGGCTACCTTGTTTAATTAGAGGGTAACCTCCAGTAGGACATGCAGGTGTGCCTGTTCTGCCATCTACATGCACCCAGGTTGGTGTAAGAGAAGCTGGTTCAACATAGCCAAATATGCCTAAATCTATTGCAAGGTTACGTAGTTTGTTTCTTTCAGCATTTGTCATTGTTTGACCCATATCTATTGCCATACCGGCATAATGTTGTGACATTCCTGCGTGTCCGCCTTGCCAAATTCTTTTAAAAGCATAACCTACATATATTGGTTTACCCCAGGCTAAACGCAATTTATTCCATTTTTGCATAAACTGTTTGCTGGTCCATATAAGATTAGAGTTAGAACTTCCCATAAATTCTCCAACTGTTAAACTTCTGCCAGTAGAATATGGCATTGGTTCAGTTGTATTTCTGTCGTATGTTTCAATTTTGTTTGTGTCACTGTTATATATTAAAATTTTTGGCATAGTTTTTCTCCTTATATAATATATAATATTCAAAAAAAGCCAAGTTGTTAAGTAACTAATGAAACATTTTAAGAAACACATAACAAATAAAACTTTGTGAATAAAGTTCACAACTTTGTAGTTTTATAATATATTCGTTTTGTCATTAAAGTTTTAATTTTGAATACAATATATATGTAAAATAAGGTTGAAAAATATATGCTTTTGTGATAGATTATACATGTAAATAGGAGGTTTTAATTATGGAATTTACGGATAAAGTAAAAGATGTAAGTAAAAAAGTAGGAGATGTTGCTGCAAGCACGTATAAAACGGTAGCAGACAAATCTAATCAAATGATAAAAAATGCAAAACTAAAAATGCAAATAAGTGAGATTGAAGAAGAAATTGCTTTGATGTACAGTGACTTTGGAAAGAGAATATATAAATCTTATGAAGAAGGTATTGTTGTTGAAGGTTTTGAGAAAGAGTGCAAGAAGATAGAAAAAATGTTTAAAGAGATAGATACTCTTGAAACTAAAGGACTTCAAAATAAGAACTTGAGAAAATGTGCTGGGTGTGGAGAAACTATACCTCTAGACAGTAAATTCTGTCCAACATGTGGAGAAAAACAAAAGAAAATAAAAGTAGCAAGTGAGGAAAAAGAGGATGAGGCTCCTATTGTTAAAGTTTGCCCAGAGTGTGGTACTGAATTTGGACCAGAAGTAAACTTCTGTACAAAATGTGGAGTAAAATTGAATTAAGGAGTTTTTATGATATTTTCAAAAATTAAAGAGGCATTTAGTAAAAGCTTGTCTAGCATATTTAAATCTAGTACTGACGTAGAAGAAATAGTAGAACAAATAGAAGAAACTCTTATATTAGCAGATGTGGGTGTAAAAACTGCAACTGAGATTTGCGATAGCATGCGTAAAAAGTTAAAAAAAGCAGACGATACATCTGATGAGGCCGTAAAGGCTTTGCTAAAAGAAGAGCTTACATCAATACTTGAAAAAGAAAATGAATCTGTAAAAGAAGATTTTTCAAAAAAAGTAATATTAGTTGTAGGTGTAAATGGAGTAGGAAAAACTACATCCATTGCAAAACTTTCTAATATATATAAAAAGATGGGAAAAAAGGTTATGCTTGTTGCAGGGGATACTTTTAGAGCAGGGGCACGTGAACAATTAGAGATTTGGTCTGAAGTTGCAGGAGTTGAATGTATTTCTGGAAAAGATAATGCTGATCCAGCATCAGTAATATTCGATGGTTCTAAGGCTTTCTCTGAAAAAAACTATGATGTACTTATTTGTGATACTGCAGGAAGATTGCACAACAAAAAGAATCTTATGGATGAAATAGAAAAGATAAAGAGAACTGTAGATAAAAATGTTGTGGATTGCGAAAAAGAAGTTTTGATGGTAATTGATGCAACAACTGGCCAAAATGCAGTAGAGCAGGCTAAAGCTTTTTATGACAGGACAAGCGTTGATGGCATAATTTTAACTAAGCTTGATTCTACAGCAAAAGGTGGAGTAGTGTTTAGTATTATAAATGAACTAAACATTCCTATTAAGTATATAGGTATAGGAGAAAAAATAGAAGATATTAAAAAGTTTGACGCAAAAGAATTTGTAGATAGTATAATATAGGTGTTGTAATGAAACTAATTATAATGAGACATAGTGATTGTGTTGGTTTGAAAGATAATATAATAAATGGTTGGTTAGATTTAGAACTTACTGATGAAGGAAAGAAAAAAGCCTGGCAGAAAGCTCAGCTCTTAAAGGTTGAAAAAATAGATGTGGCTTTTTCTTCATATCTTTCTAGAACTTATGATACTGCAAATATTGTTATAAAAGCATTAGGGCAAAATATTAAAGTTGAACAAGACATAAGGTTAAATGAAAGACATTATGGCGCATTCCAGGGTATGGAAAGAGAAAATGCGTATAAGATCTCAAGTTATAATACTTTATCTACTTCAGCGGATAGGCTTAATAATAGGCTTATACCTATAGATGATGAAAGATACAATAAACAGCTTACAGAGTATAGTAAAAAGTTAGGAATACCTAAAGATAAACTTTTACTTCCAAGGTCAGAAAGCATAATTGATGTTGAAACAAGAGTGTTGTCTTTTCTAAAAGAAAAGGTATTTATACCAGAAAACGAAGATAAAACTATCCTTGTAGTAGGTCATGCAAATACGGTTAAGCTTATAACAAAATATATTGAATCATTAAATTATGAAGAAACTTCAAAACTTAGGTTTGCTACTTGTGGAATGAATATATATAACATAGAGTATAAAGATTCTAAAATAAATGTTTTGAATATTCAAAGAATAAATGATGAATATGTGTATTAAAAAGATACGGCTATTTTACCGTATCTTTTATAATATTTAAAACCTTATCTAAATTTTGCTTGCTTTCAGAAGAAAATGAGATAAGTTCTTTATCTGAAAACAAAGCTTTTGTAATATCTTTTACGGCAGTGTTTTGTTTTGATACAGATAATTTGTCTGATTTGTTTAAAATTACTGTAAAGTTATGCCCTGATGAGGCAAGCCAGTCGTACATTTGTCTGTCTTCCTTAGATGGCAGATGTCTTATGTCTATAAGTAAAATGATATGACGAATGTTTTTGTTATACTCTAAAAAGTAATTTGTAAGAGCGTTTATATTCTCTTTTTCTTTTTGAGACATAGTAGAGTAACCATAACCTGGTAAGTCTACAATATAATATGAGTTGTCTACTAAAAAGTAGTTTAAACTTTTTGTCTTACCTGGTGTTGCTCCTACTTTTGCTGTATTTTTGTTGTTTGTTAAGCTGTTTATAAACGAGGATTTACCTACATTAGATTTACCAGCTATTGCTATAATTGGTAAGTCATCACGAATAATAGCTGACTTATCAAAAGCTGACTTAATAAATTTTACATTTTTTAAATATTCCATAAATTATCCTTTTTTATTCTTTGGCACTATTTTTTCTATTCCACCCATATATGGTCTTAAAGCAACTGGAATAGATATACTTCCATCTTCATTATAGTTGTTTTCAATAAATGCTATAAGTCCACGAGGTGTTGCAAGAACTGTGTTATTTAATGTAGTTAAGAAGTAGTTACCTTTTTCTTCAGAACGAGCACGTATTCCTAATCTTCTTGCTTGCGCATCACCAAGTGTTGAACAACTTCCAACTTCAAAATATTTTTTCTGTCTTGGTGACCAAGCTTCAACATCGCAAGACTTAACTTTTAAATCTGCTAAATCTCCACTACAACATTCAAGTGTTCTTACAGGTACATCAAGACTTCTGAAAAATTCTACTGTATAGCTCCACATTTTATTGTACCAGTCCATTGCTTCTTCAGGACGGCAAAGTACTACCATTTCTTGTTTTTCAAATTGGTGTACTCTGTAAATTCCACGCTCTTCTAGACCGTGTGCACCAACTTCTTTTCTAAAGCATGGAGAGTATGATGTAAGGGCAAGAGGAAGACGAGTCTCATCTATAGTTTGACCTTTAAATTTTCCTATCATAGAGTGTTCGCTTGTTCCGATTAAAAATAAATCTTCACCCTCTATTTTATACATCATTGCGTCCATTTCTTCAAAGCTCATAACACCGTTTACAACGTCACTTCTTATCATGAAAGGAGGCACGCAATATGTGAAACCTTTGCTAATCATAAAATCTCTAGCATAACTTAACATTGATGAATGAATACGAGCAATATCTCCCATAAGATAGTAAAAACCATTTCCACTTGTTCTGCCAGCACTTTCTTTATCTAGTCCATCAAATGTATTTAGTATGTCTGCGTGATAAGGAATTTCATAATCTGGTACAACAGGCTCACCGAATTTCTCATTTTCTACATTTTGACTGTCATCTTTTCCTATAGGAACAGATGCATCTATTATGTTTGGTATTATCATCATTTTTTCTTTAAGAGTTTGAGAAACAGTTGCTTCTTTTGACTCAATAGAGTTAAGGTCTTCGTTTATTTTTACAACTTCTTGTTTTTTAGAGTTAGCTTTATCTAGTTCCTTATTTCTCATAAGCAATCCTATTTCTTGGCTTATGCTATTACGACGAGTTCTAAGCTCATCTCCTGTTTGCTTTAATGAGCGAAGCTCTTTATCTAACTCGATTACTTCATCAACCAAGTGAAGCTTATGATCTTGAAATTTTTTCTTAATATTTTCTTTTACTATTTCTGGATTTTCTCTAACAAATTTTATGTCTAACATAACTATTACCCCTTTAACTTTAAATTTACAATATTATATTACACAAGTGTCCTATTTTCAAGATAACAATTGCAATTTGTGTATGTGCAAAGTACATAAAAATCTTGATGTAACAAATATAATTGATGTTAATATTACAAAAATGTAATATTATTGTAACAAAGCATTAACTTCTGTTGCGTGGCAATATTTTATATGATAAACTAATGCAAATTGGTAGTGTAAAATGAGGTGAGTTGTATATGGATTACACGACAAGTAAGGCATTTGTTATTGGAATAGGAATATTTGTAACTCTTATAATCGTAGGATCACTTATCCTAGTTTTTACTACAATTGCTGATATATATAACGCAACTGAAAATACTAATACATCAATTGCATCTCAGTTTGATAATGTTTATTCAATGTATTCAGGAGCCTCACTAAATGCACTTAATTTAATGAATACACTTAGAAAATATGAAACAGATAGCCAAATTAGAATTGGAGTTGGCTTTAAAGGTGAAGATATAAACTATGCTGGGAGTAATGCAGGACTTTTAAATGAACTTAACACTAGTATAGAAGAAGGAACTTTAGGGTATGAAAAGATGTTTGATGTGTCAGTGATAGAAGATAACAATATAATAAGGATAATATTTTCTGAAAAATAGGAGGTAGCGATGGAGTCTTCTGGTGAACAAGCTCTTTTGATAGGAGTTAATGTATTTATTTTGATTATTGCATTAACATGTGCAATTATGCTAATGTCGACTGTACTTAACATATCTAATGCAGCAAATACAGTTATAAAAACAAATACAACATCTAGTTTAATGCCTCTATATGGTGAAACTAATGAAAGAATATATACAGGAGAACAAGTATTAGCAGAAATTGCTGAATATAATTCACCTACAGCTAATATTAGAAATAAAATGATTTTAAAATTGAAGATAGGCGATAAGTATGAAGAAGTAGGAAACGTTGTTGCTTTTACAAAAGATAGACTAGATTCAGATTATCATTTAAGGTATGATGGAAAATCCGGAGAAAAGTATGTATATATTTTTGAAAAAATAAATTAGGAGGTAGTAAGTGAGAGACAATATTAGTATCATATTTGCAGCTATATTTGCAGTATTGCTTCTTATAGTATTTCCTTTGTTTAGTTTGTTAACTAGGCAAGATAGTATTTCATACAACAAAGTTTTAACACTTACTACAGAGTTTGTAGATAGTGTTAGAACTAAAGGATATTTTACTGAACAAGAATATACAGATTATTTGACAGGTTTATCTAATACTAGAAACACATATAAAGTAGAATTGGAATGTCATAAAAAAATACTAATAAAAGATGTTAATAAATATACTAAGGAAAACCCTGTTTGGGTTGAAGATACAGCTATATATTATAATAGTTTTGTTGAAAATGAGTTGAAAAATTCTAAAGTAGTAAGTCTTGAAGAAGGGGACGAGTTTTACATAAAGGTGTATAACACAAATATAACTACAGCAAGTCTTATGTATAACTTTTTCTTGAATTCAAGAATTCCAAGGAAAGTAATAAATATTGGATATGGCGGAAAGATTTTAAAAACTTCTGGAAATACGTTTGCTAAGACAGTGTTTAATTCATCATATACACCTTACATTACTTTTAGTGAGGTAACAGATAGCACAGGAAAAGAGTTTAAGAGATGTTATGATCAAGAAGCTGGAACTTACCAAATGCAGTATTGTGTTAGAAATATAAATGTAGAAGAAGATATCAACAATCCTATTAAAGTTAACTTTAAGATGCATAATTTTGCTAAAATAGGAGATATATTTATTGATTCAAGAGCATTTTCAGAAAACATTGAATATATAAGAGAAGAAATAAAGAAAAAGGTTAATTTGAGAGGAAATTATATTTATTCATATGAAGTTAGTGTTGATGACTTAAAGTTTGTTAATGACAATATAGAAGGAACTATAAAGATATCAAATATAAGAATCGGAAGTGGAGCTTGGAAAACGACAGCATATATAGTTATAGAGTCTAATTTAGGTACAGGAACTACTGGTGCAGCTTCATCAGAGGGAACAACTGAGGAGTTAACTTTTAAAAGAAGAGACTTGGCATCAAATATGGAAATTACAGGACCATATTTAAGTAAAGAAACCACAGAAGTTCTAACTACAGCACTAAAAAGCAAGGAAAAAGTATACTTTAAAATAACATTAAGAGATAGTGAAGAAATTAAAAAGTTAATACTAACTGAAAATGGTAAAAACATTGTAGACGATGTAAACATAAGAAGCAGTAAAGAGTATAAAACTGAAAACTTTGAGATTAAAATAGACAAAGCAACAAATGCTCCAAGTTTACAAGAGTATTGGGTTGAAATTACTCCAACTGTAGAATTTGAAAATACTAGCATAATAGGCAAAAAAGAGTATGAATTACAATTGATAGCGTACGCTGATACGTATGTAGATTTAAATGAAACACTTGAAGTTAAGTCTGTATCTAGCGTAGTAGTGTGGAGACTAGTAGAGTCTGACATTAAGTGTATAAGTATTAAAGCAAGTCCTGAGAACAGTGCAAAAGAAGTAGTAGTAAATAATTTATTCACAATAAGATTTAATGCAGGAAGTTACAGAAAAATCAATAATTATGGAGTGTTAAAATTCTTTAATGACTTAAAAGATTTGGGATTGCTTTACATTTCTGTTGAAGGAAAAGATTCTTTAGTTGATTATGACATAAAAAATGTGGAAGTTACCTCAGGTAATAACCCTTCATATAAAGTAACAGTATCTTGTAAATTGGCGGGAAGACCTGAGAAAGCAACAGTTAATGTAAATTTTGCAAATACTGATGGCAGCATAAAAACTGCTAAATTTAGAAGTCACATAAATGTTCCAGAGCACAGTTGGTATGTTGAAAAAAATGATAAACCTGGATTTTGTTTTCGTAGAAATGATGCATATGGATATGATGAAATATTTTTGTGGGAAGATGCCAGTGTTGAATATATAGATATGCAAGGTAACGAATATCCAAGCTATTATGATTCTGACGTTACGAAAGAAAAAATTACAGAAAGCATAAGAAAATATGGTGGATTTTATTTTTCATCTGTTGTAAAAAGTGTGAACGTATCTAGAGCTTCGGCTGAGTCAAACTTTTATAAAGTATGGAGTGATTCAAAAAGGACAGAAGTAGGTAGAAATGGCTTTTTAGGGAATATGTTCTTTTCTTCTGTTATGTATGATTGGCAACTAAGGCTGGTATTAAGAAATTCAAGGATGATGGTTACCAGAACATCTTCTGGGTATGTAGTTTTAGCTAATATACAAGGTGAAAACGTAGAAACTGCTATGAAAGTCAATTATTCGAGCACTTCGGATAAGTATAACTCTAATGGTGAAATGATTAGAATAAATGAAAATGAGAGTTATTATAAACCAACTATTAAGTTACAGACAGTAATAAACTTGGCACGTAACAATTTAGCAATGTATACAAAAGTGCTATATATAAAATAAAGGAAGGAGGTAAAAAATGAGATTAACAGATTTAGCGTTAATTTTTGCGGTAGTGTTACTACCAATAGTAATAATTGTATATGTAAATACTTCTTTTGTTGTGAGAGCAGAAAGAGAAGAGATGTATTACAAAAATCTAATTACTTCAGCTGTAACAGATGCCACTGATGCAATGAAGAAAGTAGAAAACGATGATAGTAAAATAGATTATGGTTATTCTGGAATTGTAAACAACAAAATAAGTATAAATGCTGATATTGCAGTTGATACATTTTTTACTTCTTTATACAATAATTTAGGAATAAAGGGAAATGCTGGCTCTGAATTGGCACTAAAATCATATATTCCAGCTTTAGCCGTAATAGATTATGATGGAATATATATATATTCTGCTGAAGAAGATTCAAGTGGAAATACGGCATATGTATTGAAACCTAAAAAGTATTTTACATATATGTATTACATAGAAAAAACTGCAGATGTATCAGGAAATTATAAATATGAGATGAAGGAATATACTAAGGATTCTGACATATCAAAAGCAAATGCAAACTTAATATACCAAGTAACATTTACACAAGATGATTATGTGTATTTAAAGGTTTATGAAATAAAAAGCGGAAAACTTACAGATATATCAACTAGTCAAAATATAGAGTATAAAAATTCATTTTACTTAACAGATTCTTTAAATAATGATTGGCTAGTTGGTGAGAGTAGATACTTGTATAGTTTACGAGGAGGAATAATTTCTAGTAAATTATCTGAAGTTGTGAAAGAAGTCTCAGAAAAATTGCTTGAAATGCGTAAAGAAGTAATAGCTAAAATTTGTATGCAGGAACTATCTTATGCAGTTAATGCGCATAATTACTATGCAAGAAAAGCAGGAGTTAAATATAACTTTACGTTTGGAATAGAATCAGATGCAGACTGGTACGAAACTGTAGATGGAGTTGGAATGGTTGCTGTGGTTCAAGGAATTTCTCTTGGAAATAGATATCTAAACTACAGTGCATATAGTGCTACAGATTTGACTGTTGCAAAGAAATATTATTTGACAAATACTATGGGTAATATAGAAAGCGATGAATATGCAGCTATAGGTGAATATCACTATTATCACTCAAGAGAAGATTGTCCGATTTATACTACGTATTTGGAATATGTTGAAAACAAAAAAATAGATAGAATAATTCCTAGTTTTTTTTATAACAAAGAAGAGGCTGCAGCAAATGGATACAAACCATGTTTTGTTTGTAAACCTTAATTGTAAATTTTGTTGACACTAATTTTTGTTTACTATATAATAACTTAAGAAAATGAGAGGTAATGTCACATTGAATAAAAAAGAGATGAAACAGAAGGTAATAAAAAAGAATCCGGCTAAATCTTCTAAAAAAAGAGTAAGGACTATATCAAGAAAACTAAATAAAAGAGATTTAATAGCATTAGGTATTATTGCTGTAGCTATAATAGTTGGAATTATATTTTTAGTTAGAAATATAGTTATAACTAATATGTACTCATATTATACGGATAAGATGGTTTGGTATGGATACGATAAGTTGTATGATAATGAAGAAGCAAAATCTACCGAGGCAGTATTGTCAGATGAAATTGCAAAAATGGTATCTGGCGTGCTATATAATAAAACTAACAAAGATAGTGCAAAAAACAATATATTTACTGAAGATAAGGACAAATTGTCTGTTAATGAAGCTTGGATAGAATTTGCAAAGTCTATTCCAATATCTGAAGCTGGAAATATAACTTTAGGTAAAAAGGCTTCAAAATTACAAGTTGCTAAAATGATTATACAAGGGATAGAGAGAGTATATTTGAAGCAAATTGAAATAACAGAACCTTTAAATGAAAAATATAGAAAAAACTTTAGCCAAGATGAATTAGATGTGATAGATAAGGCTATAAGTTTAGGAATATTGAAAAACAGTCTTAGTGATGTGAAAAAAGAGGGTATGATTAAAGGCGAGTTAAACAAGATGTTAATTATTGCTTCAGAGAAGTACTCAATGGTATATTATAAAAATATAAATGTAAGTGATACAGTAGCATCTCTAGTAACTGCTAAAGATAAACTTCCTAAGAATTCAGATATATATCCTTATGTTATAGATAGTATTCCGACTGAGATATATGAAATAGAAATGCCTGAAATGCAGTCAAGTATAAGTGTTAACCCTAAAGAAACGTATTATATATATCATGAAAAGTACGATGATACAGAGAGAAATTTGGTTAATTATTTTAATACTATTTTAAATGTGGATTATAGAACAATAGATGTAGATACTCTTATTGAAAAGATAAATCCATATGTTGCATATAATATAAATTCAAAGGTGGGAGATAATTATCAATATAAGGAAACAATAGAAAAATACGTTGAGTATGTAAAAGAAAACAGTATTGTTTTATCCGGAAAAGTTACGCCACAGCTACCTATTGTATATTCAAATGGAATGATACATTACGTAAGATGCAAAATAGATTTTGAAGTTGTAGAATCAAAAACAAATCAAAATTTGTTACTTTGGGATAAGGGAGTTACATATAATAAAAATAAGGTAAGTGTATACACAGATATTGCAGTGTCTCCTACGCAGTATTCTAAAGCGTTTAGATTGTTTAATGAAATAGGAACGATGCAGTGCATTGTAAAAGATTCAGAAAATGCAATAACAGTAAAGTAAAAGTGCCCTAGAAATTTATTCTAGGACACTTTTTTTGTTACATCAATGTGTTACAAATTCTCGTAATTTGGTCGTAGCCCATTGCCACGTAAACATCGCAATAGCGAACTGACGAGTTTTGAGTACCCATTACATAGAATAAGTATCTTGAGAAAAACAATTTGGGACTTTCAACTTCAGAACTTATCACGTCTAGCTCTAATTTTGTACGAACTAGAAAAGGTTGTCTGCGGAATGCAAAAGGTAAAACCAAAGTAGCTTTTCCTTTCATTATTATTTTGTTCTCCTTCACATATTCAATGTACTTCTTCACAGTATCAAGATATAGATAGGTTTTCTCATGAGTTATTTCATCTGTGTTAGAAGACTTGAGATCATAATATACATACGGTCTAAGATCATACAAAAAATCTTCGAGGTTTATTGTACGATAGTCTATATTTAAAATTACATCAAAGTATTTTTCTATATAGTACAATGAATTGTAAGTAAACCTATTCATCTTATACGTATATATAGGATCAACAGCAGTCTCCTGGTCATCTGTGCCTTCTACATGTTTGGTGTAAGGAAGAGTCTCAAAACATTCGTATACTTCTTTTGGAGCAACATCCAAAATGTAAGGAAATACGTCTGCATTTTTAGGCAAAAGAGCAGGATCAGTTACTAAGTTTAATCTTTCACTTCCTTGTCTTCTGTTATTTGTAGGTACGAAAGTTGAAAATTGCATTGCATATTTTATGAGCATTTTTTCGAATTCTGCTTGGGTAATCTGAGAAGAATTAAAATCTTCAGCATTATTTTCAATTAAGCCAAAATTGATGGCATAATTTAAATAATAAATATATTCGTCACTTAATCCTTTCGTAAGTTCAGTTTTAATAGCCGTTTTACATATTGGAGGTACTTTAAAGGAATGGATTGCTTCTGTTGCAAGAACAAGTGCTAAATTCTTTTTTGATGCGTCTTTCTCAAACTTTTCATAATTCCTTGAAAAGTAAGCATCACTATTAGTTTTTCTAGAAATGAATTTTTCATATTCTTTCAAGCATTCCTCAGAATTTGGATCCAGCAATTTTTTTTCTGGTTCTGCAAAAGCAGGAGCTTTAGCAACTGAAACTTGGTAAATTATGTACAACATCTCTTTAGCTGTCATGTATCTGTCAGCTGGATGCGGAACTAAATACAGATAGTCAAAGTTAACAAGTTCTCTTATTCGGGCACTCCATTCAGGTGCAATTGTGTTGTACGTTTCAACCGTTGCGCCATTCTTTTCTAACTTTCTTTCATACTCGTCTTTGTTAATGTGTATACGTCTGTTAGGGAAACAAATTCTGGCAAGTACGGTTATGTATTCGTTAAGTGAAATTTCGCCATAAGGATTAAACATTCCATACTCATTACCAGCAAAAATCCCCAAATTAAACAGTTCAAGCACACCATCAAAGTTTATAGTGTCTGGTGCAGAATTGTCTACATCTACGATTCTACTTAGCGAGTTTATAGGTTCACCTACATTTACTACTTTAAAAAGACGGGTAAGAATAATTTGAATTTGTTTGCGATACATGTATGGATTGATATTAATAAAAAAGTCTGCTGTGGATGCGCTTTCAGGTATTTTATCATCATTCAAAAGAATATGTTCTTCTTTTGTGATAATGCCTTCTTTTTGCAAGTAGTTTAATTTTGATGACCAGCTGTCTGCTGAGTTATCTGGCTGGTTATTATACGTGATAAGAAATTTGTATGCAAAGTTAATGATGTCTTTATATTCTATTTTAGTATTATAGTATGCTGTACGTGTTATACTACCATCACTATTGCTTTTGCCAATGTAATAAGGTGATTTAATTTCGCTAAAACCTATTTCATAAAGGTGAATGAAATCTTCTTTACACCAATCAGCAATGTTTAGTTTTTCAAAGATTTCATCATCTGGTGAAATAGTTGCTACCTTTTTGAAGTTTGAATTCAATGGGGTATACGGATCAATGTTTTCTTCTTGTACATTAACATTTGTGTTAGCTTCTTGTGATTGTTTTGCTTGCACTGCAAAAACATTTGGTACTGACGTTGCCATTATACAAGCAACGAGAAGTAAAGAAAGTAATTTTTTCATAATAAAATCTCCTTTTAATTATAATTGAGATAAAATAAACTTCGCTAACATTCTATCACCAATACCAAATTATGTCAACAAACAAATTTAAATTTTAATTTTTTCGACAAAAGTCGACAAGAAAAATAGTGATAAAAAACAAATTAAAATAAATACTAAATATGTGATGAAATTGCGTTGACACTACTATTTGTTTGCTATATAATAAGGCAAGAAGTAGCTGTAAAAGAAGAAAAATTGATATGAACAAAACGTTAAATATTTAACGATAATTATACGGGGGTAAATGTATGAAACTAAAAGGAAAGTTTTTAACATCGATTGCTATGTTTATGCTTTTTGTTTGCATGCTTAAAAGCGTACTGGCGGTGGGCTCTGTTTATCAGACAATAATAAAGTATGACACAAATGAAAGTGCTCTTATATATAGAACTATAGCTAGACCGCACACAAGTACACTTAACATTTTTGACAAATATAATGATTGGAAAGCAAGCTTTGTTGATTCTGCCGAGCCAACTTGGCAAACATATAAGGCTAAGGATCTTATATTTACCAAAGGTGAAATAGGCGTATATGGAACTTCATCTAATTCCCCTTTTGGTTATGCTAGGTTTTTGCAATCTGATTCTAATGATTCAGAATCTCAGAACGCTTTTTTGAGCTCTGATCCAGCAGCTGTTAAAAAATGGGTTGATACAGGTTACGCTGAAGGAAGAATAACGCATGTAAAAAATGCAACTGTTGATGACAAAAAATATAGTGATTCAGATAGTCATGTACCAACACCAATGTTTTATGCATATAGCAATAACTCAGGTACTCCTCGAGCAATTATGTCATATCTAAATAAGGAATCTTTTGATAATTATAATGCAAACACAATAAGTTCAGTTGGAGCTAGCAAAGTATTTCCATTACTTTTTAATTATATTGCTGACCCTGATAATAAGGGATACCTTTGGGTAAGACCTTTTAATAATTCTGTTGCACAGTTCTCAGTAAGTGGTGTTGTACCATTTAAAACTATAAGGGCAATGTTATATACGACAGACGCTAATTTAGCAAATAAAATGCCAAGTTCAAATGACAGTGTAACTAATTCGTATTATATAGAAGATGTGTATTTAGAACCTACAGTTACACAACAATTATTAGATTATTATAATAATTGTCAAGATCAAGGTAATCAAAATTGTAATGTGTATGTTAGTGCAATTCCAGCAACAAACGCTATATGGAGTGATAGTGCTAGCACGAAATTCTATATGTTAACACCTGCTTCGTTCTTGTATTCAAAGGTAAGAGATTTTTATGGTAATGGATGGTCTGCAGGAACGTTAGGAAGAGATAACGATGGTTTGGGTTCTGGATTAAACCTTTGGGATAATAAATTAGTTTTGCCAACTGATGTTAGACACAATAAGAAAATAGTAGTAAATCATATTGCTGTGGATAAAGACAGTAAAAAACACATAACATATAGGTTGCTAGAGTCAGAAGAAAGAGCGGTAGAAACTTTAACAGCAGGAAATAATAGTTCTAGTTTTTACGATATAAATAGTTTGTATTTAAATAGTGATAAAACCTTAACTGGAAGTGTAACAAAAAGTAAATTATTAGTTGATAAAACAACTATACAAGAAAACATGTTACAATATGAAATAATAGCACCAAATGCAAATACTAAGTATAAAGTAAATAAATTGACTAATCTTGACTATGGATATAGTTATGTTGGATATATAGAAGATACACTTACAAAAATAGAAATATTAAATGGCAGTAGTACATATTTTGAAAATAAGTATAAGGCAAAAAAACAAGGGGATCCTATTTTTGATATTCCAGATGATACGGATGAAATCATAATTAACTTATTTTACGAAATGGATGTTAAAGATGTAAACGTAATAAATAAAGTTTGTAAAGATAATGATGGAATATTACAAACAGGTGAGGGAAGTTGTGTTACTATTGAAGGAAATAAACAAATAGATTTAATACATCCAGAAAATCAAAATCATAGTGTGGTACAGTTCAATGGAAACACAAATGAAGAAAAATATACTGTAAATGCAGCTTATGATGTAGAAGCAGAAAATGTAAATACAGAAACATATGAATACGTAGGATATGAGCTTAAGTTAACAAAAAACGGTTCAGAAAGAATAATAAGAAATAGTAAAGAAGAAAGCTGTATAGCTACTGCTAAAGAGACCGAAACAGATGAAGTAACTATTACATTTTACTATACACGAAAAGCTACAATAACTAAAAAGCCAGAGAGCAAGCCAAATCCTGATGTTCCGGGAACGCTAACAGTTTTAAGTACCAACCCTACAGACAGAACATGTGAAGGCAATTTATACTCTGTACCAACGAATGCAAGGGATAACACAAATGATATATATGTAGGAATAAAAAACACACCAACGTATGTCTTAGCAGGTATAAATGTAGAACAAAAAGACACAAAGAGTAGCAGTCACAAAGTAAAAATAAATTTGACTATAAACTTTGGACCAAAGCCAAATGTAAAGACGTGGACAATAGAAGTTCCATATTCTTTATCGTATTACGCAATACAAGAGTTGTTGATATATAAGTATAAAGTGGCGGAAATATATAGTTCTGGAATGGCTAATACAAAAGGAGAACCACTATTTAATGAGAAGGTTTCTAGAATAACACCAGTTAAGACTTCTGAGTTGACTCTTAATGCAAGTGCAAATTCTAAGATATCCTATACAGATACAAATAACTGGAAAAACTACTTAGTAACAAGCTTTAAAACAAATTATATTATTCCAAATGTTAACCCAATAGATTTTTATGAAAATAAGTATGGAAGAACAATTTGGTATGATTTGTATGGAGGAAAGAAGGAGACAAAAACATACACTCAAAAAGATCAATCTATAGACACGTATATAAAGACAGATTTAAGCAATGCGTATAGGAAAATAACGCTAGATGGTAGCGTAGATATATCAATCAGTCTCTTGGATAGTAAAATTTTTGGTTATATAGATACAGGAAATGATGTGTTAGAAGAACAAGATTTGATAGATAGAAAACAGTACACAAATAGATGTATAGAAAATTTGAATTCAGCAAGAGAGGATTATAGAAGAGCTGTAAGTGAATATAACGCTGCTGTTGAAAGGTACAATAAGGCAGAGGCTAGTAGGAAGAAGACGGATATAGTATGTACTACTAATGAAGAAACTGGGGAAGAATCTTGTTCTATTATAACGTTATCTTGTTCAGATGATTCAAACTGTGCTGCAGCTTTAGCTGCTATGAACCGAGCAGAAAGTGCTATGGATACAGCAAAAGGCGTATATAATACAGCTTTAAGCAATTTAATAAAGGCGTATGATGCAGAGAAAAGAGCAATTCAACACTTTGATGAAGCATATTACATTCAAGAAAATCTATGGAATAAGTATAAGAAATTAGATGTTGAAGGTGTTTCTAAACTTATAGGTTTAGATGTTAAATTTGATTATTCTAGTGGTAATGCTAAACTTGGCGATGTGGATTTAATGACAGTTGTATCTCACACATATGAGTTAAAAAGTGATAATACGATAGCTTTAAGTGGCAGATATGGTGAAATGATTGATCTTGTTGCTTCAAGACAGACTCTAACAAGTGGACAAAAGAATTATTATACAAATGGTATACCTGCTTCTTGGATTGAAAATTCAAAGAATGGTATAGGAAAAGATTATTATAGTAACAATACATATAAAATACCAATTACAAGGTTAAATGGAACAAGAATTTTAGCTGGTAGAACAGATTACAGTATTGATACTTCAAATAGAGTAGGAAAGAGTTCAACTGTATCAGACAATATGTATTATACAATTGAGGAAGATAAGGAAAACAAGGTTATAACAGAGCATATATTTGATGTTAACTCTAATTCAAAATTCTCAAAAAGCTATGGTGTAACACAAAAAAATAGTGAAGAATTTAATGTATATACTCCACTAAAAATTGAAACAACGGTTAACCAAGATATAGATATAATAGACCAGACTAAGAAAAACAATTATAGCAATACGGATGTTATACAGGCCAACTCTACATTTACAGTAAACTTTAATTTTCCAAAGGATAAGAGTTATACAAATCAACCAAGTAATTTTACTTCAAGGTATAAACATACTGTATATATTAAGTTTGAATTTGCAGTAACTAATGCGAACTACATAGGTTCAGAAGGATATAGTAGGTCACATGGTTCATATGAAGCAAATGAATGGATAGGCCCAATATATGGAGACAGTATCACAGCTGTACCGTACCTAAATACAGTTCAGGGTGAAAGTGTAACAGATCAAACATATAATTACTATGTAATTGCCACTGCTGTAAATACTAATGAAAGCTGGACAAAGTTGCTATTGAAGTATATTAACACTAGTTTGAATGATTTAAAAAATTCGGATTTGAAGAATACACTTAATAACGCATGTGGAGATGAAGGCGGCGGAAAGCTTAGTTATTATGCGGATAATGTTGGTACTGATGGTAAAGGTGGAACACTTATAATTGTAAATAGAATATATGACTTTAGAGTAACAGACTTAAAGGATATAGATTGGAAAGATGTATTTAGAAATAATTTGTCTAGTAGTTTTGTTAACCAACATTCTGGAATTGCATATTATGCTGGATTAAACAAATGGAATACTAAAAATCCATTAAAATATAATCAGATTATTGGTAGAACTGAAGACGAAATTGGAACATCGCCTAGTAGAATATTGCCTTTAGGACCATATAAAAATACTAACACATCATATATTTCAGCTCCTAAGATGGGATATAGATTTAGTTTTGATTTTAAAGTATCTGGTGCTGAAAATAGTAAAAAGTATGTTGAAATATATCCAAGCTTTTACTATGTATCTAAAGACGGTAAGAATTTCTATACAGAAGGAAAAGGCGGAATATATTTGTTCTACAAGAATAGCCAAGGGCAGTATGTAAAGGTCGGTTCAGGTAGTGATAACTATAAGATACAATTTACACCGAACGATGGTTATAGGTCTTTGGTACAAACGGATGTAAGAAACTTAAATTCTAAAGTTGTAACGTTAGGTTCACTTACAGATTTGAAGTTAACTTACTCACAAACAACAACTGTATCTATAAACGATGCTGCAATCACATATTATGGAGAATATAAACTTCCAAATTCTACTATAGCTGTAAAAGTAGATAATAACGGTAACTACGACATAAATAAACCTTTAACAGATGGTTATATTGGTGTAGTATTTGATATTCAAGCACATGAACCAACAGGTGTGGATTTAGTGTACGGTAAAAATTCATATAATAACAAAACTAATACAAGTCAGTGGGATTATGAAGGATACCTCGGAATGTCAAAACCAGGAAGCAGTTATTCTACAACCTTGAAACTTGAAAAAGGTACATGGAAAATAGACAACACAACATATAACAAGATAAAAGGAACAGTAATTTTGTACGATACAGACAGTAGAGCATCAAATGATTTTAACTAGATAATGACTAATTTAAGAAGAAATGGTATATAATGCCATTTCTTCTTATTGTATAGTTGACATAGAGTTTGGTAAAATATATAATCTAATAAGAATTAAGAGGTAACATATGAAAAATTGGATTAAGTTTTTAATAGTGTTAATAATATGTATAGTAGTTGTAGGCGCAGTATATGTTTGGAAGTTTGGTTTGCCAGCTTTCTTAAGCAAAGATGAAAGGTATATCAAAGAATTATATTCAAGTATTGTTTTTGAAGATGAAAATATACAAAAAACTCTTGAAGGTAAAAAAATAACATTTACAAAAAAAGTTGAGCCATCTGAAAATGAAGAATCAGCTGGAGAAAATGTAGAAACTATAGAATTTCATTTGGAAAATGGAATATTATCTACTGTTATACAAGAAGGTAGTGTATCGCCAACCTTTATTAGTGAAGCAATAAAAGCTGTATTTTTACAAGCAGCAAGGTTAAATGCTCAAAGTGAGGAAAATGCAATATATTCCCTTATTCCAGATATTATAGCGGACAAAAAACTGCAAGAAGATGGATATCAACTAATAAGTCAAAATGGTGTTACAAGGTTTAGTATGAAAACCAACAAAAAGTTTAACTTAGCTAACGGTGAAGATGTATATATTAAAATCTCAGATATAGAAAGCGTTGCGGATGTATTAAAGTACAAATTGCAGAGCAAAATAATAGAAAAACCAGGTATTGTTTTAGAAAAAACAGTTAGCTATTCAGGCGATTTAGTATATATAATCTATGAAAAGGAAAAGCTTACAGATAGAACATATAATTCATTTGTATCTTTAATTACTGGCTTGTTAAAAAGCAAAGAAAGGGTAGAATATGTAAAGGCTAATTATCCTGTTATAACAAGAAGTGGAACTTTAACATTAAAAGGAGTTACTATTTCACTTAACGAAAAAATAAATGAAAATAACATCCATGTGTATGAAGTTCCTGATGAATATGAGTATATGGTAGTAAGGATAGATATTAACGAAGTAGAAAGGTAGGATTAACGTGGTAGATTACAAAAAAACAGCGATTAATGTAATTGGTTTATTACTTATTTGTGCGACTGTTTTAGGAGCAATATTTTTGAGTGTGTATTTTTGGCCGTTTTTAGTAGCTATAATATTTGCAATTGTCCTAGAAAGAAGTATAAATTTTATAGTAAAGAAAACAAAAGCTCCAAGGAAAGCCGTAGCTACAGCTTTGGTTGTTTTAGTTTATTTAATAATTGCAATTTTAGCTTACTTAATTGTATCTAGTTTAATAAGAGAAGCAATATCTTTAAGTACCAAACTTCCTAGTGTATACGATCAATTAAAGGAAAATTACACAGGAATGTATAAAGATTTGACAAAGATGATTTCAGATTTGCCAGAAACAGTTTCTAATAGTATATATAAAACTGGTCTTGAATTATTAGATAATGTTACAAAAGTTGCAGGAAATATATTAAAAGGTGTGGTAGATTTTGTATTAGCACTGCCAGATATTATGATATATGTAGTAGTTACTTTTTTAGCAACATTGTTTTTAGTAACAGACAGAAGAACCATATCTAGGTATGCAGAAGAGCTTTTGCCTAATAAAACATATAAAAAGATTTCTAATGTTATGATGGGATGTTTCAAAACTTTAGGAAAATATTTGAAATCTCAGTGTATATTGATATGTATAACTTTTATTGAGTTGTTCATTTCGTTTATTATATTAAAACAGCCATATCCATTAACATTAGCAGTTGTTGTTGCTATAGTTGACGCTCTTCCTATACTTGGAACAGGAACAGTTTTAATACCATGGGCAATATATGCGGCAGTTACGGGAGATATTGGGCTAGGTGTTGGACTTATGGTAGCATATATTATAATTACAATAGTAAGGCAGCTTATAGAACCTAAAATTGTTAGTGATAATTTAGGGATACACCCATTTGTTACATTGATTGCTATGTATGTTGGTTTTAAAATATTTGGATTACTTGGCTTAATAATTGGGCCAGTAGTAATGGTAATATATAAAAATGTATTTTCTATTATGTTTGAAACTGGATATTTAAAAAGGATTTTCGTGTACAAAAAAGAAAAAATTGTTAAACAAGATGCTAAATAATTAGAATTACTAAGGACTTGAATTAAAAAATAAGTCTTTGGTAATTTTTATATTATTTTACTTTTGCTTTCTGTATATTTAATAGTCACAAAGTTTGTTTAAATATTACGTATTTTAGTTGACATTAAACATATTTATATAATATAATTAGCACCAAGTAACAATTATATGGAGGATATTGTATGGAAAAGTGTAAAATGCCACAAAATTATACTACTATAAAAGAATTGTTTTTGGGTAGTATAGATAAATATGCAAATGAAGTAGGTTTTTTAGAAAAAAGGCCAGGACATAAAGAGTTTAGAAATATAACATATAAAGAATTTGGAGAAGATGTAATAGCTTTAGGTACAGCTTTGGTTGAAAAATTAGGACTTGAAGGGGAAAGAATAGCTGTAATAGGAGAAAACAGCTACGAGTGGGCTGTATCATATTTTTCAGTAGCGTGTGGAGCAGGCATTGTTGTTCCAATAGATAAAGAATTGCCTAGCAATGAAATTGAAAACTTGGTTAGACGTTCTGAAGCTAAAGCTATCTTTTATTCACCAAGAAAAAGAGAAGTAATAGAAGAAGTAAAAAAAGCAGATACAAACCTAAAATATTTCATAGAATTGTATCCAACAGAGGATAAGACACCTGTAAATATAGACGAAGAAAACCACACTATAGATGAATTAATAGAATGTGGAAAAGGTATGGATAGTAAAAGATATTTAGATATAAAAATAGATCCAGAAGAGTTCAGAATTCTTTTATTTACATCTGGTACTACACAAGAGGCTAAGGGTGTAATGCTTACTAATAGAAATATTATGAGTAATTTACATGCGGCTATAAAGATAGTACATTTGTACGATGGTGATAGATTTTTCTCTGTTTTACCACTTCATCACTCTTATGAATCAAGTATAGGTATGATGATACCAATATATAACGGATTATCTATTGCTTACGCAGGTGGCCTAAAATCTATTGCAAATGATTTGAAAGAAACTAAACCTACAGTTATGCTTGTTGTTCCAGCTTTAATAGAAAATTTAGTAAAGAAAATAAATAGAGAGATAGATAAAAAAGGAAAAACAAAATTAGTTGATTACGTTATTAAAGCTACAAATATGTTGGGTTCTCTTGGATGGAAAATGAAGAAAGAATTACTAAAAGATGTCCATGCAGCATTAGGTGGAAGAGTGAGGCTTATTGTTTCTGCAGCAGCTCCAATAGATCCTGCTATAGGTAAAAGAATAGAAGACTTTGGAATACTTTTTGTACAAGGTTATGGCTTGACAGAAACGTCTCCTTTGGCTGCCCTTGTTCCTTTTGATAATAGAAAAGTAGCTTCAGTTGGAATTGCAGCTTCTTGTTGTGAGATAAAAATAAATGAGCCAAACGAAGAGGGAATAGGTGAAGTATTTATTAAAGGAGAAAATGTAACACAAGGTTATTACAAAAATAAAGAAGAAACGGAAAAAGCTATCACTGATGGTTGGTTCCATTCAGGTGACCTTGGTTATTTTGATAAAGATGGCTTTTTATATTTAACAGGTCGCTCTAAAAACCTAATAATAACAGGGAATGGAAAGAATGTATATCCTGAAGAAATAGAAACTTTAATAAACAAAATAGGTTATGTAAATGAATCAATGGTTTATGCAAAGCCTGACCCTAAAGATAAAAATGAACAAATAATAGCAGTTAAAGTAACATTAGATGAAGCTTATTTGGAAGAAAAATTTGGCGATAATATTCCAAGTGATGATGAGCTTCATGAGCTTATTTGGCAAGAAATAAAAGAAATAAACCATACACTTGTACCATATAAGTGGGTAAAAGAGCTTGAAATAAAGAAAGAAGACTTTGTAAAAACAACAACTATGAAGATAAAAAGATATGAAGAAATGAAAAAATAATAATTTAAAAGGCATCTAGTAAGGATGCCTTTCAAAGTTTTATATCATAAAAAATAATAACAAGTGATTTTGGTTGTTTTTTCTATTTTTTATGATATAATATCTACGTATAAGTTTGGAGGAACGGTTATGAAGAAGTTTTTAAGGGTAATGATAATAATATTTTCTTTATTAGTAGTTGCAGTATCAGCAGTGGTATTACTTTCTATAACAAATATATTGGATGCAAGCTGCGTTGTAAAGGGCTTAGCTTTCTTAGGAGCAACTAAAGTAAGAGTTATAATCTCTTTTGCAGTATTTATATTATTAGGATTACTAGGAATATTTAGTATTATTGTAAGTGATTGTTTAACTCAAGATGTAAAAGGTGGAGTAGTACTTCCGCTTGCAGTTGGAAGTGTTCATATTTCTAATCAAACATTTGAAAATATAGTTTTAAATGTATCAAAAAAATATGGTTCACTTAGAACAAATAGAGTTTCTGTTAAGATGACTGAAGCTGGTATTGATGTAGAAGTATTTGCTTATGTATTGCAAGATACTGTGATTTCAGATATAACAGATAAATTACAAAAAGACATAAAAGAAACAGTTTTAAAACAAACGACTGTTGAAGTACATAATGTAAATGTAAAAATAAAAGGAATATACGAATTAGCACAGGCAAAGGAGCAATAAAAGCTAGGAGTGATAGGATTTGAAAAAAACTAGTTTTTTAGATTTTCTAATTAAAAATAGGTATTCTATAATAGGCGTAGCAGTGGTATTAGTAGTGACTTATCTAGGTTGGATTCCAAAGCTAATAGAAATTGTAGTTGTGCTAGGCTTAGTATGGCTTGCAATTTACGTAGGAAAAAGAATACAAGAAGATGAATCATACATAAGTAGAAAAATAGATGAAAATTTAGATAAATATAATAAGGAAAATGAGGATAAAGAAGATGAGTAGAAGAAAAGTAAGAGACATGGCTTTTAAATACGTTTATGCAATGTCTTACGGAAAAGAAGATACCAATAACGTAATAGATAGTATTCTTGACTCTTATGAAGAGGAATTAACTACATTAGAAGGCGAAGATAAAGTTTTTTTTGAAGCGTTAACATCTGGTGTAGAAGAAAATTTGGATAAAATAGATGAACAAATATTGTCTAAATTAAAAAATTGGACAATAGCAAGAATATTTAAGATAGATTTAGCTATCTTAAGACTTGCAATATATGAAATAATTTACACAGACACTCCATATAAAGTTGCTATAAACGAAGCTGTGGAGTTAGCTAAAAAATACGGCAATGACGAATCATATACTTTCGTAAATGGAGTATTAAGAGAAATTGCAAAGGAGAAAAACTAGTGGAAGACAAGATATATTCTGTATCCAATATAAATAAATATATTAAGATGGTCTTTGATAAAGATACATTTTTATCTAATATAACTGTCCAAGGAGAAATAACTAACTTTAAGGCTCATTCTTCTGGACATTTATATTTTACATTAAAAGACGAGGCTTCAACTATTAAATGTATAATGTTTAGAAGTGCGGCCATGTCTTTAAAGTTTAGACCAAAAGATGGCGATAGTGTAATTATTAAAGGAGCAGTAAGCGTATACGAAGTCGGTGGTACTTACCAATTGTATGTAAGGAATATGACTCAAGCTGGAATAGGTGCCCTATATGAAAAATACGAGGAATTAAAACAAAAATTAGAGCGTGAAGGCTTGTTTGACACAGCTCATAAAAAGCAGATTCCGTTTTTACCAAAAAGAGTGGGAGTTATTACTTCTCCAACGGGTGCAGTAATAAGAGATATTATAAATGTAAGTACACGTAGATTTAGTCACGTTAATCTTTTAGTATATCCTGCAGCTGTGCAAGGAGAAAATGTAGCTAGCACTGTAATAAATGGAATTAGGACTCTTAATAAAAGAGATGATATAGACTGTATAATAATTGCACGTGGAGGAGGCTCATTTGAGGACTTATTTGGTTTCAACGATGAAAATTTAGCACGTGAGATATACATGTCAAGGATACCTATAGTATCTGCAGTAGGTCATGAGACAGACTTTACCATTTGTGATTTTGTGTCAGATTTGCGTGCGCCAACGCCATCTGCAGCTGCTGAACTTGTGTATCCGTCTGAATTTGAGTTAAAACAAAAGCTTAATTCATATAGTTTAAGATTAAATACAGCTATAGGAAACTTTATTGCAAGAAGAAGACAATATTTAGAACAAACTAAATCATCAAGACTTGAGAAGACACCAAGAAATATAATAGCTAGAGATAGAATTATTGTAGATAATTTTGGACGTAGAATAGAAACAAAAGTTAGTCACATGATGAAAGAGTACAGACTAAATTTAGAAAAGCAAGTTTCTTTGCTTGATTCATATAGCCCGCTAAAGACAATGGTAAGAGGGTATTCTGTAGTTGTTAATGTGGATAACAAGTGTGTAAAAAGCATAAATGATGTGGCATCTGGGGATAAGTTAAGAATAAAGGTTACAGATGGAGAGATTAAGGCTATAGCCGAATAGAAAAAGGAGAAAAAACTATGAAAAGTTTTGAAGAAAATGTAAAAGAATTAGAAAAAGCAGTACAATCTTTAGAAAAAGGTGAATTAAGTCTAGAAGATTCAATAAAAGTTTTTGAACAAGGAATAGCTTTATCTAAAGAATGTAATGATATATTAGATAATGCTGAAAAAAGAATAAATATATTAGTTGGAGAAAACATGGCAGACGAACAAAATTTCATACCAGAAGAGTAAATTTTGTATTTGTTTTAACATGTGATTCATAATATATCTAGGTGATATTTTGTGAATAAAAGAAATAAACATGTAAAGAAGTTAAAAGAAAATGTTGTAAAATCTAATGACAAAAGTGTGCTACAAGGCGATAATTATGGTTATGATTTTGTTGCAGAACTTAGTAATTTTACCAACATAGATGAACAAAGGAAAAATGCAAAAAAATTAGAAAAGTTATAATATGAATTAGGGGAGATGTTTTATGGAAAAGTCAATGGACAAAATAGTAGCACTTTGTAAAAATAGAGGATTTGTATATCCAGGCTCTGAAATTTATGGAGGACTTTCAAACTCTTGGGATTATGGCCCAATTGGTTCTGAAATGAAGAAAAACATAAAAGATATGTGGTGGAAGAAATTTATAAAAGAATCAAAATATAATGTTGGAATTGATGCTGCCATTATAATGAATCCGCAAGTTTGGGTTACAACAGGACATGTTGGAGGTTTCTCCGATCCTTTAATAGATTGTAAAGAGTGCAAAACAAGACATAGAGCAGATAAACTTATTGAAGAATGGGGCTTTAAATCTGGAAAAGATATTAGTGGCCTTGATGGTTGGTCAAGCGAACAACTTGTAAACTATATAAAAGAAAACAATATTGCTTGTCCTAATTGTGGAAAACATAATTTTACAGATATACGTAAGTTTAATCTAATGTTTAAGACATTTATGGGTGTAACAGAAGATGCAAAATCTGAAGTATACTTAAGACCAGAAACAGCACAAGGAATGTTTGTAAACTTTAAAAATGTTCAAAGAACTACAAGAAGGAAACTACCTTTGGGAATAGGACAGATGGGACGTTCTTTTAGAAACGAAATAACTCCAGGAAACTTCATATTTAGAACAAGAGAATTTGAACAAATGGAGCTAGAGTTTTTCTGCAAGCCAGGAACAGATTTAGAGTGGTACGAGTATTGGAAAGAATTTTGTAAGAATTGGTTAATTGGAATTGGTATAAAAGAAGAGAATTTAAGAATGAGAGAACACTCTAAAGAAGAGTTAAGCTTTTATAGCAAAGGAACAACAGATATAGAATACTTATTCCCATTTGGTTGGGGAGAACTTTGGGGCATAGCAGATAGAACAGATTATGATTTGTCACGTCATATGGAAGCATCTAAAGAAGATCTTACATATTTAGATCCAGAAACAAATGAAAAATTTGTTCCATATTGCGTAGAACCTGCAGTTGGAGTAGATAGAATATTCTTAACTGTTTTATGTGATGCTTATGATGAGGAAGTTGTTGGCGAAGGAGATACAAGAGTAGTATTACATTTAAATCCAAAGATAGCTCCTGTAAAGGTAGCAGTTCTTCCTCTATCTAAAAAGCTTTCAGATAAAGCAGGTGAGCTTTATGATACATTAAGAATGAAGTTTAATTGTGAATATGATGAGACTGGAAGTATTGGCAAAAGATACCGCCGTCAAGATGAAATTGGTACTCCATATTGTATAACTGTAGATTTTGATACATTAGAAGATAATGCAGTAACTATACGTGATAGAGATACAATGGAACAAGTAAGAGTTGAAATAGATAAATTAGATGAATTCTTTAAAGATAAATTTGAAATATAACAGATATTTTAAAACTTGGAAAGGATGAAAAACGCTTTTCCAAGTTTTTTTCTTGACAATTTTTTTACTTATGATATATTATGTGTATGATAGTGTAAGAGGTGTTATATGGATAACTTTAATGAGCTAAAAGAAAATGTAAAAATACTTTTGGTAGATGATGACGTAGATTACCTTCAAGTAACAGCGTTTTTCTTAAAGAGTAAAGGATATAAAATAGATGTAGCTACAAGTGGAGTTGATGCTATAGATAAGGTTAAAGAGGGAAACATACAGATAGTTTTACTAGATTATTATATGCCAGGTCTTACAGGTGAAGACGTAATAAACAAAATAAGGGAGTTTAATAGTAAAATTATAATAATATTGCAAACTGGTTTTTCTGGTCAACAACCACCTGAAGAAACACTTCAGAGATTAGATATACAAAATTACCATGATAAATCTGACGGACCAGATAAGTTGCTTTTACAAGTAATGTCTGCTATTAGAATATTTGACCAACAAACTAAAGTATATTTATCTGAATATAGGGCAAAGGCAATAGGTAGCCTTGTTAAAGGAATAGCAGAAGAGTTAAAAGCCCCAGTTTTGTCTATTGGTGCTGGAATTGAAGCTACTAAAATATTGATTGAGTCAAGTGATAACAAAAAAGACAAAGAACTTATAGAACAATTAAACACATTATATCAAGGAAATAAAATGTGCCTAAAGAAGATAGATAAGACTTTATCTACTTTGATACTTCAGAGTGAGTCTAGTTCAGATACGCAAACTACTAAGTTAGAAGATATTATAGAAATACTTGAGTATTTGCTTACAAGCGAAATGAAGGTTAAAAAAATTAAATTTACTAAAAACTTAGGAGATTGTGCTTCAGAATATATGACAGGAAGAATTTCGGACCTTATATTTGTATTATCCGAGCTAACTAATAAAATGATATCTGTAGCAAGTTTAGAAAGCGAAATCGTAATAGCTGTTAATTGTACAGCTGATGCTTGGTACATATCTTTAAGTAATAAAACAGACGGAATGAATAGCAATATTGACATATATTTAATAAAGAATGTATTGGCAGGAATGAGTGGAATTTCACTAGAGTGTTTAAATGAATCATTTGTAATAGAAGTAAAGAAAACAAAGTAATATAAAACAACCTTTATTCATCATTAAAATGAAATAGAGGTTGTATTTTTTATTGCTAATTTAATAGTTAAAAATAAAAAAGAGTTTTCTTTTTTGAATAAAAAACTCTTTTTGTGTTAATCAGCTGCTATTCTTCACTAAAGTGAAAATATTTTAGAAATTCTTCGTAGTTATCAAATTTTGTTTCAAAGTCAACACAAACTTTACAAACAATTTTTCCATCATTGTCAACTTTTGCTTGGCAGTCAAAATTTTCTTCACAGATATCATTAGGATTGTTTAGCAATACAGTTACAAATTTTGAATTTAGCTTTTTCTTTGTTTTTTCAAATATTTCCTGATTATACTGCTTAGACCATTTTTTATATCGTACTAATTTTATTGTTGAAATGACCATATAAGCACAAATCGTGAGAAAAAACATTGTAGTAAAGAAAGTTTCAAAAGTACCACTTTTATTTTGAGTGATTAATTTTGAAATCCATAATTCTGGCAAGATAAGGAAAACGCAAAGAACACCGCCGCCGACAATCCATTTAAAAACGCTGTTTAACGGATTTTTCATAGAGTAATTCCTCCCTAAAATAATTATTTTATATAAATTGCATAATAATTTGTCTGTAAAATGAGATTAAAAAAATTACCATAAAATTATATCATTTTTTATTAGTTTTTTCAACATCCGTTGGTATGAACCGACGTGGTTTTGAAAGGGTGATACTATGGACTTATATGGCATTAAAACTTAGATTGCAATTAGTGTTAATGAAAATGCTGTTTTCTTCAATTTATGCTAGTGACGAAGTATTAAAATATTAACAAATAAAAAAATCAATTCCATTTCTAGAATTGATTTTTTATTGAAAGTTGAACATTGGTGGAGACGATGAGAATCGAACTCATGTCCGAAAATCCATATATACATGAACTTCTCCGAGTGCAGTAATTATTTAAATTTTCCTAATAACTCATAACAATTACAAAACTTGTTATTAGTAGCTAATATATTATACCCATTGTTCAATTAGCGAAAACAACTTTGTTAGCCGTATAATTCGATGCTTATATAATCCCTACGGCAAAAATTATATAAACACGGCGCCAAAACTTAGGCAGCCATTGCTAATCTATTATCAGCGTTTAATTTAATTTCGCTTTTTTATAGTGGCCAAAGCGACCATCCACTACTCGCTATTCATGTTTTAGGAAATCCGTCAAAACCTGGCGTCCCCATACAAATATTATACAATATTTATATATTATATTCAATATTTAATTTTAAATGTAATTATTGAATGGTGATAAAAGGCCTATATATTAAGCAAACTTGAAATTTTATGTAAAGTGTGTTATAATCTATGTATGGGAATTTATTATACTGTTTAATGATTAAAAACAGACAACAAAAATGTGCGATTGCACAAGGAGGAAAAAATCATGGCAAAAAGAGTTCGTTACAATGGTGGCACAGGTAGTTATTACGGTTGTTCCAGTCCCAAAAATTTGGTCGAGGGCAAGGAATATGACGTTGTTCTTACAAGAGACCGGGGTTGGCAGACTGATTACACTCTTGATGGTGTAGAAGGTGAGTTTAATTCTGCGTGGTTCGATGAAATCTCTTCCAATGAAAAGACCTATATGGCATTTGGTTCAGATTTACCTGTAGTTGGTGAGAGATATTGTTGCCACAGAATGGAGCTTACAAATGGCAGACCAAGGTTTGGTGAATGCTGCACAAGTACTGTAAAAAGTATTTCCTATATAGGAAACAGTATTTACCAAGTAACTACGGAAAACAGTGTTTACATTGTTAAAGTAGGCTAATTTCCCAGAATGTTAAAAGAAGGTTCACACTTATTGGTGTGGATCTTCTTTTTTTATATTTTAAACATATTTGTTAATAGTATAAAAATTTTTAAAAATTATTGACTCGTGACTTATAGCGAAGTATATATTACGTAATAATAAAATTAAGGAGGAAGAAAGTATGAGAAAAGATTTAGGTAACAAAATGAATTTTTTGCCACTTCCAGTTTTAATGATAGGTACTTATGATAAAGATGGAAAGGCAAATGTAATGAATGCTGCATGGGGAGGAATAAAAGATTACGGAAAAATTTATATTGCATTATCTAAACATAAAACAACTGAAAATTTAGAAATTAAAAAAGCATTTACTGTGAGTTTTGCAACAAAGAAAACTGAAGAAATATCTGATTATTTTGGAGTAGTATCAGGGTTTCGTGAAGACAAGATAGCCAAGTCTGGTGTGCATGTTGTAAAATCAAACTACGTGGATGCACCAATTATACAAGAATATCCTTTAACACTAGAGTGCACGGTAGATTCATTTATTGATGGAGAACTAGTTGGTACAGTTGTAAATTGTTCAATAGATGAAGATTATTTAGATGAAAATGGAAACATAGATGTTGAGAAAATGGAAATAATTACTTTTGACATGACAAGCAATACCTATAGAGTTTTAGGTGGCGTTGTTGGAAATGCTTTCAAAGATGGCTTAAAATTGAAGTAATATAAGAAAGGAAATGTAAATATGGAAAAATCAAAAGTTTATTTTACAAGAAATATTAGTGAAGAAGGTCTTATTAAAATATATGAAGCTTTAAATCGAAATTTAAAAGGAAAAGTAGCTGTAAAAATATCTACAGGAGAAATGGGTGGTCATAATTTTCTAGAACCTAATTTAATTAAAGGTTTAGTTCAAAAATTAAATGGAACAATTGTAGAATGTAATACAGCATATTCAGGTAAAAGAATGAGTTCTCGTGATCACTGGAAAACTATTAAAACTCATGGCTTTACAGAAATTGCTCCATGTGATATTATGGATAAAGAAGGTGAGATTGAAATTCCTGTTAATGGGGGAGAACATTTACAAAATAAGAATATTGTGGGAAGCCATATTAAAAACTATGATTCTATGTTAATGTTATCACATTTTAAAGGGCACACTATGGGCGGATTTGGAGGAGCACTAAAAAATATGAGTATGGTGTGTGCCTCTAGCAATGGAAAAGCTTGGATTCACTCTGTAGGTAGAACTAAGAATACAAAAGAAATGTGGAGCCTAATAGATGATCGAGATGGGTTCCTAGAAAGTATGGCATAGGCAGATAAAGCTGTTGTTGAATATTTCAACCCGAAAATATGGCTTATATAAATGTTGCAAATAAGATTTCGATAGATTGTGATTGTGCTTCTAATCCTGCTGAACCAGAAATGCAAGATATAGGAATATTTGCAAGTATTGATCCAGTAGCGCTTGATCAATGTTGTTATGATGCTATCATTAATTCCAATGATCCAGGTAAGGAATCTTTAATCAATAGAATGAAAGAAAAACATGCAATTCACATTATTGAAAGAGCGCATGAACTTGGAATAGGAAATCGCGAATATAAAATTATTGATATAGATGAAAAGTCTTAACTAAAAAGTTATATACATTTTTTCACACAGTTTGTTCTCTTTACTTAAATGAATATATGTGGTATATTTAGTTCATAATTATAAGGAGGAAATATATGAAAAAACAATCTATAATAATTATAATATGTGCATGCGTTATTGTACTTGCTGTTGTGGGAGCTTTAGCAATAAAAAAGAGTAATAAAGACTCTCAAATTAAATTTGAAAACTCAGAAGATATATTAAAAATGTTTGATTCTATTTATGCAAATTTAAAAGATGAATTACCATCATTAGAAACGGCTGAATTAGATGCAACAGATGCACTTACTGTTTCTGGATATACAGGATTAAAATCTAATGAAAATGTAGAGAGCTTAGTTGTATCTGAGCCACTTATGAATGCTCAAGCATATTCTGCTGTTGTGGTTAAGGTAAAAGATGGTGCAGATATTGAGAGCATGAAAAAAGAAATGCTAGAAAATTTGAATATGGGAAAATGGATTTGTGTTTCTGCAGATAAGTTATATATTACAAGTAGAGGTAATGTAATATTCATGGTAATGGCTAGTGAAGACTGGGCAAAACCTGTTTATGAAGAGTTTAAAAAATATGTAAACAATAACGTTGATAAGGAATTAGAAAGAACAGAAGTATTTGGTTAATTTAAAATGTATACGCCCTGGTGAGAGGCAAATTCTACACCAGGGTGTTATTGTTATTTATAATATTATACAAATTAAGCCACTGCTGCCTTCGTTTATAATTCTTTGTAGAGTTTCTTGAAGCTTCATTTGAGCTTCATCTGGCATTTTATATAATTTGTTATGAAGTCCTTCATTTACAAGTTCATGTAAAGATTTGCCGAATATATTAGAGTGCCATATTTGCTGTGGGTCATTTTCAAATTCGGACAACAAGTATTTTACTAAGTCTTCTGATTGCTTTTCACTTCCTACTATAGGTGAAACTTCTGTTTCAATATCTGCTCTTATCATATGAATAGATGGAGCAGAAGCTTTAAGTTTTACGCCATATTTAGTGCCTTGTTTAACGATTTCTGGTTCTTCTAAAGTTAGTTCATCTATTTGAGGTGATACTATTCCGTATCCTTTAATACGTACTTCTTCTAATGCATTTTTTACCTTATCATATTCTTTCTTTATGTTAGAATAATCATCTATGGCTCTAAATACATCACATTCATTATGAATTTCCATATTTGTTTTTTCACTTAAAACCCTAAAGAACACATTTGGTTTAATATCCATTATAAGTTTTACAGAACCATCTTCCATTTTAGCGCTATCTACAGATATATTGCTAAAGATATCAGTGTTATCTAGTATTTCTTTTATAACATCATTCATTTGGCGAATAGAGAAATCTTTACTAAATCTTTCTCGTATTGTGTCTACTATTTCTGTTTTTAGTGGGTAGTTATAATCTAACATGTTAAACCAAAGTGGAAGTTTAAAACCTATTTCACTTACTGGGAACTCTTCTAAAACACGTTCAAATATACTAGTTATATCGTTTTCTGAAAGATTTTGTATATCTGAAGCTATTACAGGTACAGAATATTTATCTTGCAATTCCTGTCTTAGATTTTCAGCTTGGTCGGAGTCAGGATATTTAGAATTAAGAACTATTACAAAAGGCTTTTTTAATTCTTTTAGCTCGTTTACAACACGCTCTTCAGCTGGTACATAGCTTTCACGAGATATATCTGTTATACTGCCATCAGTTGTAACAACAATTCCAATAGTTGAGTGGTCTGTTATTACCTTTCTTGTACCTATTTCAGCAGCCTTTTCAAAAGGGACACTTTCATCTGACCAAGGAGTTTTTACCATACGTGGCATGTCGTCTTCCATATGACCCATAGCTTCGTCTACTAAATAACCAACACAGTCAACAAGCCTTGTTTTCATTTTCACATTTCCAGGAAGTGTTACCTCAACAGATTCGTTTGGTACAAATTTAGGTTCGGTTGTCATTATAGTTTTACCAGCAGCACTTTGAGGAAGTTCATCAATAGCCCTGTCTTGTTTATATGGACTATCTATTGACGGAATAATTAACTTTTCCATAAAATTTTTAATAAATGTAGATTTACCAGTTCTTACTGGTCCAACTACACCTAAATATATATCTCCACCAGTTCTTCCGCGCAATACTTTCATATATGTCTACACTCTTCATTACATTACCTCCAAATATTTTCTTAATACAAGTATACTAATTGAGGCTTACAGATATTACTTTTTTTAAGAAAATAATAGATAAATGTTAATATATAAAGAGGTTTAGTTTTGGATTGCTCTTGTTCATGTGTATCAATTTGTTGACTAACTTATATTTCAGATGATATAATGTGGAAGTATTGTATTGTGCGAGGGAAAAATGAAATATAAGATTAAGAATTATTTGAATTCTGAAAAAGGAAAGAAGTTAATATACTACGGCATTTCTGGGGCGATTACAACGGTAATATCTTTTGTAACGTATAAGGTGTTTTTAGATGTCTTGAAATTACATTATGTTTTAGCTTTCTCTATGTCTTGGATTTTAGCGGTTACGTTCGCATATTTATCTACCAGGGTTAATGTATATGATTCAAAGGCAGATAGTAAGAAAGAAAAAGCTTCAGAATATGTTAGATTTATAATAGGTAGAGTTATAACTTATCTTGTTAATTTAGGATTGCTTGTAATAGCAGTGGAATGGCTGGGGCTTGATAAGTTTTGGTCAAATGTTGTAATAACAATAATAGTTATAATATTAAACTATTTTATAGGAAATTTAACAATCAATTTTTTAAAGATTCAAAATATCAAGTCGCTCGTATCAAATATAAGTAATAATAGAAAAATATTGTATATTATATTAGGTGTAATAACTATATTTGCAATTATAGTTAGAATACCATTTTTAAATATTGAAAGCCCAGACTACGTTAAGTTTTTAAGTGATTGGTTTAACCATTTAAAAGAAAATGGGGGAATAAAGGGAATCTTAAGTTTAAGCTCAGACTATAATTTAGTATATCTTGAAATACTAGCATTTCTTACATATATTCCAATAAATTCTCTTTATTTGATAAAGGCTGTGTCTATTATATTCGATATATTTTTGGCACTAAGCTGTATGATTTTAGTGTCAAAGTATTGTGGCAAAAATGTTAAAAGTATGATTATTACATACGTATTAGTTTTATTCATGCCTACAATTGTGTTAAATTCTAGTGCTTGGGCACAATGTGATTCTATATATGCAACGTTTGTAATATTGTCTTTATCTTGTTTAATAGATAAAAAATATATAAAATCCATTTTACTATATGGAGTGGCACTATCATTTAAGTTACAAGCCATATTTGTACTGCCAGTTTTTGCGTTAATATTTTTAGGGCAAAAAGATGCACGAAAGAAAGTGTTATATACACCGTTGGTGTTATTACCTAACTTCATTTTATCTCTACCTGCAATTGTGTGTGGTAATAGTATATTTAGTGTTTTTAAGATATACAGTACTCAAGTAGGAGAATATATTGAATACATATCACAAAATATTTCTAATATATATCACTTAATATATTTTACTGGTGATGTAAATATTGAAAAAACTAGTAATGCGATATTTGTTTCAATGCTTATATTAACTTTTGCAATATTTTTGATTATTTATATTTGTGTAGTTAAAAGGAAAATTATATTAGATAAAAAGAATGTACTTTTAATTTCTTTGTGGTCAGTTTTGGTAAGTGTATATTTTTTACCATGTATGCATGATAGATATTTATATTTAGCAGGGGTATTAAGTATAATTTGTTTTACAGTATTCAAAGATACAAAAATTATAAATTTGATGATGATGGCAAGCATTGAAGTTATATCTGTTTGCTCATATACTATATACCTATTTGGCAAAAATACTTCTGATATGATAGTACTTTCAATCGTGTATCTATTGACCATTTTAGTATTAACATATTTTATTTTTAAAGGAGAAAAAAATGAAAAAATTATCTGTAATAGTTCCGATGTACAATGAAGAAGAGGTAGCTAATATTTGTTACAATAGACTGACATCAGTGCTAAAGAATATTGAAGGTTATGATTACGAGATATTATTTGTAAATGATGGAAGTAAAGACAAAACACTTGAAGTACTAAAGAGTATAACAAGTAACGATAGCAGGACAGGCTATATTTCTTTTTCTAGGAACTTTGGACATCAAGCTGCAGTTGTTGCTGGGCTTAAGAATGTATCTGGTGATGCCATTATTATAATTGATGCGGATATGCAAGATCCTCCAGAAGTTATACCAGATATGGTAAAAAGATGGGCGGATGGTAATGAAGTTGTTTATGCTGTTAGAAAGTCTAGAAAAGGAGAGACAAAGTTTAAATTGTTGAGTGCAAAGGCTTTTTATAGGTTGCTAAATAAGTTATCTGACGTAAATATTCCATGTGATACAGGAGATTTTAGGTTAATTGATAGAAAAGTAGTTGATTGTTTAAACGAATTGCCAGAACATAATAAATTTATGAGAGGGTTAGTAAGTTGGGTTGGGTTTAGACAAACACCACTAGAATATGAAAGGCAAGAACGTGCTGCTGGAAAAACGAAATATCCGTTAGGTAAGATGGTGAAACTGGCCTTGGACGGAATTATAAATTTTTCTACTAAACCACTTAAAATAATAGGAGTAATAGGGATATTTGCTATTATTATATCGTTTTTACTTCTTGTGTATACATTGGTTTCATATGTGTTTAATTTAAATCATTTGACTCCTGGCTGGGCATCTATAATGGTAACAATAACATTTTTATCTGGATTGCAATTTATGTCAATATGGATAATGTCAGAATATATTGCAAGAATTTACGATGAAGCTAGGCATAGACCAGAGTATATAATTGATGAGAAAGGCAATGCTGATTATGGAAGAGAAGAAAAATAGATTAAAAGTTATATTTAATATAATAACTGCTGTAGTTTTTATTGTATTTGTAATCACTTTATGCCCGAAAGAAATGCAAAACGATACATTTTGGAGTATAAAGGTAGGTGAAAGGCTCGTTAGAGACGGGATATTCGGGTTAGATTATTTTTCAATACATGAAAATTTAAATTATATAGCACATCATTTCTTGACAGATGTTGTTATATACTTAGTGTATAATGTTAGCGGTTTTGCTGGATTATATGCATTAGAAATCTTTTTGGCATGTATTATGGCGGGGCTACTTCTGTATTTAAACAATTTAATTAGTAAAAATAGGATTACAGCTGTTATTTTGTTTATATTACAAATGATTATACTTAGTGGTTATATTGCGGTAAGGGCTCAAATGATAAGTTTTATTTTGTTCATACTAGAAATTATTTTTCTTGAAAAATACAAGAAAAGTGGAAATAGTAGGTATATTGTGTATTTAAGCGTTATACCTGTGTTACTTGCTAATTTTCATATGGGTGTTGTACCATTTTACTTTATTATACTTGGAGTATATGGAATATCTTGTATTAAATTCAATTTTTTGTGTTTTGAAACAGTAGAAAAGACAGATAAAAAGTCGCTACTTGCATTAATTATAGTTGGTGTAATTGGACTTGTTACAATATTTTTAAATCCTTATGGAATAGATGGAGTTGTTTATCCATTTAAGACTTTTGAAAATAAGTTTATAACGTCTACAATATCTGAATTTAAACCATATAGTGTATGGACCGATGGTGGACTTAGTTTGTTTTATAGCGCAATAATTTTGTTTGTGTTAATAATAAATAAAGGAAAAATCAAATTAAATGATATATTACTTATCTTTGGTACACTATTTATGAATTATACATCAATAAGGTACGGAAGTCTCTTTGTGATATGTTCATCTGTTGGCTTAAGGTATACTTCCGGTTTAAATACTTTCTTTGACAGTTTAAATTCCGGTGATAAAAAAGCATTATATTGCGAGATATTATTTGTTGTATTTTTACTTATTGCAAGAAGAATTGCATTTTGGAGTGATGAATACATACCTGAAGATACATATCCTGTAAAGGCTACGGAGTATTTAAAAGGAAATATAAGTTCTGATATAAGGATATTTAACGAGTATAGTTGGGGAGCATATTTGATGTTAAATGATATAAAAGTTTATATTGATTCTAGATGTGACCTTTACACTGAAGAGTATAGTAATGTCACTATTGCAACAGATTATAAAAAGATAATTGAATGTGATAATGAATGGAAAGATATAGTGAAAAAATATAATATAAATACATTTTTAATAGATGTAGATACTTCACTTGATACTTTACTAAGTGAGAGTTCGGAATTTAATGAGGTGTACAGAGATGATACTGCTGTAATATATTGTATGGTAAAATAGGCGCCAAATAACATATAATTGTATGTAAATTTTAATAAAATATGTAAAAAAGTATTGCAATAATATATTAGTTTGATATAATCTAAGTATATTAGAACAAAAGTGAAAGGAGAAATTATGAGGAAGTTAATGAAAGTATTGCCAGTTATTTTTGTAGTGACATTAGCATTAACTAGTGTGTTTGCTTTTAATGAGGGCGAAGTAAAGAATAGTCTTGGAAATAAAAGTGGAATAACCAGTGTTACTAACGTTGCTCAAAATGTGTGGGGAACAGTAGTGGTTATAGTACAGATATTAGCAGTAGCAGCAGTAGTATTCGCTGGTCTAAGGTATATGTTTGCATCAGCAGATCAGAAAGCAGACATTAAAAAAAGTATGGGAATACTTGCAATAGGTGCTGTACTTGTATTTGCTGCAACAACTATAATAGGATTTGTTGTTAATGCTGCTAATTCAGCTTTAAAGAATCAATAGTTGTGGAATTGTAGCACGGAGATAATCTATTATAGGTGATAAGCGTGAGTAAAATATTAAAAACTTTGATTGCTGTGCTGTTTTGTACATTAGCATTTACGAGTGTATTTGCATTGAATATAAATGATACTCAGAAGCCATTCGAGAGTAATGGAACTGGTATAGAAGGTGTTGATACAGCTGTTAAAAATGTGTGGTCTACTGTTCTTACAGTAGTACAAATACTGGCGGTAGCAGCAGTAGTATTTGCTGGTCTAAGATATATGTTTGCATCAGCAGATCAAAAAGCAGACATTAAAAAAAGTATGGGAATACTTGCAGTAGGAGCAGTGCTTGTATTTGCTTCAACCACTGTATTACAATTTGTGGTTAGAGCGACAAAGGAGGCAATACCTACTAAATAGTTGCTATATTACAAAAATATTACAAAAATATTAAATCTACAAAACAAATTCGATTATTGTATTTGTTTTGTAGATTTTTTTTTACTTTAATGATAATATAAGTGTATAATTTTGGGTGTATTATACAAAGGAAGGATTGAAGTTTATGGGAAATTCATATTATGTTCCCCGTAGTGTAAAGGGAGAGTCAAGAATACTGTACATATTTACTATTAAATCATTTATTGCAACTTTAGTATTTGGTTTGATAGGAGCAGGAATTTGGTTTTTAATTACATCATTTGGAGGTACAGTGAGTCTTGTTCCTGGACTTATTATGGTTGGAATTTTTGGCGGAATAGGTTATGCAATGGCTACAGTTGTTATTCCTGATGTAGCATTTATGGGACCACTTAGAAAAGCCGGTGGAGAAAACATTGGTGCAATGATTTGGAGACTTATAACGTTTAGAAAAAGAAAAAGAATATATTTATATAACTACAAAAGAGAAGTTATAAAAGGGGGAAAAGACAAATGAATTCACAAGTGATTCAATTAATCGTATTGGGAGTATTAGTATTATTTGCAGGCGTTATATTTATATTTGCCAAGAAAGGTAAAGGAAGTTCAACAAAAACTTCTACATCAAGTAATAGCAAAAAAAGTTCTGGTTCAAGCTCTAAGGGAGAAAATGCATATAAAAGAAATCCAGGAGCAGATGTGGATAAGGAAGATTTATTCAAGTTTATGGAATTCGACAGAATAGAAGATAACATGATAATTTCTCAAAATGGAGAAAAATATACAGCAGTTATTAGATGTAAAGGAATAAACTATAATCTTATGTCTGAAGTAGAACAATTGTCTGTAGAAGAAGGATTTATTAATTTTTTAAATACTTTAAAATATCCTATTCAATTATATGTTCAAGCGCAGAACATAGACTTAAAAGATAATATTAAAAAATATAAAGAAAACATGAAGGATATAATGACAGAATATGATGATTTAACAGCAGATTACAATATGGCAGTTAATTCACTTGAATCAACTGATGAAGAAATAGAAGAAGTTGAAAAGAATAGAAATAGAGCATTAAATGTTTTAGAGTACGGTCAAGATATTATACGTTATGTAGAAAGATTAAGTATAAATAAAAATATGCTGCAGAGAAACTTCTATGTATTAGTTTCTTATTACAAGTCTGAAATAACAGGTGTATCTAACTTTAAGCCTGAAGAGTTACTTGATTTGGTTTATTCGGAATTATTCACTAGAGCAAATAACATAATGAGCGGTTTATCTATGAGTTCCGTTTCTTGTGAAGTTATGAAATCTAATGATATAGCAGAATTGTTATATTCATCATATAACAGAGATGACCATAACTTGATTAAGGTAAGAGACGCTCTAGATTCTGGATTCTATAGATTGTATTCTACATCAGAAGATGCAATAACAAAGAAAAACAAAATGCTACTAGATAGCATAAAACAAGAAGCTGAATACAAAGCAATACAAGCATTGGCTAAAGCTGTAGAAGAGGGAAATATAGTAACTCCTCAAGATATAGAGGATTCATATGATCAAGAATCAAGTAAACAAGCTCTTGAACTTATTAAACATGAGAGAATAGATGAAGAAACTAAATCAAAAGCAAAAAAAGTAATAATTGAAGAATACAAAGAAAATAAAAGAAAAAGAAATGCAGAAAGGGCAAAAGTACTTGAAGCAGAGGTAGCAAGACTTGATGGAAATGAAAATATAAATCAAGCAACAACAGAAGAAGACAAACAAGACGTACAGCCTGAACAAATTGAAAATGTAGAAACAAACGAAAATACTACAAACGATTCAGGCGACGATTCAATAGTTTAATATACGGAGGTAAAGTTACATGTTTGGAAAAAATAATAAGGAAAAAGTATCACAAGGCGAACTTATAGAACAGAGTGAAAATGAAAAGAGCGTGCTAGAATTAAATAAATCAACTCTAAAGGATCTAATTGCTCCATCAGGAATAGATGCAAGTCACTTTGATTATCTTGAAATATTTTCAAAGATATCTAGATTTGCAAGAACTTTCTATGTAACAACACTTCCTCGTCAAGCAGCGTTCCCATATTTTTTATCTAATATATATGAATTTGGTGACGTTAATACATCAGTATATATCAACCCTATATCTGAAACAACATCGCAAAATGACCTTAATAAACAAATTGTTGAGATACAATCTGAACGTTTTGTAGCACAGGATAGAGGAGATATAAACAGAGATGCCACTCTTAGTACGAAGCAAGCAGAAGCAGAAGCACTTCGTGATCAAATAGCGGCAGGATATAATAAATTATTTGAAGCTACAATAATTTCAACTTTGTTTGCTTATTCAAAAGATGAGCTAGATAAGTTATCTGAGTTGTTATCAATGGAAGCTTCAAAAAGTTTGGTTGGACTTAAGACTGCTTGGGCACTTCAAGAAGAAGGTTTTAAATCTAATTTACCACTTAATAACAATAAAATCACAAGAAGGCATACGTTTGATAGAGGATCAATGGCTACAGTATTCCCATTTGTTAATGCAGATGCAGGACATACAACAGGAGTACCTATTGGAATAAATAAACAAACAGGACTTCCAATTCTTTTTGATAACTTTAATGATTCAATGACTAACTATAATATGATAATATTTGGTAAATCTGGTTCTGGAAAATCTGTTACAATTAAGACAATAATGGCTCGTTCAGCAGTTTTGATGGGAATTGAGAACTTGGTTCTTGATGCAGAAGGAGAATATGTTGCAGTTGCAGATGCTTTGCGAGGAATAAATATAACAATTAGCCCAACAAGTGACACAATTATAAACATATTTGACTTGGAGCCAGAAATAACAATTGATGAAATAACAGGAAAAGAAGTATACAAATTAAATGTTGAAAATAAAGTAGAAGACGTAACACAGGCGTTGACTACAATGGCACGTGGCGTAAGTCATTCATCAGATGTTACTGAGCTTACTCGTCAAATAATATCTGAAATAGTATCAGAAGAGTACGCTGAGCGTGGATTTACTGAGGATATAGATAGTCTTTACGTAGATAGTGATAGCTTTACAGGAAAGATAACAAGACAAAGAAAAGAAATGCCAACTATTTCTTCTTGGTATGACAGACTTGAGATGAAAGCTAAGGAAAATGATAATGAAACTTATCAATTCCACTATAACTATTTAACTAAAGTTATGAGACAGTATTGTAGAAAATTTAATGGTCAGATGGCATATTTTGATGGACAATCTACTTTTGATCTTCAAGATGGATGTTTGTTTATAAATATAGATATATCTGGACTAGAGGAACGTTTTGCAAGACCACTTGCTCAACAGATACTTATGTCTTGGATATGGGAAAAATACGTTAAGAAAAATAGTGAGGATAAATCACGTGCTAGAAAAAAACGTGTGCTTGTCGATGAAGCATGGATGATGTTAGATTATCCTGAGGCTATTACTTTCTTAAATACAATGGCACGTCGTGCGAGAAAAAGAAACGTATCGCTAACAGTTGTATCACAGAAATTCCAAGATTTCTATGAAAAGAAAGAAGCACAAGCAATACTTACATCTGCTGAAACCAAACTTTTCTTGGCACAAGATAAATCTGAAATAGAATATGTAAGAGAAGTATTCAAATTGTCTGAAGGAGAAAAAGACTTCTTACTTACTTGTGGAAGAGGAGAAGGTTTGTTAAGACTTGGTTATGAATCTGCAGTTATTGCAATTAAACCTACACAAAAAGAATTTGAATTCGTTGAAACGAACCTATCTAAGCTTATAGAGATGAAAAAAGCTAGACAAGCAGAGTAATCTGTGATAAAATATCTAAGAAAATGTCGAAATAAATTATTTAAGGAAGGTGCTTAAATGTTAAAGGGAAAATGGAAATTATTGATATGTGCATTACTTATTGTATGTGTTGGATTTATGATAAGTGGAAATGTGGAAGCAGCAATAAATAAAGATTATCTTAACGATATGCCTGTTGCTGATGCAAATCTTGAAGATAAAATAGGAAATTCAACGTTGTTAGAAGCAATAGGATCATTTATATATGCAGTTGGATCTCTTATGGAATGGTGTTTGGGCAAGGTATTTCAATTAATAACTGGGTCAAATATGTTTCCTTGGGCAGATGCTATAATATTTAATGCAGTACCTTTTTTAGATGTTAACATATTTACAGCTGCTGATAATTCATTAATAGCTAAAATGTATGAATTTTTAACTGGTACGTATTATTCACTATTAACATTGGCATCAACTTTCTTTGGAATAGCTGTTATGTTTTCAGCAATAAAATTAGCGATAACTGCTATTGCTGAAGATAAGGCTAGATACAAAAAAGCTATAGTTGATTGGATATTAGGTTTGGTAATGCTTTGGGGAATACACTTTTTTATGTCTTTTGTATTGTATTTAAATGAACAATTGGTTGTTGCAGCAAGTAGTATAGTACAAGATAGTGTTAAAGAGGCTGGAGATAAGATTGTTGAACTAGCTGATACATCAGACTATAACCAAAAAATAGTAGGAAATTTTGTTAATTTGATGGAAAAAGGTAGAACTACATTAGGCTCAATTATTGGAGATATAGCAATTGTAATAGGTGCGATATTACTTGTCGTGGCTATCGCTACGGTTTTAGTTGCTACGGGAGGAACAGCAGCTGCTCTTATTGCGGCTATAGCAAAGGTAGCAATTAGTGGAATAATTGGAGCGGGATTGCTTGTTCGGAGGAAATGTGTACAATATGAAGCTCGTTATTGATAGTGCTAAAGATTTCCATTCTATGTCAGTTAGCTTAGAAAAGGCAAAAGGAGATATGGCAGATAAAGGAAAAAGTGATGATAAGGCATATAAAGCAATGAAAGAATGGATGTTTTCAAGTAATAAATGGGAATATGAGTATGATGGAAAAAAGTATTCTTATGACTCTGCAGATATTTGTGCAGCACTACTTAAGTCAGATGCATATACTTCTAAGTATTTAGCAGATTTAGCCGAAGAAGATAAATTTTTCACTTTAAAAAAGCCAGGCTCGAAAGCCCAAGTTGCGAGACTTTACCTTGATGCTAGTACGCTTGTTGGTGATATTTCTTTTGATGATGGTTCAAAAACAAATGCGTATGACTACTACAAATCTCAGCTTTTAATATATGAAAAAATACCTGTAAATGAGAGAGTTACTTCTGGAAAAGAACAAAACTACGATTCAGAAATGGTTGCTCTGTATACTACATATTGCAACATTGTTGAACAATATGTGCTTAAACAAAAATCTAAAGTAAATATCATATACAATTTAGCTACTTATTTTAAGGAAACCGCTTTCGAAGTAAGTGAGACAGGATGGAAAGCTAATAAAGCAGTAATACAAAATGCAATAATGTACGTTTTATTAGTAGCATATAGTTTAGTATTTTTTATATCATATACAAAAAGAGTATTTTATGTTGTCATATTGATGCTTATGGCACCAATTGTGGTTGTATTTGATTTCTTCTTAAAATTTGGAAAATAGGAGGTAAGAAGTAGTATGTTTGGAAAAGGGGGAGGCCCATTAAGTGCATGGATAAAAGAATTTTGCGAACTTGTTTTTATACAAACTCTTCAGGCTTTTATATTTGCTTTGACAATGGGATTTATAATATCTATATTGAGTCAACAAGTTGCCATGGATCAAACTGATAGAAATACATCTTTAGGTATTATATGCATAGTTGCACTTACTTCAATATTTAAAGTAGAGGAGATTGCAAGACGAATATTTGGCTTTGGACCAACAAAAGCAGATCATGGAAATGCAGTACAAAGTATAGGGCGATCTATGCTTGCACTCAGAATGGGTAAAAACTTGTTAGATAACGGCAAAAAAATTGTTGGTGGATTTGGAGCTATGGCTGGTGCACATGGAGAAAAAGTTAAGGCTATAAAGAGAACTCAAAGAAAAGTGGCTGCATTGGAAGCAGATAATGCGGGTGGAAACATTACTGAAGATAAAGCAAGATTGTCAGATGTTAATGGAAGTGGTGGTTCATCAGGAAGTAGTGCTTCTAATAATAGCCAGCAAAGGAAGTTCGATTCTAAAAAAAGAGATCAAAAAATCCAATTATTTAATGATGCACAAAAGGCAAGAAAACTTGCTAGTCAGGAAAAAGATGAGAAGAAGAAAAAGGCTTTGATGGATGAGGCGAAGATAAAACTGCAACAGGCTAGGGCAATCGATGATACTGTTGCAAGCCCTAGACCAACTATTGGTAGTGGTACTTCTTCAGGTGGAGGAAGAGTTAAAGATTACAATCAAAAGAAGATGCAACTTGATGATGAACTTCAGGATAAATTGAAGGAAATTAACAAGAAAAAACGTCAAGGATTTAAGACGATGGTTTCTGGAGTTGCTGAAACTGGAGCTGCAATGGTTGGATTTACAGCAGGAACTGCTATGAGTGCGGCAAGTACAAATGATTGGGGTGGAGCAGTAAAAGATGGTATAACTTGGGCTGGTACTGCTGATGCAGTAACAGCAGGAGCTGTAGATTTAGGATTTGGCGTTGAACAGTTTGTTGAAAATAGAGTAAAGGGGGCTTCTTCACTCGCTGAAGAGTATGGTAAAAATGTAAAAGCTGCGTATGACAGTTACGTGAAACAGATAGAAACTGCTGATAGGGAAATTTCTGACGAAACTCAAAGGGTTATGGATAATACAAAAGCAGAGGCAGAATCAGCAGCAAGAGAAGTTTCGAATAGAGCTACTAGACAATCGCAGTCAAGAACTTCTAATCAAAAATCGTCTTCAAGAACTCCTTCTAAAGCTAAGATAGCAGCAAGAGCGTTGAAGAGTGGAGGAGTAGCTACATATCGTAATCATAGTGCTAATTATCAAACAAAAGTGTTGAATGAGGCTTATGATAGACTAGAAAAAATGTCTGCTCCAAAGAAAGCTGTTGACACAGAAGGCAATGTTCTTCATTAGAGGTTTTTATGGAAGATATAAATAATAACAAAAAATTATATATTTTACTTGGGGGTTTACTTATAATAGTATTTGTAATTATAATTAATTTAATTAAATCTAATCTTGATATGACAATTGACTATAATAGTGTCAAATCAGGATCAGATTTAATTGAATCTGCAAATATTACTTATGATAGGGAAACTTATTTTATTTTAGAGGGAATATTGGATAAGTTTATAAGATCATATAACATAGAAATAGAAAGTGATGCTCCTTCTTCTGAAAATGCGGTAACTTATGAGGATTATTATGATGTTTTAAGTAAATCATATAGATCTAGATTAAGTAAAAATAAATATAAAGAAATAGCTAAAAATTTTCTTGAAAGATTTGTTTATTTAGAGGAAAGTGGAATGGACAGTATGCAGATGGTTATATCTACAAACGTTATAAGAGGTATATACAAATTAGGAGATAATAAATATATCTGTGCAGTTGGTTTAAATAGTGAAACTTCTTATGGATATATAGGTATAAGTATAAATCCATTTAAAAATACATATGAAATTTTTTATTTAGAATAGGACAAGTAGGTGGAATTATGGAATTATTAGAGTCTTTATTGGTTAACAAAAAAAATTTTAGAATCTTAGCTTCCATTTACATTGTTATAGTGGTTATCATACTTATATTGATTTGGAAGCCGGATAAAGTTTCAGATATAGCGTATTATGAACCTTATGATGAGGTTGCAAAGAATGAAGAAATGATAAGGTATTATGTGACTTTTTTAGAGGGAATGAAAATGTATGGCTCTGCAGAGGATATGTCAAGCTATATGGATTATTCATATTTGCAATATGCAGGAATGACTATAGAAGAAGCTACGAGCATGCTTAAATCTACTGATTACAGATATACACTGCAAAATTTTAAAACTTACGATGCAGGAGATAAGTTTATTTATTCAATTTCACTTCCTAAAGGAAATGAAAAGTTGGATGTAAATATAGTAGAAGATAAATATCCATATAATTGTCATATTACTTATGGAACCTTTGTTAGCTATTCAGATTCGCTGTATTATGGAAATCTGGAAGGAACAGAGTTAAAGGTTCTAAGTACATATAGAGATTTAAACTATATAGAGTATGAACTAGAAATAACAAATAAAGATACAGAGAAACTTACATTTGATCTTTCAAATGCAGATAACTGTTATTTGAAATTAGGAAATAATAGTTCATCATATTTGAATTTAGTTAAATCAACACAGGGACCAGTAGTGGTAGAACAAGGTCAGACAGAGCGAATAAAGCTCGCATTTAATGTTTCAATTATAGGACAAGATAGTATAGAATCATTGAATATAAAAAAAGTGGTAAAAGGTACAAATCGAGTTTCTGCGACGGTTTCATTTTAGTTTAAAATAGAAAAGGGTGATGATAGTGGAACCAAATATTGAGGGTGGTATTGGTGGCGAGAACGGCAACAATAATAATTTTAAATTGAAAGGCCCTAAAGGCTGGGTACATGGTTTAAAAAATAGAGTTAAAGGTACTTTAAAAAATGCTGCCGGTGTTGCTAAAGAAGGCAGAAAGAAAATATATATTGCGATTCTTTTAAAAGTATTAGTTGTTTTGAAATTTGCTTTGCCTATAATTTTGTTGTTAGCTGCGTTTAACTTTGTTTTAACAACAGAGGCACACGAAGTTTTGGTATCCTCTGTTGACTCTTATATTTCAAATTCTGCTAATATACAAGAAGATACAAAAGAAGCTTACGAATCAAGTGGAACTTTGTTATATTTAAAAAATGATGAAATTAAAGAAATTTCTAATTCATATTTGAAGCAGTTGCAAAAGAAAAATCCTTCACTTTATGAAGCAATGTCTGATGAAGGCAGAATAGGTGAATATAAATTTTCGGGTATAAGCTATACAAATGGATTTGATATAACAAATGCATATGAATTCATATTAAATTCTGAAAGAATGAACTTTAATAGAGTGGAGTGGAAAAAACTAGACAGAGAAACGGGAGAAATTAGCGATTTGGAACTTCAAACAGATGAAGAAACAAATTTAAAATATCCTAAGAACGATGAGGACGAAGAAAAAGGTATTAAATATTTTTCTAATATGCTTAGACCGTATATGCAGTCATATATTGTGGCAAGTTCCATGATTTCAGGAATAGCAACGCAGGATGATCTTACATATTTGGGAAACTTTGCTTTTCAAATTATAGATAAAGGTTATCATGATGTAGAAGTATTGCAATATACTTTGCAAACCGCCAAAAGGGATCAAACAAAGAAACATTATATTACATCAAATGTAAAGCTTGATAAATATGAAAAGACCAGAGATTGTTCATATGTAGATAGTGAAACAGGAGAAACGGTTCAACAAACATGTACGGATTATGGATATTCTGCAAGAGATTTAGAAAGAAACAAAGAAGCTGCGCGTAGTAAGTATAAAGATGCTCATGCAAATCAATCAGAAATAGTTGATTTGTATAAGAATTATGATGCGAATGTGGAAAAACGATTTGTTTACCCTATAATAAAAGCAGATGTACTGAAAAAATTCATGAGAGCAGAATATGAACAAACTAAATATAGTGACGCTGATGTTGAAGCATATACTAATTCAGATGACAGTTATATAAGTAAAACAGAAGAATTTGTTAATGTCAGTGGATTAGGAAGTTATACTTCTATTTCTAGTTCTGGCTGGACTAAAACTGGTGAAACAATTTCAGTTTCGATAGATTCAGGAGATTATATTACTACAAAATATGTGTGGAACGATAAAATAAAAGAAACATATGTTGAAGAAAGAAACTATGAAGTTGATGATGTATCTGAGTATATAAATCAGATAGATAAAGTAGTTGAAGTTGAGCAAAAAGAATTGACTGAAGAAGAAATGAAGCCTGGAAATAGACCAGATTTAAGGCTTAAAGCTTCGGAATTATTTGAAACGCATGAATATAATTATTATAAAGAATTAGAAGATGAAAAAAAATTAACAAGAGTAGATTTAATAAATGCGGTACCAAGTATATATAAAGAGTATTTACACAATGATGAGAAGTATTCAAAATACATAGGATATAGTAGACCTCACTTATCTACATCTTATAACTTATTGAATAAACATCTTAAAGAAGAAAATATTTCAATAAAATTTGACATTGAGCAATCTATGGGTTCAAATTTATTTGTAGGTGAAATAATAGGTCAAAACTTTATTTGGCCACTTGGCAAAACTGGGGCAGAAAGAATAACAAGTTGTGCCGGTATAAGAAATGATCCCTTTCAAAGTGAAAAATTGGATAAACATGGAGCTATGGATATAGGAGCGCCTTTCAATTATCCAATAATAGCCAGTCAATCTGGGGTTGTATACATGGTTCAACCTGCAACTGGGAGTTATGGCAACTATGTTGTATTAAAACATGGAGAAACTGATGGATATATATATTATACCCTATATGCACATATGAATTCATGTTCAGCTACAAATGATCTTAAACTAAAGGTTGGGGATCATGTTGAAGCAGGGCAAGTAATTGGTTATGTTGGCTCTACTGGTAGGTCAACAGGAGCTCACCTGCATTTTGAACTTATTAAATGGCCAGCAAGTGATAATAATGGTAATTATAGATCTAATGGTAAAATATATAATTTAGAGCCAATCTTATATTTACAAAAAGATACAATTCCTGATATAGTAAATAATCAAGGTTTACCTAGCAACTGTGGAGATATGACTTCTAATGACTTTGGTAAGTATGCTGCTACTAGTGGTAGTACATCGGTTAAAAAAATCACTAAGCCGAGCGGATTCGACGCTATTGATGCAGCTATAGATGGAATGTCAGAAAGAGAACTTTTAATTAGAACAATTACAGGAGAACAAGGTGTTGGTTCTTTACAGGATAAAGTGTTAGTTGCATTGTCTATTTTAAACAGAGCATACTTTAACAAAACAACTGTTAACGAGATATTAAAGGGAAGGTATGGAAATAATTATCAATATAATGCCGTTACTGGTAACGTTTTCTGGGGTGATGGCGATTCAAAGGCAGAAGAGGCCATTAATATTGCATATAAAGCAATAAGAGATAAAACATATAAGGTTAACGATGTTGAATGTATAAGTATTTACGGTTTTAAGGGTTCCGATAATAAATCAAGTATTAATGATGGTTGGAACAATTGGAATTTGCTAACAGTAACAGAGAGCAGTAGTGGCGGAGGGTATAAATATACTGGATATTATAAGGTACCATCATATACTCGCTAATAAAAAAGGGCTAAAGCATTTGCTTTAGCTCTTTTTGTTCCACAGGCCTTTAATGAATCCACGGATACTTATAATCACCAACAAGATGATGAACGGTACAATAATCCATTTCAACAAGGCCCATACAGCAAGTAGCATAACTTTGAGTGAAGAAAAAGTTAACGTTAAAAATAACATGGTGAAAATCCTTTCTAAACAAATTTGTTGAAATAAAAATAGTAATATACAAATATTATACCACATTTTGCATATTTATTCAAATTTGCTTGCACCATGAATTTTTCTTTGATATAATATACTTCAAAAGTGATAGTAAACATAAGAAAGGAAGTTTTTATGGAAAAAAAACCAAGGAGAAATGTGGGCCTTAAAAAGAAATGCTCTATTCAAGATTTAAAAGAAGCATATGAAAAAAAACAGGTATTTGATGTTTTCGTAGACGATATAGATGGAGAATACAACTTACATTGTACTTTTGCTGATGGTATACATGGTATCATGCCAAGGGATCAAGTTTCTTCAATAGTTGGTGATGACGGCCTAGTAGATAGCACACTTTGTATGAAGAAGAAAGATAAAGTTATGCAAGCTTGTATAATAGAACTCGAAATTGAAGAAAATGAAGTTAAAAGAGTAGTTTTATCTAAAAAGGAACTAGAGCTTAAAGTTAGACGTTGGATGTATAATAATTTAAAACCTGGTATGAGACTTAGAGGCATTGTTAGAGGTATGACGGATTATGCTGCATTTGTAGATGTTGGCGGCGGAGTTACAGGGATGATTAAAATAGAAGATGTATCTTATGTAAGACCACAAAAGGTACCAGATAAATTAAAATATGGTCAAAGAGTAGAAGCGGTTGTTAAAAAATATGATAGAGATACTGGAAAAATTGAGTTATCTTTAAAAGATACAATGCCTAAATTTGAAGATAGATTAAAAGGCCTTAAAGAGGGAGATATAGTAGAAGGTGTAGTTAGGGTAAAAAATAGACATGGACTAATTGTTGAACTTAAAGGAGACTTACTTGCTATGTCTGAACACGTTAGTGGAATTGAAGTTGGAAGAGAAGTAATTGTACATATAAGAAGAATTATACCGGAAAAAGAAAAAATAAAAATAGACATAATAGGATAGATATTATGTTTATATATATGAAGATATGTATTTTCATGTCTTGAACTAAATTATTAAAATTTTAATATGGAGGAATTTTATGGTAAACGATACAGAAGTAAAAACAAGAGTATCTCCTTTTGCAGTGAGAGAAGGAGAAATTAAAGTATTTGATGGAAAAGAAGGATACGCATCAATAAACCAAGTGGTGTTTAAGATGGATATGGGCTATATTGGTGAGCAACATATAATGGCTCTAGAGATTGTAAATGAATTTGGATTTGTAACTTCTAGACAAGTTACACAAGTTTTGGAATTTAGAGGAAAACTAGAGGATATAGAACCAGAAAAAAGACAAGATAGAGTGGCTAAATGGTTAGAAGATTTGACTAAATCTAAGGTTTTGTCTAGATATGCTTTTCAAACTGATGCAGGAAAAAGTTCATATAGAGTATATTCTTTAGAAAAAATAGCAACATATATATTGAAACAAAGAAATATAAATACTAGTTGGCAGCCAACAGATAATACTAAACCTGCGTATGCACTAAAAAGAAAACTTGCTGGTAACCAAATAGTTATTGCATATATGACTAAGGTAGCTGCTTTTAAAGAGGCAAATCCTAATCTGCTTATGTTTTCAAAAAAATACAACGTTAAATTTAAACCAACAGGTGGAACAGTTAAATTAGATGCAGGAGATAGTGATATAGACTTTGTATTTGAAGTTGTAAGACGTCAAGAAGATTGGCAGAATATGTTAGCCGAAAAATTACAGTTATATTCAGATTTTTACGAAAACTTCAAAAAAAATGATGCGGGATTTTATGCTCCACCACAACTTGTATTTGTAGGCGAGGACGTTGCACATAATGCAGAAATATTTAAAATTGCTAAAAAAATTGGATTTATACTAAAAGATGAAGAAATGTATTTTACTACAGATATAGAACAACTTGAAGATAGCTTAACTAAAACTATAAGTGTTTTTGAATATGATAAAGACGCAAATAAGTATAGATTGGTTGAAAAGGACTTAGAAATTTTAAAATCAGGAGAAAGCAATGCTGCAAAATCTAGACTAAAGACAAAAGGATTTAATCCAAATGTAATAGTAGAATAGTTTTTGTGTATAAAGAGGTTGGAATAGGGAAAAGGCCTTATTCTGACCTTTTTTGAAAGGTAGCAATATGGAGAAAAAATTTATTAGTAGTACTAGATATAAGAAGACTTCTAGTGAAGATAAGAAAAATAGAAGAACAGAGAGTATATCTAAAAAGATTAAGAAAGCTTCACAAATAGAAGAACACAGTAAAATTGATGAAGATAATGTTAGAGTTACGCCTAAAAGAAAACCCAAAAAGAAAAATAAGTTAACAATATTTCTTTTTATTATAGCTATACTTCTTATTTTATGTGCACTAAGGTTAGCGCTTAAAGATGAAAATGAGTCGTTTTTTAATATTTTCGGAACTAAGGTAAAAGAAGATGCTATAGATAAGCTTAGTATAGCTCTTGTAGATAATACTGAAGTATTAAATACGAATACGAAAAATGTAATATTAACAGAACTTAACAATTATACATACGGAACATTACTTAAAATAACTACTAATTATGAAATAAAATTTGATCTTTTGCAGGAAGTAGAAAAGAAATCTAATAAAGAGTACATATTAAAAATTAAGGAAAATAATTTATTAACTGCTGGTGTTTTAATAGCAAGGCTAAATTCGTACAAAGAGAGCAGTTCAAAGTATTATGCAAATTGTGCTAAAATAGACAGTATGGAAGAAATAGACAATAAAACAGTTAGAATTAAATTAAATGAAAATAATCCTTGGTTTGTGTATAATCTTCAGTTACCTATAACTTTTTCTACAACAAATACAGGATTATATAATGTAAATACATCTAGAGGTGCAAGTGATAAGGTTACGTACATAAAAAAAGATTATTTAAACGTTGAGATTCCAAATACAATCGACGTTATGACAGCTAAAGATGATGATGAAGCCATAGAACTATTTAAATCTGGAAATATAGACATGTTTTTTACAGATAGTTATGATATAGGAGAAAAACTTGGAAAAGTAGATATGGACATTCGATCATATTCAAATGGAAAATGTTTATTTTTATTTGGAAATAGCAAGTCTGAATATTTTTCTAAAAAAGAAATACGTAAGGCTATTGCGTACAGTATAGATAGAGAAAAAATTAGAAAAGATATATATTTAAATTCGGGAACGATTATAGACATACCAGAACTATATTCAGAAGTTAAATTTAAGTATGATATATATGGAGCACAAAACTTGTTACTTTCAGCAGGATATACTTTAAGCAATTCTGTGTTTGTAAAAGACGGAAAAAGTATAAATCTTACAATGTTGGTAAACAAAAATGATGAGACCAAGGTTAGAGTAGCAACATATATAAAAGAAGACTTAGAAAACATAGGAATTAAAGTAAATATAAAAACGTTGTCTAGTTCAGACATATCTAAACAAATAAAACTTGGGGAGTTTGACTTAGTTTTGGCAGATGTGAATTTAAATGAGAATCCAGATATTTCATTTATTAAAGAATATATAAGTATAAATGACTCAATTTCATCAAAAATAAATGAATTATCAAATTCTAAAACGGTAGAAGAAATAGGGCAGTGCGTCACATCACTTACAAATTTAATGTCGGACGAAGTTGTATGTGTTGGGATACACGCAGATTCAACATATATGGTAGTAAAAAAAGGGATAAATGTATTTTCTAATGTAAAATACATGAATATTTTTAGTGATGTATTGTTGACAAAATAATATTAAATTGTATAATTTTAATGAGAGGAGTAAATGAATTATTATGGAACTAAAAGGAAGTAAAACAGAGGCTAATTTAATGGCAGCATTTGCCGGTGAGTCTCAAGCAAGAAATAAATATACATATTATGCATCAAAAGCAAAAAAAGAAGGATATGAGCAAATAGCAAGCTTGTTTTTGGAAACAGCTGAAAATGAAAAGGAGCATGCTAAAATTTGGTTCAAATTGCTTCATGAAGGTGAAGTGCCTGACACAATAACTAATTTAAAAGATGCAGCTGCAGGTGAAAATTTTGAATGGACAGATATGTACGAAGAATTTGCCAAAACAGCAAAAGAAGAAGGATTTACAAAAATAGCATATTTGTTTGAAGAAGTAGCAAAAATAGAAAAAGAACATGAAGAAAGATACTTAAAATTATTAGAAAATGTGGAGCAGGAATTGGTATTTTCGAAAGATGGAGATAGAATTTGGAAGTGCAGAAACTGTGGACATATACATGTTGGAACTAAAGCTCCTGAAGTATGTCCTGTATGTAATCACCCAAAAGCATATTTTGAAATAAAAGCAGAAAATTATTAAAATATAATAAAAAACAAAGGGGGAAAGTAATGTGAAAAATAAAGTTTTAATAACAATTATTTTATCATTATTTATGATTATGTTTATACCTAGTATGGTTTCAGCAGCAAGTTATTATGTGTGTTATCAGTATACAGAAATTGTGAGTAATTCTGATAGAAGTGGGAGTTATGGTGCCCCAAAGTGGAAATATATGTCAAACTCATATAACGGAACTGAAAAATATAATACAGGATCTTATGCCGGAAGCTCATCAAACATAACCGCTAAGGAATCTCATTATGCAGTATATAAAACAGTTGATAAATATAAGAATTGTTCAGATGAATATATGCCAGAGTTTGCATATGTTAATTTTACTGATTACAAGTCAAAAGGAGTTATTGATAGTCAAAATAAATTTGATGTAAATAAGTACTTATCTTTGAAAAACGCAAGCAGTTATGTAAGTGATATAAAAACAGCATACAAAAAAATACCTTCTAATACAGCAAGTGTATCTGAAATAAGTATGTATATAAGTAGTGATATAGAATATAATAAAAGTCAAGGTTTAAAAAGCCTTTCTGCAGATAAGTACGATGCATGGAAGAAAACATTAAAAGATAATATGACAGACACAATATCTAGAGATATGTATCAGCCTAAATACAATTTGCTTGATGCGTATAAAAACAACGATACAGAGACCATAAGCAAACTTGAAGTGAAAATTTCTGGAAAAACAAATGAGACTATCAAAGCAAACGAGACTACTGCAAATGGAGGAAGTCAAAGTAGTGGCACAATTCATGGTGGAACAAGTGGAACGATACCTAGTAAGTATGAGCAGTGTGACGAGAGTGAATATGGCTGGTGGAAATGTGCGTGGAGTTTTTTAAACAAAGGAGAGAATAGTGAGCATCAATTTGGTGATAGTGTAAGTGGTTCAATTTCTGAAATTAGATCAATGATATTTGATATAGGTAACGTTATATTTATACTAATTACAGCATTCTTGGGAGTAAAATATATATGGGGTGGAGTAGATAGTAAATTTAGTGTAAAGAACAGTCTTGTAACATTGGTAGTTGCGGCAATAGTATTTTATGGTTGGAATGCACTGACAGATGTGTTAGATATTAAGGATTTGTTAACTGGAAAAACATCGCAGTCTGGTGTACAAGGATTTGTAGGAACTGTATATAACACAGTAATGTATATAATAAACTTTGCGGCAGTTGGTGGAATCATATATATTGGTATTAAATATATGATGGCAGGAGCAGACGGAAAAGCTGAAATGAAGCTAAAAGGAATACCAGTAGTTATGGGAATAATTATGGTATATGGAACAGTAAACTTAATAAACTTTATATTAAAAATAATTGACGGACTGTAAAAAGAGGCGTATGCCTCTTTTTTGCACTCTTAATGTGGAAAAAAGCGCCAAACTATGTTATACTAATACATATTTGGGTGATAAAATGAGGATAATAACTGGAAAATTTAAAGCAAAGAAATTGGTAGCCCCTACAGAGGGAGATTTTACTATAAGACCTACGCTAGATAGAGTAAAAGAACCACTATTTTCAATGATTAGACCATATCTTGATGGCGCACGTGTATTAGATTTATTTGCAGGTACTGGCAATCTTGGACTTGAAGCCATAAGTGAAGGAGCCAGTTTTGCAGTTTTAAATGATAAATCAAAAACAGCATTACGTATAATTTCTACAAATGTTAGATTGACACAGACAAGCAATTGTGTTAAAATAACAGCGAAAGAATATGACAAATGTTTAAAGAGCCTTGTGGGTGATATTTTCGATATTATATTCCTAGATCCTCCATATGCTACAGACTATGAGGAAGACGCTTTAAATAAAATTGTAGAATACAACTTGTTGGCAAAAGAGGGCATAATAGTTCTTGAAAGCGACAAAAGAAAAAAGATAAATGAAAATATAGATAGACTTGAGATAAAAGATAAAAGAACGTATGGTAGGGTGACCTTAAGGGTTTACAAGTGGAAGGAGTAAGTTATTATGGAAATATTTACATTATTAGAAAATCTAGAGGAGCTTATTGAGAATGGTTCTAAAGTACCTTTTTCAAACAAGGTTATGATAGACACTGATGAAATTAAAGAAATATTAGAAGAAATAAGAAGAAAGTTACCAGATGAGTTGAAACAAGCTAAGTGGGTAAAAGAAGAAAGACAAAGAATTCTTATGGATGCTCAAAAAGAAGCTGACGAGATAGTTAAACAAACAGAAACTAAGATAATATCACTAGTAGACGACCATGAAATAACAAAACAAGCTTTGGCTAAAAAAGAAGAAATATTGGAATCTGCAGATAAAGTTGCTCGTGAAATATCTGATGGTACTAGAGAGTACGCTGATGCTTTACTAGAAAGATTAGAAGAAATTCTAAATGAGTCTTTGAATGTTATTAAAAATAATAGAAAAGAATTAAAAATGTAAAGAACAGATAATTTAAGAGGTTATACGATGGGGAGAAAAAAAGGAAGTAAAAATAAAAGAAGAAGTAATAATAAAAGCAAAAAGACAATTGGTGGTGATTTCCTAGGGGGAGTACTAATTGTCCTTGCCTTTGTTACGTTTGTTTTATTTAGATTTGATAACATAGGAATTGTAGGAGAATCTGTAAATCGCGTAATGGCAGGACTATTTGGTGCTTTAAGGATGATTGTACCAGTTGTTTTTGCGTATGTTGGTATAAAAATGATAATAGTAGATCAGAAGATAAAAATATCTTCTGAGTTACTTAAAGGGCTTATTGCTACAATTCTTCTTACATCCACAGTTTATGTGTTTGCATATGATACAGAAGAATTTTATTCAATTGGAAAAGGTACAGCTAAATTCTTAGAATGGTCATATGAAGCTGGTGTAAGCGGAAAGAATATATGTGGGGTTATAGGGGCGACTATTGCAAATCTTGCTTACTTAATAAATGGCATTCTGATAGCAAGAATAATTCTTTCAGCAGCAACACTATTGTTTATTCTTTACTTTATAAACGTTGGCTTTGCAGATTTTGTCGCAGCACTATATAATGTAATTGTGACTGTAATTGAATTTATAGCTAATGCATGCATTGCAGTGTTCAGTCGTGATGAGGAAAAAGTCAAGGCTCGCTTAGAAGAAAAAGAAGCAAAGAAAAAAGCTAAAGAAGAGGCTATAAAAAAAGCTGAGGAAGAAAAAGCTCTTAAGGAAAAAGAAGAAAAACTTGCAAGTCTTGGAACGCGTAATTATGCATCCAATATTAAAAACGATGATGATGAGCAATTGAAAATCAACTTGAATTCACCTGCTGAAAACGAAAAATTTGATTATTTCAAAAAGCAACGTGAAACAACAGAAGATAAAAATGTAAAAGAAGTATTGCAACTTGAGCACAACACTCATGAGGAAGAACAATTAAACTATGTATTTCCTCCAATAAGTTTACTTGCAGAGCCTAAAGCAAGCAGTAAAGGAATGAATAAAAAGGCAGTTGATGCTGTAGCAGATAAGTTAGAAAAAACACTAGCAAGTTTTGGAGTTGAGGCTAAAGTTACTAATATAACTAAAGGACCTACTGTAATGTGTTATGAGTTAACTCCAGCACCAGGTGTAAAGGTAAGTAGAATAGTAAACTTATCTGATGATATTGCTCTAGCACTTGCAGCAAAAAGTATAAGAATAGAAGCACCAATTCCAGGTAAAGGTACAGTTGGAATAGAAGTGCCTAATGAAATGAAGGAGTCTGTTTCAATTCGTGAAGTAATTGCTTCAGACAAATTTAGAGATTCTGAATCTCGCCTTACATTTGCTATAGGAAAAGATACATCAGGAGAAATTGCAATAGGAGATATCGCAAAAATGCCTCACGTACTTGTTGCTGGTGCAACTGGATCAGGTAAGAGTGTATGTATAAACTCAATGCTTGTGTCCATATTATATAAAGCAAAGCCTAATGAGGTAAAACTAATTTTAATAGATCCAAAAATGGTTGAAATGTCTTCATATAATGGTATACCACACTTGCTTATACCTGTTGTTACCGATCCTAAGAAGGCAGCTGGCGCTTTAAATTGGGCAGTAAGTGAAATGGTAGAACGTTATACAAAATTTGCATCAAAAGGTGTAAAAGATATTAAAGGATATAACAAAATAATGGCAGGGGAAGATGAAGGTAAAAAACTTCCTCAGATTGTTATTGTAGTTGATGAGTTGTCCGATCTTATGATGGCTGCGCCAAACGATGTAGAAGATGCAATATGTAGACTAGCCCAGATGGCTCGAGCAGCAGGGATGTACTTGGTAATTGCAACACAGCGTCCATCAGTAGATGTAATTACAGGTGTAATTAAGGCAAATATCCCATCAAGAATAGCATTTACAGTATCTTCACAAGTAGACTCAAGAACAATTCTAGATATGGCAGGAGCAGAAAAATTACTTGGAAAAGGAGATATGTTGTATTATCCAACGGGTGAAATTAAACCTTTAAGAATGCAAGGAGCTTTTGTATCTGAACAAGAAGTTGAAGATATAGTTACATATATTAAAGGTAATTGTAATGCTAAATATAACGAAGATATAATAAACAAAATAGATAATCAAGGAAAAACTGAGACTACAGATGATGGTCAAATGGAAGATGATGTTGACGAACTTCTAGATGCTGCAATAGACCTTGTTGTAGATATGGGAACAGCATCTGCCTCAATGTTACAAAGAAGATTTAAGATAGGGTATTCTCGTGCGGGGCGTATGATTGACCAAATGGAAGCTCGTGGCATCGTATCTGGTAACTGTGGAAGTAAACCAAGACAAGTGTTAGTTTCTAAAGAGGAATGGCAACAAGTTAAATTTGGTGCACCTGAGCCACAAGAGGCACAACAGATAGTAGAGCCTGTACTTAAAAAGGCAGAGGATATTCCATCACTTGATAATAGTTTTGTATCACAAAATGAGACAAAACCTCAAAATAATGCTAGTGGTATTTATGACAAAATGCTAATGGAAAGATTAAAGAAAAACATTGCAATGGATTCTATGTTTTATGATGAGGATGAAAATAGTCCAAATAATACATGATTAATAAATTTAATGTGAATGGAAAAAATGAGTAATAGATTAAAGTATAGGTTGATTAGAGGACTTGCTACAGTAGCATCTTTAGATATAGCCTTTGTAGTTTTATATTTTCAAAATAGATTATCAGATTTGATGTTACAAATATATAAAAACATTTTAATATATATAAATTCAGCATTAATTTGTATATAATACGCAAAGGTATAATAACGCATCAGGGTATTTTACTTGGTGCGTTTTAAATTAAATGGAGGAAAACAAATGAGAATAACATTTTTAGGAGCAGCCAGAGGCGTTACTGGTTCTTGCCATATGATAGAGGCATGTGGTAAAACTTTTTTAGTAGATTGTGGATTATTCCAAGGTACTATGGAAGAACAATTAAAAAATTATGATGATTTTGATTTTAATGTTTCGGATATAGACTTCGTAATATTGACTCACGCACATATAGATCATAGTGGTAAGATTCCAAAGCTATATAAAGATGGTTTTAGAAAAACTGTATATGCAACTAAAGCTACAGCAGATTTGTGTACGGTTATGTTGCCAGATAGTGGACACATACAAGAAAAAGAAATAGAGTGGGTAAATAGGAAAAGAATGCGTGCTGGTAAAAAAGCACTACCTCCTATGTATACAGTTCAAGATGCAATAGATTGTTGTAAATTGTTCAAAGGAATAGATTATGGAGAATATATAACTATAAATAGTGGTATTATGTTTAGACTAATAGATGCAGGTCATATGCTTGGGTCTAGTATAGTTGAAATATGGATAACAGAAGATGGCAAAACAGAAAAAATAGTATTTAGTGGTGATTTAGGAAATGTAGATAACCCAATAATTTGTGATCCGTCACCTGTTGAAGATGCTGATTATTTAGTTATGGAATCTACATATGGCGATAGACTTCATCCAAGCGTAGAAGACCAGTCAGAGCAATTTATAAACACTATAATAGATACAATAGAAGCTGGTGGAAATGTTGTAATTCCGTCATTTGCTGTTGGACGCACTCAAGAGTTGTTATTTAGACTTAACCAATACGTTGAGGGCAATAAAGGAGAAGAATACAAGAAAAAATTAGAAAGCATTCCAATAGTTGTGGATAGTCCATTGGCTCAAAATGCTACAGAGATATTTAAAGATAATTTTGAATATTACAATGAAAATGCATTAAGTTATCTTCTAAATGGAGATGATCCAATAAGTTTTAAAAATTTGAAATTTACATCTTCTGCAGATGAATCACGTGCATTAAATGAAGATATGACACCTAAAATTATAATATCTGCAAGTGGTATGTGCGAAGCAGGTAGAATTAAGCATCACTTAAAACATAATTTGTGGAGACCGGAGTGTACTATACTTTTTGTTGGATACCAAGCAGAAGGAACACTAGGACGTCGTTTAATTGAACATGAAAAAGTAGTTAAGATATTTTCAGAAGAGATTAGTGTAAATGCAAAAATTGTGCATTTAAATGCGTTTTCAGGCCATGCAGATCAAGCACATTTAATAGATTGGATAGATAAGTTTGGCAAGAAACCTAAAAAGATATTTTTAGTTCATGGTGAATATAAAGTGCAACAGGTTTTAGCAGGTGTTATAGAGTCTAAATTTAATATAGAGACAGTTATACCGGAAAGAGAAGAAAGTTATGTAATAGGCAAATTTGACACTGTTAAAAAGGCATTTAAAGTAAACGGCACAGCTTTAAAACTAGATTTGTATGAGCAACTAAGTTATCTAAAACAAGATTTTGAAAGTATGCTTACAAATGTTAAATATGATATTAAAAGCAATGTGTCTTTAGACGAACTACTAGAAATTCAAGGTGAAATAGAGGCATTAAGAGAGAATATAGGCAAAATTAGAAATAAGGTGTAGAAGACTTTGACGAAACATTTTAAAAAACAGTAAAAATGTTTCAGTATAATATTATAAAGATTATGCCAAAATCTAAAAATGTGATATTGCACTATCAAAATGCTTCTAAAAATGTGATGCAATATTTATATGGAAAGATTAAAAAATAGATTTTAGTACAGGTATATGCCTGTACTTTTTAAATTCATAAAGTTATTCTAATGTAGTCCAAAAAATCTTGACATAAACACATAAATTTACTAGTAAAATCACTAAAATTATAGTATAATTAAACATATGTATTTGGAGGAAATTATGAAAAAGGAGAAAAAAAGAATACTTACAGGAGATAGACCAACAGGTAAACTTCATATAGGTCATTATTTTGGTTCTTTACAAAGTAGGGTGCGTTTGCAAGATGAATATGAAACATATATATTGGTTGCAGATGTGCAAGCTTTAACGGACAATTTCAATAATCCTGAAAAAGTAAGAGAAAATATATTAGAAACAACAATAGATAATTTATCTGCAGGACTAGACCCTAAAAAATGTACTTTTGTTGTGCAATCTATGGTGCCTGAAATAGCTGAACTTACAGTGTTTTATTCAAATTTAGTAACTGTATCAAGGCTTCAAAGAAACCCTACTATTAAAACAGAAATAGCACAAAAAAAGGAGTTATTTGGTAATAGTGGTGAAAGTGTAACTTATGGCTTTTTAGGTTATCCAGTGTCTCAAGCTGCGGATATAACTGCATTTGATGCAGATTGTGTGCCAGTTGGAGAAGATCAATTACCTTTAATAGAGCAAACTCGTGAAATCGTTAGAAAATTTAATTCACTTTATTGTAAAGAAGATGAGCCTGTTTTAACTGAGCCAGAAGCTTTACTTAGCAAAGCATCTAGAATAAAAGGGTTAGATGGCGGAACTAAAATGGGAAAAAGCTTAGGGAATGCAATATATTTAGCAGATACAGACGAAGAAATATCTCGTAAGGTTATGAGTGCCGTAACAGATCCTGCAAAAATTAAAAAGGACGATAAAGCAAACCCAGATGTTTGCATGGTTGCATATTACCATAAGTTATTTAGTGAAAATGAACTAGATACTATATGTGATGAGTGTAGAGCAGGAGCACGTGGTTGTGTTGCATGTAAAAAGCAGTTAATTGGTAATATAATTAAAAAGCTTGAACCAATAAGAGAAAAAAGAAGATATTACGAATCACATAGAGAAGAAGTACAAAAGATACTAGAAGATGGAACAAATAAAGCAAGAGAAATAACAAAAGAAACTTTAAGAAATGTAAAAAAAGCAATGAGAATAGATTATTTTGAAGAATAGGAGAATTTATGTTTATAGATAATGTGCAAATATATGTAAAGGCAGGAAACGGTGGTAACGGTGCAATAACTTTCCATCGTGAAAAATATATAGATAGTGGTGGCCCAGATGGTGGAGATGGAGGCCGTGGCGGTAGCATATACTTTAGAGTAAGTACAGCAGTAAACACTTTACTAGAGTTTAGATATAAAAAGAAGATAAAGGCAGGAAATGGCGAGAACGGTATGGGTGGAAACTGTACTGGCAAAAGTGCAGAAGACATATATATAGACGTGCCACAAGGAACAGTAGTAAAAAATATGGATACAGGACGTGTTATCGCGGATATGTCACGTGTAGGACAGGTTGAACTTATAGCACGAGGCGGACGTGGAGGCCAAGGCAACCAACACTTCGCAACATCAACTCGTCAAGCACCTAGATTTGCAAGAGAAGGAGAAGAAGGAGAAGAGAAAAATCTTTTCCTTGAGTTAAAACTTATTGCTGATGTAGGGCTAATTGGTTTCCCTAATGTTGGAAAGTCTACTTTAATATCTGTTGTATCTGAAGCAAAGCCTAAAATTGCAAATTACCATTTTACAACGTTAGAGCCTTGTTTAGGCGTGGTAAAAACTAAAGCAGGTACAAGTTTTGTTATGGCAGATATTCCTGGAATTATTGAGGGCGCAAGTGATGGCGTAGGACTCGGAATTGAGTTTTTGCGTCACGTAGAAAGAACTAAACTGCTACTTCATGTAATAGATGTAAGTGGAAGTGAAGGACGTGATCCAGTAGAAGATTACAGGGTTATAAATAGAGAATTAAAAAAATTTAGTGAACGTCTAGCTTCAAAAAAACAAATTGTTGTTGCAAATAAAGTTGATGTTATGCAGGACAGAAGTGGACTTGAAAAACTTAAGGCAGTTTGCGAGGCAGAAGGCGTAGAACTTTTAGAGATTTCTGCAGTGTCTCAACTTGGTGTTGAAGAATTAGTGGATAGAGTGTATAATGTATTACAAGATATGCCAGAGGAAAATGTAATAGTTGAAGATGAAAGTTTTGAAGAGATTACACTAGAAACAGAAAAGTTAGATGATACTTTCTATATTTCTAAAGAAAATGGGGAATATGTTGTAACTGGAAAACCAATAGAGCGTCTTATGAAAAAAGTTAATGTTGGAAATTTTGAATCGTTGCAATATTTACATAGAGTATTAAAGAGTATGGGAGTAATAAAAGAGTTAGAAAATATGGGAATTAACCAAGGAGATACAGTAGATATTTTAGGGTATAAACTAGAATATGAGGAATAAAATATAAATTTTAAGAATAATAAATAAAGAGGGGGAGTAAAGATGGAATATTTAATTTTTGCTGGAGCAATTCTTGCTGTGTTAATAGTAGTAAAGTTATTAGCGTGGCCTATTAAAAAGGTGATAGGATTACTTATAAATATTGCTATAGGTATAGCTTTGTTATATATATTTAATATGTTTGGAGCAGGTATTTTGGGATTTGTTCTTCCAATAAACTGGATAACAGCTTTAATTGTAGGACTTTTAGGAATCCCTGGCTTTATAGGTGTAGTATTGTTCTGTTTAATATTTTAAGGCTTAGTTTAAGGGGGAAAACAAATGATAGATATATACAAAAATACCGAAATAAATAAAAGGTTGGTTAAGTTGGACACAATCGAAAAGGGATGTTGGATAGATTTAAAGAGGCCCACAGAGGAAGAGTTAAAATATGTTATATCTAAAACAGGAGTGGATGAGACACTACTAAAATATACATTGGACGAAGAGGAAACATCACATATAGATACTGACGAAAATCAACTATTAGTATCTATTAACATGCCAATAACAGATAAAAATAAAAAAGGAAAATTTTATACTACCATGCCTATTGGAATCATTATAGTTGGTGATGAGTATATTATAACTATATCTTCAAATAATTTTCATCTATTGGATATGTTAAATAAGAAAAAAACTGTTGTAGGTGAAATTGCTACATATAAAAAATCTCGTTTAGCGTTTCAATTATTATATATAACAGCAGTGGAATTTTTAAGATATTTAACATTTATTAGTAGTGATATGGAGGTTTTTGAGGATAATTTGACCAAGACAATGAGTAACAATCAATTGTTAAAATTAATCAATTACCAAAAGTCTATGATATTCTTAAGTACTGCTCTAAAAACTAATCAGTCTGTTATGGAAAGACTAAAGAGGGGAAAGCTTGTGAAGTTATACGAGGAAGATGAAGACATATTAGAAGATGCAACTATAGAAAATAGACAAGCAATAGAGATGGCAACAACATATAGTGAAATACTAAATGGAATGACGGATATATTTGGTACAGTGGTATCTAACAATCTAAACAATGTTATGAAACTTTTAACATCTCTTACAGTAATAATTTCTATTCCAACACTTATAGCGTCAATACTCGGGATGAATGTAACATTTCCATTTGACACAGGAAAAGTTGGATTTTACGTAATAACTGCTATAACTATAGTTGTTACTGCGCTTGTTACTATTTGGTTAAATAAAAGAGATATGTTAAAGTAGTATATTTACTAAATTAAATCATATTATATAATAGGACAAGTTTATAACAGTGTATACTTTAACTGGCTGTAAACTTGTCTTGCATTTGTTCAAAATGGTATTGCTTAGATAGCATAATTTCAAAAAGTGTAAAAATGGTATTGAAAATAAAAAATATTTATTATATACTTTTTGTAGTTTGAAAGAGAGGAAAAATACTTATGAAAAAATTGGTAAATAATGTAAATGGGGGGGGGGCAAA
>USES01000003.1 GCA_900553785.1 uncultured Clostridium sp.
ATGTGTCTGTGGATACAACGGTTATACCGTCAAGTATTGAGACAAGATATTAAATCTAAAGAACACGGTTATATTATGACTGTGTTCTTTTAACATGGTCAAACTTTGAGGAATACTATACATTAGGTGATTTAATATGTCTATTTTAGCAGAAGTATGTTTATATTTATTAGTGGTTTTGGGAATCGTGTGTGCAACTATAGCTGCATGTAGTAGCGAGGATAATATAAGGCCACGTTATGTAAGAGAAAAAGAAAATGACAGCAAGGTACTTTTAGAAATGAAATTTAGTGGTGTTAGCGATAATGTTCTTCAAGATACATCATATGCGTTAGCTAATGGTGAGTTTGACAGCATCTATGATTTGGTAGATGAATTTAAGGTATACAAAAAGGACGATTAGTTTGACAAACTTATCTTTTGTTGATATAGTTATAGCCAAGAAAAAGAGGTTATATTATGTTTGCATATTTAAAAGGTGAGATAACAGAAAAGTCTAGAGAAAAAATAATAATAGATGTTAATGGTGTGGGGTATGAAGTATACATGTCTAGCGGTGATGCGGATAAGTTAGAACTTGGGGGTATACAGAAGATCCACACATATACAGATATAAAAGAGGGAAGTGTCCAAATATTTGGTTTTGTACAAAAAGAATCTCAGAGTATATTTGAAAAGTTGAAAAAAGTATCCGGAATAGGCAGTAAGACGGCATTAAATATTTTGTCATATATGGCTCCTGGCGAGCTTTGCGTTGCCATCGCAAATGAAGATACTGCACTTCTTTCAAAAGTTCCTGGTCTAGGTGCAAAAACGGCAGCAAGAATTGTATTGGAATTAAAAGATAAGATTTTGAAAGAAGTTCCGGATATAATTGATTCACCTAAAAAATCTGTCAAAGCTAAGACCAATACAGCTGTAAATGAAGCTATACTTGCTTTAAAGGTACTTGGATATTCTACGTATCAAATAGAACAGGTAATAAATTCATTAGATATTGATGGAAAAACAGTAGAACAAATCATTAAAATGGTATTAGCAAGTATTAAGTAAATTTAATATTATGGTAAAAAATTATAATTGATATTTGTGTATATATGTGATATTATTTTGACGTAAGGAGAACAAGAGAAAAATGATTAAATTTGAAAATGTTACTAAAAGCTACGATCATGGGGTAATAGCTTTAAGTGATGTAAATATTGATATAAACAATGGGGAGTTTATATTTTTTGTTGGACCTTCTGGGTCTGGTAAATCTACGCTTTTAAAATTACTACTTAAAGAAGAAGTGCCAAGCGATGGTAAGATTATAGTGGATGGTAGAGATTTGGCAACTATACGTGAAAAAGATATTCCGTATTTAAGAAGAAAAATGGGATGTGTTTTTCAGGATTTTAGATTGTTATATGATAGAACTGTCTATGAAAATATTGTATTTGCTCTAAGAGTAATAGAAGCTTCGGATAGAGAGATAAAGTCTGAAGTTGCTCATGTGTTGGAGTTGGTAGGACTTACAGGTCAAGAAGATAAATATCCAAACCAATTATCTGGAGGAGAACAACAGCGTGTAGGTCTTGCAAGAGCTTTGGTTACACGTCCACCTATTGTAATAGCAGATGAACCTACTGGAAACTTGGATAATGAGACTGCAGATGAAATAATGAAGATTCTTTATGAGGTTAATGCTAGAGGTACTACTGTCCTTATGGTTACACATAGCAAAGAAATAGTTGAGAAAAGCCATAAGAGAGTTATTACTTTGAGTAAAGGGAAGATTGTTTCAGATACCAAAGGGGGTGTGACTTATGGGGACTAGAGCATATTTGGTAGGACAAGGATACAGTAACTTGAGAAAACATGGTGGAAAAACTTTTGCTACTATGCTAATAATTTGTGCAACTATGTTAGTGTTATCATTGTTTATAATTGCGTACGTGAATATTGAAACGAACGCTCGTGTTATAACTGAAAACCAAGGTCTTAAAGCTTTAATTTCAGATGATGTTGATGAAACGGATGTGGAAGCTATTGGTGAAAAGATAAAACAGATATCCAACGTAAAATCTGTAACGTACTTGGACAAGGATGCAGCACTTCAGGACGCAAAAGAAATCCTTAAAGAGTATGCATATCTGTTAGATGGCTATGAAGCATTCAATCCATTTCCTAGGTCATATATTGTAGTGTTTGAAAATTTAAAATCTACAACAAATGTAAAAGAAGCAGTAGAATCTGTTGATGGAATATATAAGGTTGCATATAACGATACTATAATTAACACAGTAATTAAAATATCTGATGTTGGAAGTATTATTGTTATTGCACTTGGTATAATTATGCTTTTGGTTTCTGTATTCATAATATCTAATACAATAAAACTTGCGGTATATTCAAATAAAAGAGAGATATATATAATGAAATATATAGGAGCAACTTCTAAGTTTATTCGTTATCCGTTTGTTGTGTCTGGTGTACTTATGGGTATAGGTTCAGCACTATTTACGTGGGTAGTTGTTTCACTTGCATATATACTTTTATATTCCAAAATGCCACAGATGAACTCGGATTTAGGTTCATTTGGACTTGTACCATATAGTTCATTTTGGTATATAGTATTAGGTATTTCTGTTTTGGTTGGAATAATACTTGGTGGTATAGGAAGTAGCATAGCAATAAAAAAATACTTAAAAGATTTTAAGCCAAGCAAAGTGGCAATCAAAGATGAAAAAGCGAAAGCAAAGAATGATATGAAAGAACAGAAAGAGAAAGAAAGACAAGAAAGAGAAAATCAAAAAAGAGCTGAAAAAGATGCTAGGTGGGCAAAAAAGCAGGAAGAAAAAGAAAAGGAAATAGAAAGAAAGAAAAAAGAACAAGAAGCAAAGCAAATCCAAGAAAAGCCAGAAGAAAATCAGAAAATTGAAGAGGCAAAAAAAGAACTTCCAAAAGTAGATAAGCCTAAATTCAAAAAGCAGATGAGTGAGCTTGAAGAAGCAAAAGAATTAAGAAGGGCAGGGAGAAGAAATGCTTGGAAAAAATAAATATGTAATTATTATATTTTTATTTGTAATATGTATTTTTAGCATTCCTAAACTAGAAGCTACAGAAACATTGGAACAGCTTCAAAAAGAACTTCAAAATATCAAAAACTCTCAAATGTCTGTAAAAGATCAGTATAGCTCTATAGAGACAGATATTTCTGTATATCAAGAACAAATAGATTCTTTAGAAGAAAAGATAAGTACATATAATACTAAGATTAAAGATATTGATGTAAAAATTAAACAATCGACGGAAAAAGTTGCTGAACTTGAAAAAGAACTACAAGAAACCGCTTCTAACTATGAGAGTACAAAGGATTTATTAAATACAAGACTTAGAGCTCTTTATGAGAATGATTTCGTAAATATATGGGAAGTTTTATTTACTTCGTCTTCAGTGTTAGACTTTTTATCTAAATATAGTGTGTTAACTCAGTTAATAGAATATGATACATCTAAACTTAAAGCAATGAATAATCAAAAAGAATATTTAAACAATTTAAAAGAAGATGCAGATATCACTAAAACTCAAGTAGCGCAAGCAAAATATGATTTGGAAAAGACAAAAGAGGCATTAGAAATTTCTAAAACTAACAAGCAAACAGCTATTGTTAATTTAGAAAAGACTAAATTACAACTTGAGTCTAAACAAAAAGAACTAGAGAAGTTGTCTATTGAAATTGAAAAAAAATATGAGAGGTTACGTGCAGAGCAAGGTTATTCAGGTGACTTTATATGGCCTATTAGAACTTATGGATATATAACAAGTTACTATGGGTATTGGAGACCAGATATAGGACAATTCTATGGCCATAGCGGAATAGATATTGTTCCTACTGGAGACAAGCCATATAACAAGTATTATACAGGGTCATATGTTAGAGCTTCTTGTGCAGGTACAGTAGTTGATATGTTTAAAGAGACTCCAAGAGACAAAGGAAATAAAAACAGCAGATGTCCAGATACCGCTCAGGGTGCTAATTATACTTGTGGAGGAGTAAGTTCTTATGGCAGATATATTAAGATTTATAGTGCTTCCAACGGATATTCAATAGTTTATGGACATTTATATGAAATAATGGATGACATTAAAGTAGGAAGTTATATAAGTCAAGGTCAGATAATAGGTGTAATGGGAACTACGGGTAGTTCTACAGGTGTTCACTTACACTTTGAAGTAAGAAAATCTCCTGGATATTATGCAAACGCTGTTGACCCACTTTTGATCCAAAGCTTGGTTAATTCAAGAAACCTTTTGTAAAATAATAAAATATAAAAGAATGAGAACCTATAAAGTTTTTCATTCTTTTTATTTTGTTAAATATAGTCAAAAAAACTAATAAGTACACTTGATTTTGTACATCTGCAACTATTTTTGTCGAAGTTGGTCGTACGATTTTTCTTGACAAACAATATATCTAGTGGTAAATTCTGTTTAGGAGAGGCGGTGAATAAAATTTATGTCGCAATATTAGTCTTAATCTTTTTTATTATAAATTATATTTTCATCATAACTAATTTTAAAAGTAAATCTATAAATGCGCTAGGTAGCATAGTTGCTGGTAATAAAAGAAGCTTTTTATCTGATTATATTTATTCAAAAAGAGAAATTCTAGAAAATTTAAATTTACCATTTGGGTTGACTGTAAAAAAGTATATTGGCATAAAATATGGATTATCTATATTAGTGTTTATAATTTCTATAATTAATTACAAGAGTTTATTTGTTCCATCAGTTTTATTTTTAATTGTATTTTTTATTCCAAATGTAATAATTAAGAGTCATGTAAAATTCCAAAATATAAAACTTATAAAAGAATTAAAAATAATAAATTTTAATTTAATGTTACAAATTTCTGCCTATGTTCCCTTTAAAGATGCATTAAAAGGAGCAATTAATCAAATAGATGATAAGGATATACGAAAACATTTTAATAAATTTGTTTATGATTATGAAGTTATGGGTTATAGCATAAAAAAACCGTCTGAAAAACTCATGACTAAGTTCAGAAGTGAAGAATTGGCAAGTTTTATCCAAGTACTAATACAGTGTGAAAATGAGGGAAGTATAGTTGAAAATTTAGAAAGATTTAATACAACATTAGAAATGAGTTATTTTAAGTATTTAAATAGTCAAGCAGTAAAGCGAACAACATACATGATTGTTGGGACTATAATTATGCTAATAAATGTAACCATTTTATGTATGTATCCAATGTTAGTGCAAATGAATAACAATTTGCAAATGATATTTTCATAAAAAGGAGGAATAAAATGAAAAAAGAAAAAAATAATGTATTGTCTAAGAAAAGAGGCTCTGAGTTAGCTCAAACAATTTTAATAACAGCTATAATGATAATGTTAATTGCAACAATATTTTTTCCACAAATACAATCAATATTTTCTACTGCGATGACAAAAGTATCTGGTTGGTTTAATACAGCTCTAGGAGTATTATAACAATGAGTAAAAACAAAAGAATTTTATTATCTTTATGCATTTCTTTGATATTATTAATAATATTTAACGTTGTATATTCAAAATTAAAAAAAGGAAAAGAAATAAAGGCATATGTTGTTACAAAAAGTATTGCTACTGGAGAAAATATAAATGATGAAAATACAACTAGAGTTACTATTATTTTAGATAAGCCAAATGAAAATATACTTAATAATTTAAATGAAAATGAGTATGCACAAAAAGCCTTAAGTGTTGGACAAATACTAACAGTTGATTTAATTGATAACAAAAGTAAAGAAAGTGATAAAGAGTACGAAAATATATCTCTACCAATAACTAGCGCGGATGATGCTGCTTCGTATAAATTAAAAAAAGGAAGCATAGTAAACGTATATTATACTGCAAAGTATTCAAACGTTTCAGAAGTACTGAAAAGTAGTGATGAATTAGTGTATAGTTCTAAATCTTTAGATGGTGTAGTTACTGCAAAATTATATGAAAACATCGAGGTTATATCTCTAGCTGATAGTGCAGGTCAAGGAGAAAGTATTTATACTCAAATACAAATTAGAGTTAAAAAAAGTGAGATAGCAAGATTAGTTTGTCTTAAACAGTTTGGAACATTTACATTAACTTTATCAGAATAGGAGGAGAAAATGGCTGTAAATTATGTATATGATGATGAAAACAAGGAATTTGTGAATGTAATAAAACCAATGTTTTCAAAATATACAAGAGGTTTAAATTTAACTTTGTATATTACTGATGATATAAAACTATTACCAAACAAAGAAGAATTTAATCATCAAATTATAATTATAACATGCAATTGTTCTAAAGAGTTTGTGAATAAAGCAGTTAATATAACTGATTATTTGTTATACAAGTGTGATTCTGAATTGTTAGTAAATAAACTAAAAACGTTGTTAGGAAAATCACAAAGATGAAAAAAGTAATAATTTTAATTTTTTTAATATTAGTTATATTAGCAGCATTTAAATACATAAGTAATCATACTATCGAAAGAAGTATAGGTAATGAATTTAAAGTAAATTGCATGGATGATAGATGCTGCGTGTATACCAATGATACAATTTCTATCGGCAATAATGAAAAAGAACTTAATAATGGTTTTTATGATGTATTATTTGAAAGGGAAGACACAGGACTAGTTATACACGTAAATAAACTTTGGAAAGATGTTTTTAATGAAAACCTTTATGAAGAAGAATATGTAAATTTTGTTGAAAAAAATATTTTACAATTTGTTGGTAATAAGAGTGATAATAAAGACACGAGCGGTTTGTTAGAAGGATATGTTGTTGATGGATATAAAGCTAGCAAAAACGGTTTGGAATATATCAAGGAGATTAAACTAAATAATTATAGCATTTTATTTGAGAGCAAAAATCACGAATTATTGATAGAGGTGAAAAATAGTTGAAAAAATTTTTAAGAATTATAGTTGTATTTGTTTTTATCGCGTATATTTCTAGAGTGTATGGAATGTCATCAGAGTTTAAATGTACTATAAATGAATTGGGCGTGCCAGAGTACAATGTTAAGAATATGCAACTAAATGAGGATATATATTTAAAATATAACATATTTGTATACGGAAAACCGGAAAATGTTAATTCAAGTGAGCAAAGGTGGAAAAATTTATCTAATGGTAATATGACAAAGAACGGAAAAAAAGGAGAATATGCAGTTCTTGGATATGATTATGCTTCAAATTTAATATACAATTATTATTTTCCTCTAGATAGAGTCACTTCTACTCCAGTAGAAAAATGGCAATTCTTAATTATTCCTGGGGCTGATAAATCGTGGAATGAGGCGTACAAATATTATACAGAAGAACAGGTTGATTATATGAAGAGGTCTAGATGGTGGTTTCAAAATATAAAGGATGGAAAAAATGATCCATACGATCAGATTAAATATAATTTGAATTCAATAAAAGTAGGACTGAATAAGTGTAGGTTAGAAACACCGGCAACGTGGAAAACTAAAGGAAGTATTTTCACAAAAAGAAGGACTGAGTCTGGCGGAGTAGGATGGGCAAATTTTGCCATAGAACCTATGTCAGCAGATGCAAAAGTTAAAAGTAATATTTCATTTAAAAAGGAATATACACTTGATGAATTATCTGACCAAGTTGCAATACCTATAAAATATGGAGCTGTATTGGATAATTTGAGTGAATATGCAAAAGCAAAACATGTTAAAGGATTTACATCTGAACTGTTTATAGATGGCAAGAAAGCAACCAGTGTAAGTGGCAGTAAAATTACAAGTGTGGGCAGTGAGTATATACTTGTAATTTCCCGTAATCAAATTCCCCAAAATAAAGATTACAAAATTAAAATTAATGTATTTAGTTTCGTTAAAACTGAGTTTTTAGCAGATGGATTGTTACAAGATAATATAGAAGTAACTTTAACAATTCACGTTGAACCCAAAAAAGTCATCCCTATTGAAGAAAGTGTTATTAAAATACTGAGTAAAGATAAAAATAATTGGGTTGTAAGTCCACTTGCCCAAAATTTAAATACTGTAAAAAGTAATAGCTCAGGAATTACTGAGGCTGGAAGGTGTTTAATGCTTAGATGTAAGTTAAATTGCAATAAGGAAGATATACAAAATATAGCAGTTAACATAGATGGAGTTAAAGTAAGTGATACAAAGGTATTAAATAGTATTACAAAAGATTTATTAGTTTCTTTCACTGTTCCAAATGATACAAGTCCTACTGTATACGGATGGAAAAGTTTAAGGGATAAAACAGGAAATTTTTTTGATATCAATAGTAATGAAGTGCTTACAAGAAAATCTAATCCTCATACCATTATTATGAAATATGAATTACATGGCAATGTTTATGAAGAGAAAATATTATTTGATACAATTGATGATTACATTAGCAATATGAATAACAACATTCTAAGTAAACTTAATATTACTAGATATGGACATTCAGAAATTTTACGAGAGGTTATTTGTGAATAGAAAAAAAGGAGAACTTCTTGTTGTAGTAGTTATTGTAACAGCTCTTGTTTTAATTTTATGTTTAGTTGCAGTTTCTATGCAATATTTTCAGATAAACAATATGCTTACAGATTTAAAATACAATTTGTTTTATATATGCCAAAATTCAATTTTGGCGTATGGTGATGAATTAAATTTAGATGTTTATAAGATAGATTCACAGACACTGAAAAGTACAATATGTGATTTACTGGTAAAAAATTATATTGAAACAAGGAAGGATATTAGTTACATAACAGTAGAGGAATTACAACTTTTTGTAAATAAAGATGAATGCATAAATCATACAAAAGGACAGTATGAAGAACCTTATGTACACATAGTCGTAAATGTTGGGTTTATACCTGTTATTAAAATTGGTGATGTAGATAAGAAAAAAGTGACAATACATCAAGATGTGAAGTTGTCACTTATGAAATATTGATTTGGAGGAAATATGAAAAAAGCTGGGAGTACAGCTATAAGTGTTGCGTTAATAACAATAGTAGGAATAGTAGCAATATGCGTGTTTATTGCATGTATATTAAATTTTATTACACCGCTTATATTACAACAAAAGCTTCAAGCTGTTGTAAATAAATACATGTATATTATAGAAAGGTATGGATATCTTACTGTGGCGGAAAAAGATGCCTTGGTAGATGAGCTTGAGAAAGACGGTTTTGATATATCTAGAATATATATAAGTTATCCATCTTCGAAACAGGCTTATGGCGAAAGGTTGGAGTTAAGTATTTCATATAAATATAATCCCATACCTGTTTTGGGCATGGAAGAAAGAAATATTAAGATATTTAAAATGAGTTACTCTAAAACATAAGAACATATACTACCAATAGCATCCTTTTCAAATAATAAATCTGCATTTTCTTTAATTATGCTTATTAAGGAATTTTTAGAGGAATACTTATCTGAGTATTCTGTTAAGGTGTAAAAAGTTTTTTTAAACTTTTCTTGGTATACTGTTTGTTTTGAGAAGTTTAGAAAGTAAACATTATTATATATATAAAGTGTATTGTTTCCAACAAATAAGTCCTCATTATTACTTTGAATGGCAAAGTTAATTAGTTTTTCTACGTCGTAGAATGCGTATAGTTGATATGATGTACAAGAAAATTTAGATGTTACATTTAAATTTGAAACTTTATTATGTATTTTTGTTATAGTTACAATTAGTTTATCATCATGATTTACATATGCTTCTACTAGTAATTTTGTGTTATCCTGTAAAAATTCAGATGCAAAGTTTGAATTTTCTATTATATCAAAAAAGAAATTTTGTGCTTTCTTTTTCCCTGATTCTATATCTCTAATAGTTATGTCTTTTAAACTCAGTTCTTCAACTGTTAATATGATTTTTAATGTATTTAGATTCAGCTTTTCAATTTTCACGTCAAAACTCCTTTCGATTTATATATTTTATGAAATATAATTTGTATAGGTTACATGTATATTATCTGCAATTTATTTGACATTTAACATAATTTTTGCATTTTTCTTGAAAAAAACAAGTCATTGTGTTATAATTTTTGTGTTAGATTCCTTGCTCTTAACTTTAGATTAAGGGCCATAAGACCAAGAGGAGGTGAAGAAACATGAATTCATACGAAGCGGTTGTAATTTTAACAAGCAAGCTTTCTGAGGAAGAAACTCAAGAAACTATGAACAAAATTAAGGAACTTATTTCTTCAAATGGAGAAGTTGTAAGTGTAGATGAATGGGGAAAAAGAAAATTAGCTTATGAGATTAAACACGAAGAAGAAGGACAATATTTCTTATTCACATTTAATGCAGAAGCTAAGTTTATAAGTGAATTTGAAAGAGTTTTGAGAATTAATTCTCAAGTATTAAAACATATGGTAATAAAAAAATAATTATATAAGAATATTTAAACAACCAAAGATAGGAAATAATAATAGGAGGTTGTAATTATGAATAAATTTCAATTTTTAGGAAGACTAACAAAAGACCCAGAAACTAGGGTGATAGCAACAACAGGAAGCCAAGTGGCATCATTTAGTATTGCTGTAAATAGAAGATTTGTTGGACAAAATGGTGAAAGACAAGCAGACTTTTTTAACTTAACAGCTTTTGGAAAGACTGCAGAGTTTTGTTCAAAATATTTTAAGAAAGGTCAACAAGTTTTAGTTGAAGGTAGAATTCAGAATAGAACTTGGGAAGACCAAACTGGTGCAAAAAGATATTCTACAGATTTCATAGTAGAAAATGCTTATTTTGCAGACTCTAGAAGAGATGGTACAGATGCAGCTCAAATGGCACCACAAGTACCTCAATCTACTGATGCAGGAGATTTTATAACTATTGAGGAAACTGAAGAATTACCATTCTAGTTTACTTTATAGAAAGGAGATTAAAATAAAATGGCAGATAATAGAAAAAAATCAGCAGCAAAAGATAAACCTTTTAGAAGACCTAAAAAGAAGGTTTGCCAATTCTGCGCAGATAAAACTCAAGAAATAGATTACAAAGATTACGAAAAAATTAAAAAATTCGTAAGTGAGAAAGGTAAAATATTACCTAGAAGAGTTACTGGTACATGTGCTTTACACCAAAGAAAAGTAACAGAAGCAGTAAAAAGAGCTAGAACAATAGCAATATTGCCTTACACAGCTGAATAATAATTTGAAAATAGATGGTAGTAGTATCATCTATTTTTTATATATAAAAGCGGAGATTAACTGCGAAAGCAAATGGTTTAAAATATATTGTTTGTGTAAAGTAATTTTACTAAGTAAGTCGCTTTTAATAAGTACTGCAACATTGACAAAATCTAGTGATTATAGTAAAATATATGAGTATAAAAGGGTGAGATTATGAGTAAAAAAATAGGAAAAAACAATAGATTATTTCGTGTAATAATTAATCCTATAGTTTATTTACTAACAATAACTGCAATTGTAATAATGATGACAAATGGAATGAACAATATGATAGTTGCATTCGTAGCAATATTTGTTGCATTAGTTTATACTTTGTTCGTTATTTTTTACGATTTAAAACTAAGAAATATTCGCCTGCAGGAATATGAAATTGGCTTTAATGAATCTTTTGGAAAAACTGTAAAGCGTTTGGACATACCGGCTTTGTTTATAACAAAACAGGGTAAACTTATATGGGAAAATACTAAAAGCTCAGAGTTAGGACTTAAAGAATATTTGTCTGATATTGCTTATGAAGTGACAAAGACAAGTAAAAAAGATATAACAATATTAACGGCAGGAGAAAACAAATATGCTATTCATGCTACGGAACTTGTAGTAGAAGATGAAGTTGGAATATTTATAGTGCTAGTAGATGTAACACGCGAAAAAGATTTGGCTAGAGAGTTAGATGATACAAGAGCAACAATTGGTTGTATAGTAATAGATAGCTTTGAAGAGATAATGCAAGGATTGGAAGATATAGACAAATTTAATACAACATCTAAAATAGATAAAGAAATTGTAGAGTGGATATCAAAATATAACGGCGTTGTAAGCAAGATAGAAAAAGATAGATACGTTTATATAATAGATAAAAAGTATGTTAAAGATTTAGAAGATAATTCATTTGAAATATTAGAAAAGATGAATCATATATCTGAAGATGTAGTAAACGTTCCTATTACTATAAGTATTGGTTTATCTTTTGATGATGAAACATTATATGGTAGATATAAGTCTGCTTTAACTTCATTAGATATTGCTATGGGTAGAGGCGGAAATCAGGCAGTTATTAAAAATAATAAAAAATTTGATATATATGATGGTTCGGATATGCATATGGACAAAACAAATAAAGTACGAGCAAGAACTATTTCTCAAGCACTTAAGGACTTAATTGTAAAAAGCGAAAATGTGTATATAATGGGACACAAAAATTCTGACCTTGATTGTATAGCAGGTGCACTTGGAGTATATAAAATAGCTAGAACATATGGTAAAAGTGCAAAAATAATCCTTGATATAAAACACAATAATTCTGCAAAGGTGGTTATAGATAGGCTAAAAGAAGATGCGGAGTACGAAGATGTTTTTATCGGGAAGGATGAATGTAAAAAGCTTGATACAGAAAATGCATTGCTTGTTGTAGTTGATACACATAAGGAAAGCTATTTAGCTGTGCCAGACATATTTGGCGAATTTGATAAAGTTGTTGTAATTGATCATCATAGACGTGGACCAGAGTTTATAACTAATGCAATAGTGACGTACCACGAAGTATATGCATCCTCTACTGCAGAATTGGTTACAGAGCTTCTTATGTATTTAGATGATGTAAAGCTTACTGCAAAAGAGGCTGAAACAATATTTTCTGGTATTTTGATAGATACTAAAAACTTTACTTTTAAGACTGGCGTTAGAACATTTGAAGTGGCTGCTTACCTTAAAAAGATGGGCGTAGATATGACAGAAATTAAACAATTATTCCAAAACGATTTTGAAACATATATGGCTAGAGTAAATATTGTGAAAAATGCGGAAATAATAGACGGAAAGATAGCTATTTCTTGTACTGATGAGCAAATGAAAGATATTTCTGTTATTGCAGCTCAGGCTGCCGATGAGTTGCTATCTATAACTGGTATACTTGCTTCTTTTGTACTTTGTGAAATGGACGGAGTTGTTATGATATCTGGACGCTCATTAGGCGATATAAATGTGCAATTAATACTAGAAAAATTAGGTGGCGGGGGACATTTAACTTTTGCAGGTGCACAGATAGCAGGAGTGACTCTTGATGAAGCTCGTCAAAAATTATTAGAGGAAATAAAAGAATATTTCAGTAAGACAGAATAATGAGGTGAATATATTATGAAAGTTGTATTATTACAAAATGTAAAAGGTGTGGGTAGAGCATTAGATACAGTGGATGTGAGCGACGGATATGCAAAAAACTATTTAATACCAAGAAAACTTGCAAAAGTAGCAAGTAATCAGGTGATTGCTGAAGCTAGTGGCCAAAAGTCTGCTATAGCATTTAAGAAACAGACTCAAAAAGAAGAGGCTATAGAGATAAAAAATAAAATTGAAGAAACTAGTTTAGTATTTAAATTAAAGGCAAAAAACGGAAAGTTTTTTGGTAGTATAACTTCTAAAGAAATATCTGAAGAATTATCTAAAAAAATAGGAACAAATATAGATAAGAAAAAAGTAGAGTTGGAAGAGCAGATTAAAACAGCTGGTGTATATAAAGCTCAAATTAAATTATACGAAGGAGTAATTGCTACGGCAAAGGTTAGGGTAGAAGAAGAATAGTAGGTGTATAAAGTGGAAGAGGAAAAAGTAGTATTATCTAAAATACCACCAAACGATATAGTAGCAGAACAAGCTGTTTTAGGTTCGATGTTAGTGGATACAGAGGCCGTTATTAAAGCTATAGAAGTTTTGCAGCCAGCAGATTTTTATAGGGAAGATAATAGGGAAATATATGCTACTATGTTAGAACTATACGGTAGGGGTAAGCCTATAGACTTTTTAACTGTAAAAGAAAATCTAAAGCTTAGGGGGATGCTTGAAAAAGTTGGTGCAGAAGAATACTTATCCTCTTTGATAGACATGGTGCCTACAACATCTAATATAGAGGCATATGCAAAAATAGTTGAAGAAAAGTCTGTCTTACGTTCACTAATTAAAGCTGCAAATGATGTTATTGCTTATGGTTATGCAGAAACGGAAGAAGTAGATAAAATTGTGGACATGACAGAAAAAAGGATTTTTGACGTTTTACAAAAAAGAAACACAAAAGGTTATCAATCAATTAAAGATGTATTGGTTGAATCTTTTGAAGAAATAGAAGAATTGTATAAGTCAAAATCTAATGTATCTGGTATGGAAAGTGGCTTTAAAGATTTGGACTTAAAAACATCGGGACTTAATAATTCGGATCTTATACTTGTAGCAGCACGTCCTGCAATGGGAAAATCTGCTTTTGCATTAAATATTGCAACATATGTTGCAAAAACACAAAAAGTCCCTGTTATGATATTTAGTCTTGAGATGTCTAAAAAGCAAATGGTAAACAGAATTTTGTGTTCAGAAGCGGCAGTAGATAGTATGAAAGTAAGAACTGGTAAACTAGATAGCGAAGACTGGATAAAACTTGGAAAAGCAAGTTCAGAACTTGCCGAACTTCAAATATATATTGATGATACACCAGGTCTTTCTTCAGCGGAGCTTAGAGCAAAATGTAGAAAAGCTAAACTTGAAAAAGGAATTGGTATGGTAGTTATAGATTACCTTCAGTTAATGGAATCAAAGTCTAATACAGCATCAAGACAACAAGAAATTTCAGAGATAAGTAGGTCTTTAAAGATACTTGCAAAGGAACTTAATATTCCAGTTATTGCTTTGTCACAGTTAAGCCGTGCTCCAGAGCAACGTCCAGATCATAGACCTATTTTGTCAGACTTGAGAGAGTCTGGTTCTATAGAGCAGGATGCAGATATAGTAATGTTTTTATATAGAGATGATTATTATAACCCTGAAACAGAAAAGAAAAATGTCGCAGAAGTAATAATTGCTAAAAACAGACAAGGTTCTACTGGTACTGTTGAACTTGCTTGGCTTGGCCAATATACAAGATTTGCTAACTTATATAATGCATAGGAAGGAATATAGATTTGAATTTAGTAGAAAAAGTTAAGAAAAACATACAAGATTATGATTTAATAAACGAAAAAGATAGCATAGTTGTAGGAGTCTCAGGTGGCCCTGACTCTATGCTCCTTTTGCATGTATTAAATATGTTAAAAGATGATATGAATTTTAAAATTCAAGTTGCGCATATAAATCATATGATTAGGAAAGAAGCATGCTTTGATGAAGAACTTGTAAAAAAGTATTGCAATAAATATGATATTCCGTGTCATGTTTTAACAGCTGATGTATTAAATGAAGCACGTATGCTAAAAATATCTACTGAGGAATGTGGCAGAAATATTAGATATGACTTTTTTAATAAAATATTGAACGATACTCATTCAAATAAAATTGCAGTTGCACATAATCTTGGAGATAATGCCGAAACTATGCTTCTAAACTTAATACGCGGAGCTGGACTAAATGGAATTTGCGGGATGAAGTTTAAATCTCAAAATTTAATTAGACCACTACTTAATATAGACAAAGAGAGTATAATAGAATATTTAAAAGAAAATAATATTGAGTATGCAATAGATAAAACAAATTTTGAAAACGATTATACTAGAAATTATATAAGAAATGTTTTAGTGCCAGATTTAAAAAAAGTTAACCCAAATATTTTAAATACAATGTTTAGAATGTCGGATATATTAAAAAAAGATGAAGCTGCTCTTAAGAGTATTACGGATAGTAAAACATGTGATATTATTATTTCAGAGTGTAATGACAGTATACTTATTGACGTTAAAAAATTCAAAGAGTTAGACCACAATTTAAAAGGAAGAGTAGTAATGTGTATTTTGTCAAAACTACTTAATACTACTCAAGGAATTGAACAAATACATATTAAAGATATAGTAAAGCTTTTAGATAATTGTATAACTGGTAAAAAGTATATAATAGCAAACAAGTTCTATGTGGAAATTGTGAAAAACAAGAAAGCAAAATATGTAAAAGCTACCACAATTGTTGAAAAATAGGCAATTGTATGTTAAATTATAATGGTTATTGGAGGAGACAAAATTGATGAAGAAAACAGGACTAATAAGAAGCATATTAAGTTATTTAATATTTATTGGAATAATAGCTTTGATACTATCTTATTTACAAACGAGTGTTACAAAAGAAATATCTTACACAACATTAATGAGTAAAATTAGTGCAGGAGAAGTAAAAAGCATTGCTTTGTCTTATGATAAAACGAGTGCTAAGGTATTATATAAAGATGATCAAGTTGTAAGAGTGGTAGATATACCATCTGCATCAGCTTTTATGGAGGCGGTAACAGATAAAATATCTTCTGGTGAATTTGATTTAACAGTTGAGGAAGAATCTGGTTGGGCAATATTTTTTGCAGCACTTCCTACAATATGTACAATTGTACTAATGTTAATAATTTTATTTGTATTAACTCAACAGTTGGGTGCAAGTAACGGAAAAATCAATAATTTTGGGAAAAATAGAGCAAAACTTTCAGACCCAAATTCTAAAAAGGTTACGTTTGATAACGTAGCGGGTCTTAAAGAAGAAAAAGAAGAGTTAGTCGAGGTAGTAGATTTCCTAAAAGAACCTAAAAAATATAGAGATATGGGAGCAAGAATACCTAAGGGAATACTTTTAGTTGGTGGACCTGGATGTGGTAAAACCCTTCTTGCAAAAGCTGTTGCAGGAGAAGCTAAAGTACCATTTTTCTCAATAAGTGGTTCAGACTTTGTTGAGATGTTTGTTGGTGTTGGTGCGTCTCGTGTAAGAGATTTGTTTGATGAAGCTAAAAAAGTTAATCCATGTATCGTGTTCATAGATGAAATTGATGCCGTTGGACGTCAAAGAGGAACTGGTTTAGGTGGAGGACATGACGAAAGAGAACAGACTTTAAACCAATTACTTGTTGAAATGGATGGATTTGGAACAAACGAAAATATAATAGTAATGGCTGCAACAAACAGACCAGATATTTTGGATCCAGCTTTGCTTAGACCTGGTCGTTTCGACAGACAAATAGTAGTAAGTGAGCCAGATGTAAAAGCAAGAGAAGAGATAATAAAACTTCATTCTAAAGGAAAACCATTTGCTTCAGATATAGACTTTAAAGTAATAGCTAAAAATACAGTTGGTTTTTCAGGAGCAGATCTTGAAAATATGACAAATGAAGCAGCATTACTTGCAGCAAGAAAAAACAAGAAAACAATTGAAATGCCAGATGTAGAGGAAGCTTTAGTTAAAGTTATGATGGGACCGGAAAAACGTAGTAAAGTTATTTCAGATAAAGATAAGAGACTTACTGCTTACCATGAAGCAGGACACGCAATTGTATCTAGATTTTTACAAAATCACGATACAGTACATCAAATCTCTATAATACCTCGTGGTATGGCTGGTGGATATACAATGTATAAACCAAATGAAGATAAATCATACGCTTCAAAATTGGAAATGAAAGAACACATTGTATCACTACTAGGTGGTCGTGTAGCAGAACAACTTGTATTAGACGATATAAGTACAGGTGCTTCTAACGATATAGAGCGTGCAACAAAGATTGCAAGAAATATGGTTACACGTTATGGTATGTCAGAAAAACTAGGACCTGTAACGTATGGCGCAAATCAAGAAGAAGTATTCCTTGGCCGTGACTTTAATTCGCAGAAAAATTATAGTGAAGAAACAGCTGCTTTAATTGATGAAGAAGTTAAGTTAATAATCACAGAGGCATATTATAAAGCTGAAAAAATATTAAAAGAAAATATAGATAAACTACATGAAACAGCTAAAGTCTTGATAGAAAAAGAAAAAATCAATAGTGAGGAATTTGATGCTATATTTGAAGGCAAGACAATTGAAAGCGTAAATGAGGAAAACAAATCAAACAAAGAAGATGAAAATAAATAAAAAGCATAAAATATTCCTGTGCAATAAGCACAGGAATATTTATTGGCTTTTGACAGTGAATAGATTACATAACAATTGACATCGGTAGCATTGTGTAATATAATACTTATGTTAAAAATTTAATTCCACCAATATTTTGAGAGGAGAACTAAAATGGGAAATTTATATTTACCGATGAAAGCAAACGAAAAACGGGAAATTATTGCAGCATACAATGATGGCATAGTAACAAAGAAGAGTAAAATTAGTTCTCATAAAGAAGTAATTGGGAGGTATAATGATAAAGAAATAGTAGACGCCTACTCTTCTTCCAATAAGCTTGTTGGAAGAATATACTTAAATAAAGGGTACATAGGAAATGCAGAAGTGCCGTTTGTTTTTGGTGATAGCTGTGGCAAGTTATATGTGAATGGTTATCATGTTGCAGATTTTGATGGTGACATGAAAGGCGCTATAGCTGCATATATATCCAATTATTGTTATGATGGCAAGAATGTTCAAAAGGAGCCAGTAAGACAAGTCAAAGAGCCAAAACCACCCTTAAAAGAGAAGCCGATGCCAGTACATAAGGAGGAGCCAAAGTATCAAAAGAAAAGAATAGAAGAGATTCCTAGTATTTCAGAATCAGATACTTCAGCTGCTGGCGTTGGCATGATTTTTGTAGGAATAGTATTTGCAGTTTTGTTCGTAGTTGCTTCTATTGGTGCCTCGATTATGTATTGGAAAGAAACAATTTTGTTTCTCATTACTTTTGGCCAAGCAAATCCGGACTATTTAGTGGACTTCCCTGATTTTTTTGTAGGAATATTCCCTATTATCGCAGCAATTATTGCTTATCAACTTTTAAAAGCTATAAAAACAGATGATAAAAGCAAAACAAATAAGTATTGCTTAGGAATATTTTTGACATATTTAGCAGCTATTATAATTGAGGCAATTATGAATAAAGGAGACATTGGTGATATAATCAGGGCTACAGTCGGCATCATAGTTATTTCCATTGTTCCGTTTGGAGTAATGTTTATTGTTTACTTGATAAATAGTAAACGTACCAGTAAGTAATTTAAATACACCCTGTACAATGTGTACAGGGTGTGTTTTTTATATATAAGTTCATAATATAGTGAAAATAATGATATTGAACTTGTTTTGGTTGACAATAATCTTGAGTTGTAGTATAATCTTAGTATGTGAAGTTTAAATCCAAAGATAATTCTTGCAAGGAGGACTAATTATGGGCGAACTGTATTTAACAGCAACATTTGGACACGGAGAAAGAATCGCTACTTACGCTAACGGTGAGATCATGAATGGAAGTGCGTATTGGTCACACCAGAAAGTTATCGGAAAATACAGCGGTAACATTGTCACAGAAGCTTATGTAAATTCATCAACAACAATCGGACATGTATCTGGAAAGTTTGGATATTTGGGAGCACCATATCTTACTTCCACAGCGACACCTTTTATTTACGCTGATACCTGCAACAGAATATACCTTTATTCAACGAGAAATTGCGTGGCTGAATTTGAAGGTGATATGACAGGTGCACTCTTAGCGTATATGGCATATTATTGCTATAATCGAGAACATTCAAAAGAAGAGTACTCAATTAATTTTCGGCATAACAGATCATCAGATAATCATGTAAATATTACGGATGATGATGATGGCAATGGCATTTACGGAGCTCTCTTTGCTATTGTTTTGGTTATAGTCATAGTTGCCGCAATAAAAACCGCTGTGATGATATGGGGAGAAACAGTACCCGAGCTTATTCAGTATTCTACTGGTTCTCAAGATGTACTTTCCTCCGGAATCACGTTCTTTGATTACTTTGGACCGCCCGTTGTGATTATAATTGCATCTGTCATTGCATTTATCATAAACGCATATAAAGGCATTTATGAGAGAAGCATACGAGAATGTGCAACAACGTACATTACAACTTATGCTATTGTAACTGCCATTTATACAATTGTGTGTGTTGCTGATGAAGGAATCTCGTGGCTTATAAAGACTCCTGTTGCAATGATTATCGGGTGCGCATTGCCTTGTGTTATAATGATTGCAATTACAGCGCTGATTAAATCCATGAATAAGAAAAGTTAACACGTGATAAAAAACCTTGTGTATTATTTACGCAAGGTTTTTTATCGTGTTAATAACTTTTTGTATACATTGCAATTTTAAGTAATATATAATATAATTTAGTCGAAAATATTTAATTTAGGGGGAAAAATGGAACAGCCATTAGCATATAGAATGAAACCAAAGACATTGGATGATTTTTTTGGACAAGAACAAATAGTTGGAGAAAATAAACTTTTATACAGGCTTATTAAAGCAGATAGACTTTCATCTGCAATATTTTGGGGGCCTCCAGGTTGTGGAAAAACGTCACTTGCACGAGTTATTGCTTCTACTACAAAACATAAATTTGTGGAACTTAATGCTACTAATTCGGGTGTTGCAGATATTAAAAAAATAGCTGAAGAAGCTGGCAATTTATTTTTAAATCCCACTGGTAAAACTATTTGCTTTATTGATGAAATACATAGATTTAACAAGTTACAACAAGATGCCCTACTTCCACTGGTTGAAAAAGGAATTATAATTTTAATAGGGGCTACCACAGAAAATCCATATTTTGAAGTAAATGCAGCTTTGGTGTCTAGGTCTACAGTGTTTAAATTTGAGCCTTTGGGGTTAGAAGATATAAAAAAAATAATAAATCATGCAATTCATGATACAAAAAATGGACTGGGATTATATAAAATTAATATATCTGACGAGGTTATTGAATATGCTGCGAGTCTTAGTGCAGGAGATGTAAGAACTGCATTAAATGGAGTAGAACTTGCTGTAATTACTACGAAGATGGATGATACAGGGTGCGTTAATATAACAAAAGAAATAATAGCAGATTCGATGCAACAAAAGAAAATGCACTATGATAAAAATTCAAATGAACATTATGATACTATTTCCGCATTTATAAAATCAATGCGTGGTAGTGACGTAGATGCTACGCTTATATATCTTGCGAAAATGATTGCCGCTGGAGAAGATCCAAAGTTTATTGCTAGAAGAATTGTAATATGCGCAGCAGAAGATGTTGGACTTGCTAATCCTAATGCGCTAGTTGTAGCTAATGCTGCAATGCAAGCTGTAGCTAATATTGGGATGCCTGAGGGAAGGATAATTTTATCTGAGGCTGCTGTGTATGTGGCTAAGTCTAAAAAATCTAATAGTGTTTATTTAGGAATAGACAACGCTTTAAACGAAGTAGAAAATGGAGATATTGGTGAGATACCAATGCATATTAGAAATGCTCCTATAGAGGATATGAAAAAACATGGTTACAGTAATGGATATAAATATCCGCATGATTTTGATGGAGGCTTTGTAGAACAACAATACCTACCTGACAAAATAAAAACTAAGAAGTATTATACTCCAAAATCTTGGGAGGTAATTTAATGAAGAAAGATAAGTTAAAAAAGGTAACCAAGTCCAATAAAGTTGTGAATTTAAGTCAAAGTGATATAAAAAAACTTCAAAGAGAACAATTTGAAGCTAGGAGAAAAAGTACAAAAACTGAATTAAAATCCAAGATTACAAACTTTAAATTTACTAAAAAGCATTTGATAGGAATAATCTTTATAATGATATGTATAGGTGTATATTATATACTGGCGAATTATCACAGATTGGGATTAGTATTAAATAAGGATATTACTAATGATAATGCTAGCGTTATTGATACTATGTACACAGACAATATAGTTACAGAATATCAGGATAAAGTTTTAGTTTTTCAAAAAGGAACACTAACAGCATACAATTATTCTGGCAGTGTTGTATGGTCTAAAAAACTAGAAGAAATTTATACACCAAATATATATACTTCAGGAAAGTATATACAGATAACAAATAGTGATACTGGATATATATATGTTCTTGATGGGCAATATGAGGTTTCTAGAATTAAAATAGATGGACAAATTCTTTCATCAAAAATCAATAGCGATGGAACTAGTGTGATTGAGTATTCTACGAGTGGATTAAAGACAGTACTAGGAATATATAATAAAAAGGGCAAAGAGCTATACGCATTAAAATTAGAGAGTAATACTCTTTCAGATTATTCTTTATCAGATAATTCAAAATTTCTTGCATATTCGTATGCAGACATTTCTGGAATTAGTCTAGTGACTAAAGTGGATATAATTGAACTATCTAGGGTAAGAGAAGCGGATTATAAGTTTAATACAATTACTACTAAAAATAATGAATTAGTATATAAAATGTATTGGAGTGGTAAGTACTTAAATATACTTCTAAATGATAGTATTGTTAAATATAATTATTCTAGTGGTTCGGTGGAAGATTATTCAATAACTGATATAAATCCAATAGATATGGATATTTGTGATAATAAGTTGGCATATATATCACAAAATAGCAGTGATTCAAGTTATTCGTTAAATGTTGTTCAATATGATTTGAAATTAAATAGTAGTATAGCTATCACAGAGCCACCGAAATACTATATATATACTAATGGTTTGATATATATATGTTACCAAAAAAGAATGGATATATATAATAGCTTTGGAACTAAGATAAAAAGTTATACATCTGATACGGTTATGACCAAACCTATAATATATAATGATGGAAAGTGTGTAGCGTTGTATATATCAAATAGAATAATAACATTTAAAATATAGGAGGAATAGTTATGGTTTTAGACATTATAATTGTAGGTTTGGCTATAATATCTGGATTTTTAGGTGTAAAAAAAGGAATGGTAGCAATAATAACTAAAATAATTGGATTTGTTTTGGCTACAGTATTTGCTTTTATGTTTTATAGGCAATTAGCAAACTATATCAACTCTAACTATGAATTTCCTGCTAAAATAAACAACAGTATTAAAAAAACTATAACGTCAGAAAGCGACAGTTCAAAGGAAGACGAATATATAAGTTTATCTAAAATTATTAACAAATTCCATTTAAGCGATAAAATTGATTTAAATGAAGAACAGAAAAATATAACTGAGGAAATGGATTTAAGTGATATTGTTTCAAATAAGATAACATCATATGTTATTAACATTATAGCGTTTTTGATTATATTTTTAGGAGTTATAATAGTGACGTCTATTCTAAGTTTAATTCTTGCGGCTGTGTTTTCACTTCCTTTGTTGAGCACTATCAATCGATTAGGAGGCTTCTTTGTAGAAATAGTATTATTTGTAATTAAGCTTTGTATAGTGTTAGAAATAATATCTGTTTTATCGCCACTAGGCTTTATGTCTTGGGTGATTACGCAGATAGACAATTCAGTATTTGTTAAGTTTTTGTATTACAATAATTATTTGGCTAGTTTGGTTTATAGAATTAAATTATAAAGTGATTATAAAAAAGCATAAATTGCTATTGAAATAAGCACGCTATTGTGTTAAAATATCGAAAATGGAGATGGGATTTTTGGATAGTAGAAAAGAAGAAAGAAAACTTGCAAAAAAAGTAAAAAGAAATGCTTTTACAAGATTAACTAAGCTATATGTAGCTGTTGCTATAATAGGAGTTATTGCTTGGGGCGTATTATATAAAGTGAATAGCTTAATAGGTGTAAATTCTACTGTTACTGTAGATGATAACGGAAATAAGACTTCACAAATAGAATTGGTTCAAGATGAACCTAAAAAAGATGTGGTTACAATGTTGTTTTGTGGTACAGATGAAGGTGGTTTTAGAACAGATACTATCTTGTACATGAAATATGATACAATAAATAATCAACTATATATGATATCTATACCAAGAGATACTTATACAACTAACTGGAGAGCTTATCTAAAGATAAATACGATATATCAAGGCGGAAAGTATACACAAGCCCTTTTAGATGAAGTGCAAAACTTGCTTGCAGTAGATCCGATTGATTATTACATGGTAATAAATTTGGACATGATACCAGTTATGGTAGAAAAAATAGGTGGTCTAGAGGTAACTCAGGAAATGAGAGATATATGGTGGAATTACCAAGAAGTTAACTACTATTATTTTGAATTGCCTGAAAATGGACAAAGAATGGATGCAAAACAAGTTGAGAAACTTGTAAGATATAGAAGCTATGTTGATGGCGATATATCAAGAGGAAATATGCAAAAGGCTGTTATAAAACAATTATTAAAGCAACTTATGAGTTCTGAGAACATATATAATTTACCAAGCTTAATTAGTACAGCAGTAGAATCTACTAATACTAATGTTACAGTAAGGGATGCAATGAAGTATGTTGGAGAATTGAAAGAAATTAATCTTGATACTATAGTATGTAGTGCAATGCCAATAATAAATTTAGGATATTATCCTCAGGCAACAGCAGAAGAGCCAACTAGGGGTCAAAGTTGTGTATTAGTTAATAAAACAGAAGCAAGAAGAGTTGTTGCAAATTGGGTTTATCAAAAACCAACAGAATAAAAATTAAAAAGGTTAAATGTTTATGCATTTAATCTTTTTTAATTTGTCTAATAAATGATTGAAATGGAAAAATATATGATATATAATGCTATATAGTTGTAGGAGGAAATATAATGGAATATATTCAAACTAACAAATTTGAAATAACAGAGGTGCCAGGAATGAACACATTGGCTTTTTTAGTGGAGGAAGATGATTCGGCTAGTATACCGTTTTATAGTTTGCAAAAGCTAGAGAGCACAAATATACAGACTGGTGGAAAGTTAAGCAAGGAGTTTAGCGTTATTGCCGATAGAAAAACGCAAGACATTGTGTTACTTACTCTTGCTAATAAAAAGGCAATATTAAGTGCGGGAACGTTAGGTGAAGACGGACTTAAGCCTAGTGAAGTTAGTCAAGCTATAAGTTATGGAAGTATATTTAATATGGATGGAGTTGAATATAAAGAGTTCTCTTATACTCCAAATATGAAGAGGAGATTTACTATTATAGATACTGCTACTTGTGAAGAGGTAACTCCTGTGTTATATGTTGATGAGTTAACAAAAGAAGTTAGAGGAAGGTGTAAAATATTGCCGCTTAGAACTTATATAGTACTTGAGATAGAAAGTTCAATGGCTAGAATGCTGGGGATGTCACCTACAATTGGCGGAAAGAAATTGGAGTATACAGAGGGAGTAGAAATACCAGTAGAGGGATTAGATAAGACTATAGATGCCAAAGAACAAGATGGTTTAATAGTTTAGGAGGAATAGTGGTAATGAATTTACGAGAATACAAATGGAAATTAATAGCAGTAGCGGTAGTATATATTATTATCTGTGTGCCAATTATAGGTGGGCTGATGACATCTATGGAGTTATCTGTTGGCGAAGGTAGTAAATTGGTACTTGGAGTAAATAATTGGTCTAATTATATGTTAAACCCAGTGACTATATTTCAAACAATGTTTGATGGTGGAGATTTACAGCGTACATATTTTGTGCTTTGTGGACTAGTTCTTGTTGTGCTTATGTATATGTCAGTTAAATTTATATTAAAAAGCAGAAAAACTTATGATTACCAAGGACAAGAGATGGGCTCTAGTGATTGGAGTAAGCATGGGGAAGAGTTTAAGAAAAATCCTGACGGAACTGAAATTTTAAATAAACATGAGGGCTTTATACTAAGTAAAGATCATTATTTAGGACTTGATGGTAAGAAGGTAAAAATAAATAAAAACATATTGGTATTCGGAGGATCTGGTACAGGTAAAACAGCGTGTTATATAAAACCTAATATTATGCAAAGACTTGGTTCTTATGTTATAACTGACCCGAAAGGAGAGTTATATAGAGATACTTCAAAATACTTAGCTAATTATGGCTATGATGTAAAAGTGTTGAATTTAGTTGATCCTGAGTATAGTAATAGATATAACCCATTGGCGCATATACAAGATTATGCGGATGTAGATATAATTGCACATACTATAGTTGAAGGTGGAGAAGGTGGTGGAAAGGCTTCCGATCCATTTTGGGATAATACAGCAAAAATGTTACTTAAAGCATGTATATATTATGTAATATCTGTTTTACCTGAAGAAGAAAGAAATTTATCTAGTTGTTTAAATATAGTAAGAGCTGGAGGAGCTGATGAGAGTATTTTTGATGACTTGTTTGTTGGAGAGCTTTCACCGGAACATCCTGGTAGAAAAGAGTATGAGGGTATAAGAGTTGGTGCAGATAAAACTAAACAAAGTATAGCGATTTCTTTAGTATCTAAGTTATCTCATTTTGATAGTCCTAGTATGCAACGTTTAACAACATCAAATGATATAAGCTTTGAGGAGTTGGGTGAAAGAAAAATGGCGTTGTATGTAATTTCTCCAGATTCTCACTCAACATATAATTATATTTTAACAATATTTTATGGACAATTATTACAAAGACTATATGCTCAAGCCGATAGAAATGGAGGAGCACTAAAACAACCAACGTATTTATTATTAGATGAGTTTGCAAATATAGGTAAAATACCAGATTTCAACCAGAAATTAAGTACAAGCCGTTCGAGACTTATTTCAATGAGTATCATAGTTCAGTCTTTAGATCAGTTGGTAGATTTATATAAAGACTTATATGAAAATATAATTTCAAACTGTGACACACAAATATTTTTGGGAAGCCAGTCAATCAAGACTTGTGAATACTTTTCAAAATCTCTAGGACAAAAGACACTTACATTTCAGTCAAAATCTAAGAATAGAGATAAAAAGGATTATGAAACTCAAGGATATTCATATAGTGAACAACGTCAAGGAAGAGAATTGATGACAATAGATGAGCTTAAACGTCTAGGCATGGATGATGAGATTATATTAGTACGTGGATTAAAACCGATACTTGCAAAAAAAGCCTGGTATTTTAAGTACCATCCTGCTCGTGAGGAAGTAGAACGTTTTAAAATACATAACATGTCTGAAATGATGAAACCAGAAGATGTAGAAGTACATACAATGGATGTACAAGCACATTTGCAAGCAAGAAAAAATAGAGCAAGAGAGATATTAAAAGAAAAAAATAATGAAGTAGAAGATATTAAAATAGATATACAAGATTCAAAAGAAAATAATCAAATGCAGAATTTGAAGAATAATGTTAAAGAGTTAGATTTACAAGAAGAACTTGAGAAAAAATTTGATGAGTTGTTTGGTTCTAATAAAAAGAATAATAGTGTTGAATAAAAAATACCGGAAAGCAATTAAACTTTCCGGTATCTTTCTATATTTTCATGTTTAGATTATTTGCTAGTGCTTCCAAATCCGCCTAAACGTTCTCCTTGTGCATCATCATTATCAGTAACAAGAAATTTTTTAAATATAGCTTGACCGATAACCTCTCCTTTTTTAATTTCCAAAGGTGTGTCAAAAAAGTTATAGAATGCAAAAGAAAAAGCGCCATCATTATCTGGGTTACCGTAATAATCTGAATCTATTATTCCTATACTATTTGCCATAACAAGACCTTTTTTAAATGGATTAGAACTTCTGTTACAAAGCATCAAATACTCATCGTTTTGCATGTATGCTTTAAGTCCTGTTTTAACAAGCGTAGGTTTTGAACCAAATGAAAATGGTGAAATTACACAGTCTTCAGCCGCACAGATATCATATCCAGCAGAATACTTTGTTTTTCTAATTGGCATAGTTAGGTCGTAATTTTCGAATCCTTTTGCCTTTTCAAATCCTCTAATCTTTTCCATATAAATACCCTTCTTTCTAAATTTTAATGTATATTTTTTAATGCTTCTATTCTCTTTTCAGTGGAAGGATGAGTAGACCATAAGTCAGATTTTTTCTCTTTCCCTTTAAGAGGAGAAGAAATGTACATATGAGCTGTTGCTTTGTTTGCAATATAAGTTGGATTATCTGCATCTTCGGAGATTTTTGTTAGAGCATCAATTAATCCTTGAGGATTTCTTGTAAACTCAACTCCAGTTGCATCAGCTAAAAACTCCCTTTTTCTAGATATCGCAAGTTGCATAAGTGTTGCAAATAGTGGAGATAGAATCATAAATAGTATTGCAATTATGGCTATAATTGCGTCAGATTTATTATCACTATCATTTGAACCACGTCTTCCTCTAAAAGCAAACCTACTTGTAATATCAGATAATATTACAACAAGTCCAACAAATACAGAAACCACTGTTGATAATAAAATGTCATAGTTTTTAATGTGAGCCATTTCATGTGCTAAAACTCCCTCTAATTCGTATTTATCTAGCTTTTCTAAGAGGCCAGTTGTTACACATATAACTGCATGTTCTGGATTCCTACCAGTTGCAAAAGCGTTTGGAGATTTATCTTCAATAACGTATAATTTTGGCATAGGTAGTCCTGAAGCAATGCATAAATTTTCCAATAAAACACTTAATTGTAAATCTTGTTCGCGTGTAGCTGGACGAGCATGATTTAGGCTCAGTACCATTTTATCGCAGTTATAATATGAAATAATGGCAGGGATTATTGAAAATACAAGACTTATAGTAACAGCCGCAGCTGTTCCAAATCCATTGTATAAACAAACAAAATATATCCCCACCATTATTACTGTGATAAATATTGATACTATGAAAAATGAGCTAACTTTGTTCTTTCTTACACTTTCAAGTATCATTTTTATCACCTAGAATTGAACTTTTACATTCTTTCTTTCTTCTTCGTTATCAATTTCAAAGAATTTTGCTTCTTCAAATTTGCCAGCTCCAAATATTGAAACTACAATGTTATTTGGGAAAACCATTAAGGCTTCGTTGTACATTGTAACAGTATCATTGTAAAATTGTCTTGAATAAGCAATTTTATCTTCTGTTCCAGATAGTTCAACTTGTAATGCTGTGAAATTTTCGTTAGCTTTTAATTCAGGGTAAGCTTCTGCTAGAGCAAATAATTGTTTTAAAGATGCATTTAAAGTTTTTTCAGCTTCTGCAGAGCCTTCTACACTTCCTGATGCTGCAACGTATTTGTTTCTTGCTTCGATTACTTTTGTAAGTGTTTCCTCTTCATGTTTAGTATAACCCTTTACTGTTTCTACTAAGTTAGGAATCAAATCAAATCTTCTTTTTAGTTGAGTATCAATTTGTGCCCAAGCATTTTTAACTCTCATTTTAAGAGATACTAATTTGTTGTATACGCCTACTATCCATAGAGCAAGTATTAAAACAACAGCAATTAAAATATATAACCATGTCATGATGATTACCTCCTCATACAATATTTATTGTATCATCTATAGTTTTTAAAATCAATAAATATGAGAATAAAAACACAATTTTAAAGAATTTATTTTAGTAATAAAAAAAGATGAACTTTGTCTTATTTTTGTTTGGATTTGACAAGCAATATATTAAGTAGTATAATATATATTATCCGAGGTATTCGGAGGGAGGAATTTCTTTGGAAGAAAAAGAAAAAAATAACATTTATATATTAAAAAAGATATCAGTGATGATCATGTGTATGGTTGTGTTTGTTACTGTTGGTTTAGTAGTTGTTAACTTTCAATCTAAAGTAGTAACTCTTGATTATTATGGACGCGAAATACAGATTGTTACTATGTCAAATACTGTTGAAGGAATGCTTATGCAAAATGGCATATATATAGATGAAAGAGCAGTAGTTTATCCTAGTATAGATAACAGAATAGAAGACAATATGGTTATAAAAATATATATAGAGGATGCAAATGCAAAGTTAAATATAGACAAATATATTGAGGCTTCTAATTCTATGATAACTGAGAAAATAGTTAAAGATACTCAAATTGTAGAGTTTGGTGTGGAGAAAAAGAATAATGCTAGTGTAGCTAGAGGTCAAATTACTACACTACAATCAGGAAGCACTGGAGAAAAAGATATAACATATACAATTCAATACTTAAATGGTAAAGAGATTGCAAAAAATATAATAAGTGATGAAATTACAAAAGAGCCTCAAGATCAAATAATAGAAGTTGGAACTAGTGTGTCAACAGTATCAAGAAGCTCAGTAAATAGAGTTACAGCGGATGATTTTGCTGTTGATGGAAACTTTAAACAGTATAATATTAAACTTAGTGCGGATTTACAAAGATATACTTATAACATGTGCAAAAGGTATGGAGTTCCATACGAAACAATGTTAGCACTTATGTATGTTGAAAGTGGATATAATACAAATGCTATAAGTTCTACAAATGACTATGGAATATGTCAAATCAATATGTGTAATTATTATTATCTAAATAGAAATCTTGGAGTAACTGACCTTCTTAATGTTTATGATAATATAAAAGCAGGTACATATTGGATAGCAAGATATTATAAATCTTGGGGTAAATATTATAGCGGTGAATTGTTGGAAAGAAATGCACTTAATGCGTATAATTTTGGCGATGGTGGATACAGAAATTATTTAAATAATGGAGGTACAGCATATTCTTGGAAATACGCAAACAAAGTGTTGGAAGTAAAAACAAAATTAGTAGAAAATGGTGGATTATAGTCGCAAGAATGTCTTGCGACTTTCACCATAAAAGGGGAGTTTATGAGTACGTTAAATAAAACTAAAGAATTGTTAAATAAGTATGAGTTATATGCCAAAAAAGGTTTTGGGCAAAACTTTTTAGTAGATGATTCAGTTTTGGAAAAAATAGTTGATGCAGGTAATTTATCTAGTAGCGACACTGTGATAGAAATTGGTCCAGGTCTTGGCAATTTAACAGAGTATTTGTTAAATAGAGCAGGTAAGGTAATTGCATTTGAAATAGATAAAGATATGGTGAATATACTGCAAGACAGATTTTCAAACATGGAAAATTTCGATTTAATAAATAAAGATATAATGGAAGTTGACTTAAACGAGTACATGCCATCTTCAGTTAAAATTATTGCTAACTTGCCATATTATATTACGACTCCAATATTGTTTAAATTATTGGAATATAGAGATAAAATATCTAGTATTGTTATTATGGTTCAACGTGAAGTTGCACAAAGATTACTTGCCAAACCGAATAGCAAGGATTATGGAGTATTAACTGTTAATACAAGCTATATTTCAGATATGTCACTTGTGACTATTGTTCCTAATACGTCATTTGTTCCAGCACCAAACGTAACTTCAGCTGTTGTCAAAATGAATATTAACCTAGATAAATTAAAAGATATAAAAGATGAAGAATTATTTAAGAAATTGGTAAAGGCCTCATTTTCTGCAAGAAGAAAAAAGGTTATAAACTCAATTATGAATTCTAATCTATTTAACATTTCTAAGGAACAACTTACTGAGCATATTAAGAGCATTGGTTTTTCTGAATGTGTAAGAGCTGAAGAAATACCTGTTAATAAATATATAGAACTTGCAAATATATTAAAAGAGAGTAACTGTTAATAAAATAGTTACTCTCTTTAAAGTAAAATTAAAATTCAAGCCATAATCCTTCTTTTATTAGCTTGTTTGTCATTTGAATATGTTCAGCATTAGTTTTTGTAAAATACAACTTACCATATTTATCTGCTACAAAGAAATAATTATCTGTTGCTTTTGGGTATATTGCGGCTTTTATAGAAGATTCTGCAACATTTGAAATTGGTCCTACTGGAAGTTTGCCTTGCATATTTGGACCTCTTGTGTTGTATGGGTTATATGCATCTAATTCTGATTGGTATAAATCTCTTTCCCCAAGTTCAATTCCTATAGCATAATATGTTGTAACATCACTTCCTAAAGAATCACCAGATTTTAATCTGTTATAAAATACACCTGCAACTTCAGCTCTGTCTTCTGCCTTTACAGCTTCTTTTTCACAAAGAGATGCTAGTGTAAGTAATTCGTGAACTGAATATTTACTTTTTTCAATATCTTCTTTGTATTTTGTAAGTACTTTGTCCATTTGATTTAACATAGCTTCAAAAATTTGCTCTACAGTTACATCACGAGATTCAAAGCTATATGTATCAGGGAAAAGATATCCCTCTAATGGGTAATATATATCTTTGTTTTTAATTTCGTCTGTTATAAACCAATACTTGTCTATAATTTTGTTTATATATTCTTCATTTTTCATTAAATCATAAACGTCTTGTTCACTGTTATTAGTTACTTGAGATATGTATTTAGCAAACTTTTTCATTGATGTACCCTCTACAAACGTAACATCAAAATTTGTGTCTACAAAAACAATTCCTTTTTTTAGTGCGTCTATAATTTCATCTAGCGTCATTGATGGACTTAAGTAGTATGTACCAGCTTGAAGCCCTTCAACTTTATTTAGTTTCAAATAAATTTTAAATGCAGTTTTGTTTTTTATAATTCCTGCCTCTTCTAATTTTTGACCTATTGAATCATTTGAACTTCCAATTTCGATTTCAACTTTCTTTTTTTCAGTGTCATTAGACACAGGAGAAATATTTGTTCTGTACCAAATTAAAGGAGATACACCCGCAATAATTAGAATAACGATTAGTATAATAACAACTGTTAATAATTTTTTCTTTTTCATAATCACACACCCTTATATGTCATAAAGTATAACAAATAAAATGTGTAATTGCAATTAGAAATGTAAAGACGATAAAAAAATAAAAAGAAATGGTTGAAAACTAAAAATATTTGGTATAAAATATTGGAAAATAAAGGAGAAAACAAATGAAAATGATGGAAAATAATGTAAATGGGGGGGGGGCAAAAAAGCCTTCTAAATAGTTGTTTTCAAGGACAAGTTATATTGGCCTATGCTTTGCATACAGAAAATGTATGTAAGTCATAGGTCTTTTTGCGTTCTATTATCATGTGTTTGCAACCTTTATTTAAAAAGAAAGAGGAGGAATATGAAAATGATAAAGAAAAATGCAATTTCGCTTATTGTGTTGGTAATTACCATAATTATTATTACAATACTTGCTGCGACTGTAGTAGTTAGTATAAGCAATTCCAATATAATAAATAAGGCTAAAGATGCAGTAAATATGAATGATTTAAAACAAGTACAGGAATTTGCTAATCTTGAATGGAATAGTGCATATTTAGAGGGTGCACGTAGTAGAGTGGAATTGGAGAGTGCCGTTCTTAAAAAAATGAAAGAAAGTAACATAAATATGGATATGTATGATGTTACAGTAACAGAAAGCGGCGTACAAGTAAAACAAGGGTATGGCTTGGAAATAAAAGAAGAAATTAGTATCACTACAAGTGATCAAATTTATGCCCTTGGAAGGATTCTAACTACAGATGATTTAAGAAAAGAATGCTATAAAAACTATGAAAGCGTAGACAAAGGCCTAGAGGCAGATTTAAGCTTATTTAGCTTTCCAGATACTATAGCTACAATTGATGAAAAGATAGAATATTTAACAACAACATCATATAAACTTGAAAATGATGTAGAGCTTAAATTATTGAAAAATGGTTATACTTCAAATTTAGCAATAGGGAGTAGCAATAGACCATTTAAAGGTTATTTTAATGGAAATAACAAAACTATACTAATTACTGAATCAGGTACCAGCACTCGTGAAGGATTTGGAGGAATATTTGGATATGTAGAAAATGCTACAATATCTAATGTGAATATAAAGTTTGCATCTGATATAAATATGAGTGTTGGCATAAAAGATACATTAGGTGTAGGGGAACATTACATTGGCATGCTTGTATCAAGGATGAAAAATACAGTATTGTATAACAATAATATTATTATATCAGGTAAGTCTGTAAAATTTGTTTTTGATAATGCTTCGTTTAAAAGAAGTTTGCGAATCGGAGGAGTTGCAGGGCTTGTTGAAGGAAATTCTAAAATCAAAAAATGCTCGTTTATATTAGAAAATAACGCGCAAATTTTGATTTCTGATACAGCAGATGAAGATAATTATGACTTTGCTTTTGGCGGAATTGTAGCTAAATCTAAATTAGAAACCAACGAAAGAATGGAAATATCTGATTGTAATGTAGACTTGTCTAATTCTAAAATAGAAGTTATATCTCCTAGATTGGGTTACTGTGCAGGTGTTATTGCAGACGCAATGTATACAACTATTAGAGATACAAATGTTACTTTAAAGAATAGTACTATGGGTACTACTTCTGCAGGAGATGGTTATTCAACATTAACCTACTACTATTCTTTGATTACAGGAGGTTTAGTTGGTTTCGCACGTCATGGCTCTAATAATGAAAATGGACCTTATGGACTTGAGGGCGTAGTGGTAGAGGGTTGCTCATTTAATTCTACTAATGATACACAAAAAGAAGTGCTATTTTCAAAAATAAACAAGGGATACTCACCTAATGTAGGTGGAATAATTGGAATAGCATTCAATAATGCAGTTATAAAAGATACAAACGTAGGTATTACTAACGGCTCATTTGTTGCAGAAAAAACTGGAGAGGATAGTTACAATGGTCCTGGATCAACTTGTGGTGGAATTATAGGAAGATTAGAACACACCGGAGTTGTAAAAGGTTGTCAAGTTGTTGGAAATAACTTTAACATTTTGTCTAAATCAACTAAAAGAGAAATGTATGCAGGTGGTATTGTAGGAATAGATATAGGACCTTATCATAAAAATGTAATATCGCTAGAAAATAATAAATTTATTGGCAATAATACTTCAAGTATAACTGTTGAACTTGTTAGCGGAAATGCTGAAAACAGGTATATATATGTTGGTGGAATAGCTGGTCAATCTACATATATAATGAAGAATTGTTTTGTATCAGGTGTTACATTATATCACAATGGTGTAAATACAGGAGCCAAACAAGCTGCCGTTGGAAAACTGGCAGGAAGATTTGTAAAGTATGCAACTGAAGGAACTTTAGGAACACACTTTACTCCAAGTGAAGATATTGGAATTATTGGTTGTCAAACAGATAATGTGAATATAGTTATAAATGATAATAACAGCGGTATTGTACAACAAGGTGAAGAGTACGGTACTAATAATTAATAGTAAGTGGTCATTAAAAAATGGCCACTTTTAATATTAAAAATTTTCAGATAACAAAGAGGTTTGTATATTAGTTTAAAAGTAGTTTTAAAGTTTATCTTCGATTGAAAAAATTATTTTGAAAAAATATTGTATTTTTTTAAAATGTCACTTACTTGTCACAATGGTATTGTATAATGTAGTTATAAAAAGAGGGGGAAACTTTGAATGGAAATATTAAAAGTAGAAAATTTAAGTAAGATTTACGGAAAAGACAGTACCAAAGTAGTTGCACTAGATAATGTTTCTTTTAGTGTAAATAAAGGTGAGTTTGTTGCAATAGTTGGTGCTAGTGGTAGCGGGAAGTCAACATTGCTTCATTTGATTGGTGGAGTAGATAGACCAACTAAAGGTAAGGTGTATATAAATGACCAAGATATATATGCTTTAAATGACGATAGCCTGGCTATATTTAGAAGAAGACAAATTGGACTTATTTATCAGTTTTATAACTTAATTCCAATATTAAATGTAGAAGAAAATATTGCATTACCATTAGAGTTAGATTCAAGGCATGCAGACAAGGAAGATATGGAACGTATGTTAAAATTACTTGGACTTCAAAATAGAAGAACACATTTACCAAATGAATTGTCTGGTGGACAACAGCAACGTACTTCTATAGGAAGAGCGTTAATTACACGTCCAGCAATAATTTTAGCTGATGAGCCAACTGGAAACCTTGATTCTAAAGCAAGTAATGAAATAGTTGAGCTTTTAAGAAAATCTAACAAAGAGCTTAACCAAACAATTATCATGATAACTCATAATATGGAAATAGCTAAATGTGCAAATAGAATAATTAAAATTGAAGATGGAAAAATTGTAAAGGAGGATTAGTCATATGAAACTCCTAAATATATTAACATATAACAATTTAAAACTTAATAAGAAAAGAACTGTAATCGGTATAATTGGAATATTACTTGCAGTTGCACTTCTTACTGCAGTATCAACTTTTGCAATGAGCGCCAAAGATTCACTTGTTGAATTTGAGAAAAAAGCAGAGGGAAACTTTCACTATGAGTTTGAAGGCGTAAATGCAGATGAACTTGGAACGTTTGAAAATAACCGTAATATCGAAAGTTATTTTTATACTAAAGATTTGGGTTATGCTAAATTAGAAAACTGTCAAAATGATTACAAACCTTATGCATACGTTACAGCATATGATGCAAAAGGACTAGAAGAATTAAAAGTAAATTTGGTAGAAGGAAGATTACCTCAAAATGAGAATGAAATATTAATGCCAACACATGTAGTAACGAATGGGAGACTAGATATTAAAGTCGGGGATACTATTACATTAAATATTGGAAAAAGAATGAGCGAAGATTTTGAACTTAACCAAGGGAATCCATTTCATGATGAAAATGACGAAAGAATTATAGACACAACTACTCATACATATAAAATAGTGGGAATGATTGAAAGACCTGGTAAAATTATAGAACCAAATTCCGCTCCTGGCTATACTTTTATAACTACTCAAAGTAAATTTGATGGTAATATTACTGTATTTGTAAGATTTACAAAAAAGGCACTTAAAGATTTAGATAGTGTAGTTCCAGCTGTGCTTGGTGTAGATAAAGAAGCATATAAGATATACTTTAATTTCAACAAGTATTATAACTTGGAAGATTACAGCATGGAAGAGCGTACAGAGTTGCTCGAGAAGGCAGGAAAAGAAATTGAAAAGGCCAAATATGATTTTACAGATAACAATAGACTTATAGCTTTAGAAGGTATGCCACTAGATGATGCTATGATAAAGAGCCTTTTTGCAGTAGCTGTAATAGTTACTTTAATAATTATAACGTCATCTGTATTTTGTATTAGAAACCTATTTTTAATTTCAACAACAGAAAAAGTAAAACAATATGGTGTACTTGCAAGTGTTGGAGCAACAAGAAAACAAATCAAAAAGAGTGTATTATTTGAGGCCTTACTTATGGGACTTGTTGGAATACCACTAGGGTTAATATTAGGACTACTTGCAACATTTATACTAATAAAAGTATGTAATTGGTTTTTAGTAGATTTATCTTCAATATTTAATTTAACTTTAATATTTAATGTATCACCATGGGCAATAATAATATCTGTGATTTTAAGCATAATTACAATATATTTATCAGCATTAAAAAGTGCACGTATGGCAGCTCGTCTTGCTCCACTTGATGCAATAAGAAGTACGGCAGATATAAAGGTAGATTATAAAAAAGTTAAATGCCCTAAAATTATATCTAAAATATTTAAAATTGGTGGAACAATCTCATATAAAAATATGAAGAGAAATAAGAAAAAGTATAAAACCGCAATAGTATCAATATTCTTATGTGTGGCAACATTTATACCTCTATCATATTTTGTATCGCTTACATTTAGCATTACACGTATGGCGTATAAAGAGTTTTCTTATGATATGTGTGTATTTGATAAATCTGGAGACAAAAAAGGTTTTGAAGAAAAGTTAAATGAGATAGCAAGACTTGATGAAGTAAAGGGCTATTCTATAGTTAGTAACACAGCATTTTTAATTGAAGACCAAAAATACTTAACTGAAGACTATATAAATTTTAGAGGGCCTAATTACTCTATATCTCAAGAAGATTCGGATATAGATAAACAATACTATTCAATGGAATTTGTAGCTCTAGATGATAGAAGTTATGTGTCTTACGTAAAATCTTTGGGACTTGATGTATCTAAAACAAAAGACAAAGTAATTCTATTAAATAAGTATAGTGGAATGGCATATAACAAAGAAAAAGGGAGTACAGATATGGCTGAAATAGACATTTTGAATGTGACTGCAAATAGTACAGTTAAAGGATACTTTATGGAAAATGGCCTGGATAAAGAGTTAGATATTACTATAGCTGCTATTACGGATAAAAAGCCTATTGCAGAAGTTAGCACAAGTTCAGCTACAATGATAGTAAACATGGAATACTTTAGTAGTTTAGTTGAAAATAACGGTGGTTATGGAAAAAAATTATATATTTCAACAGATAAAAATATGGCTTTAGGTGAAGAGATTGAAGAGATACTTAAAGGATATGACTATGGAATAGATGATATAAAAGAGCAGGCACAGGCAATGAAGTCAATATTTACTATTATTGCAATTTTCATGTATGGTTTCATAACTGTAATTGCATTAATTGGTATTACTAATATTGTAAATACACTAAATACAAGTATGGAATTAAGAAGTAGAGAATTTGCCACTCTTAAGAGTTTGGGTATGACATCAAATGAATTTAGTAGTATGGTAAATTTAGAGAGTATATTTATTGGAACTAAAGCGTTAGTATTTGGTGTACCAATTGGGCTGGTATTATCTTATTTGTTAAACAAAGTACTTACAAATGGTTCATTTACAATAGCATTTAACCCACCTATACTTGCTACACTTGGTGCAGTTGTATTTGTATATGCATTGCTTCTTCTAATAATGCACTACGCAATAAAGAAAGTAAATAAGAAAAACATTATAGATACTATACGAAATGAGAATATATAATAAATGCACGCCGTAAGGTATAAACTTGCGGTGTGTTTTTGATTTACTCCTTAATTTATGGTAAAATATACGAGGTGAGAATAAATGAGAATAATGCTTGTAGAGGACAATTCAACTATTGCTAAGGGGCTACATTATACATTTGAACAAAATGGATATGAATGTGTTATTGCTTCATGTGTAAAAGATGCAAAAGATATAATTGAAAAATACAGTATTGACCTTGTAGTACTAGATGTGTCACTTCCTGATGGCAATGGGTTTGAACTGTACAAAGAATATATAAAACCTAAAAAAATTGCAACTATATTTTTGACTGCAAAAGATACGGAAGATGATATAGTGAAAGGATTTGAATTAGGTGCAGAAGATTATATTACAAAACCTTTTTCTACTAGAGAGCTTTTAGCAAGAATTAATAGAATTAAAGTTAATGGCAAGAAAAATATAATAAAAGTTAAGGACATTTCTTTAGATATGGATAAAATGCAGGTATATAAAAATGGAACGGAAATAACTCTCACAAGCCTTGAACTTAAAATATTGCATTTGTTATTTTTAAATTTGAACAAAGTTGTAACGCGTGATTATTTAATTGAGAGTATTTGGAATTGGACTGGAAATGATGTAAGTGATAACACTATTACGGTGTATTTAAAACGAATTAGAGAAAAGCTTGGGGAGAATATTATTGTTACAGTTAAAGGAATTGGGTATAGAATAGATGAAAGTTAAAAAATTATTAGTAATTTTTACAATAATAATTGTGGCATATTTGGTATGTTCAAATCTTGTATATATGTCTTTCGTAAATGAATATAAAAAGAATCAAAATGAAGTGTTAAATGCTATTTTGTATAAAGTGACTGAAAAGTATCCTGATATAACGCAAGATGAATTGATGAGTATATTGAATAGTAATGAGTTTTATGAGCCAAATGTATTAGAAAACTATGGTATAAATCTTAATGACGATTTTGTTATACTAAAAAATCATGAAAATGCTAAGATGTTTTTTGCTATAAACAATTGCGTTATATGTGCTATGATTATAGCAATTGTGTTGCTATGGATAAGTTACTATAAAGGTGAACAAAAACGAATTACAGATGTTACTAGGTGTTTAGAGAGAATAAATAATAGAGATTATGGTATAGATATAGAGGACAATGTTGAAGATGAGTTGTCTATACTAAAAAATGAGTTGTATAAAACTGCTATCATGTTAAGAGAGCATGCTGAAAACTCTGTTAAGGATAAAAAGAATATTAAGGTATCTTTAGAGGATATCTCACACCAACTTAAAACCCCTTTAACATCAATTAATATATTACTGGATAATATATTAGATAACCCGGAAATACCAAATGAAGTAATGCTAGATTTTATTAAAGATATAAAAAAGGAAGTTGTTAAAATAAATTTCCTTATAGGCAATTTGCTAAAACTATCTAGATTTGATGTAAATGCAGTGCATATGGTAAATGATGCAAATAATTTAAAAGATATTATAGAGACGTCAGTTAAAAATGTTGCAGTACTTTGTGATTTAAAAGGTGTAAGAATTGAATGTAATGCAAAAAACATTGTTTTAAACTGTGATTTTAATTGGCAAGTAGAAGCTTTAACTAATATTATTAAAAATTGTGTTGAGCATTCTTTTGAAGGTGGAGTAGTTACAATTAATACGAGTGAAAATAAAATATACACATTGGTTGAGATAAAAGACAATGGATGTGGAATAGCTAGAGAAGATTTGCCGCATATTTTTGATAGATTTTATAGGGGAAAAAATTCAGATAAAGAAAGTGTTGGAATTGGACTTGCACTTGCAAAAAGCATTATTGAAAAAAGTGGTGGCAAAATAGATGTTAAGTCCAGTCTTGGCGAGTACACTAGGTTTGAGATAAGATACTTTAAATAGGAGGTGTTTGTTTTGACTGACGTTGTAATGAGTATAAAGCCAGTTCATGTTGCGAGGATAAAAAGCGGTGTGAAAAACCATGAGTTTAGGAAATATGTTCCAAGTAGAGGGGTGGACAGGCTATGGGTATACACGTCTTCTCCTGTTTGCGCATTAGAATATGTAGTAGGTATAGATAAAATAGTGGCGTATCCAGACAAAATAGTAGAAGAGGGGTATGGTAATACAGAGTTTAACATGGGAGAGAAAGAGGCACCTTATGCTTACCATATTAAGAGCTTATATAGACTTAAAAAGCCAATACATCTTGATGAGCTTCGAGAAAAGTATAAGTTCACGGCACCACAGAGTTTCTTTTATTTAGATAGCAATGTTAAGTTAAAGGAATATTTGGAAAGTGTGGATGTAGAAAGGGTTATATAAAATGGAATGCAGAGAATATTTTTTACACTTATAACCAGACGAATTTAAATAATAAAATGCATAAAAGAAAGATATATCAAGTGAGAATAGGCTCTCTTGATATTTTTTATGAATAAAAAGGACGGTTAGACAGCGGAAAATGTTATTGCAAAATATGGAAAAAGTCGAAAATGTGGTATAATTGACACAATAAAATAAGAATGGTTAAGGAGAGAAAAAATACTGGCATAAGAAATAAAAAATCATATTGCTCGTTGGACAAAAGAAAAAACATTTATAAACAAAGTGAAGTTAAAAATTGAGAGGTTCACAAGATATGAAGAAAACAGTTAAATATTTATTAATTGTAACAAGCATTGCTCTAATAGTTATTAATATATATGTAATAATTAATGCAGAGCAATTATTAAGCGATGATTTTACACTATTTAAAAAAATAATCCCAGAGATTCTTTTGAAAAGAAGATTGGAATTATTTGCAAAAGGTGGCGTAAGAGGTATTTGTGTTGGAGCAGGGTTTGCTATAGTTACAAGCATATTATCAATATACATGATTGCCAAAAATCAAATCAATAGTAGGATAAAAATTGATTTTTTAATGTTTTTAACTTTATTTTCTTTTTTGTATCAAGAAACGTTTATGCCATTATTCTATTACTTATTAATTTAATATTACTTTTTTTACAAGAAAAAGAGTAATATGTGAGAATGAAGAATATATTGGAGAGATTCCAAAAATAAAGAGACTAAAGCCAACTATTAAAGAGATAATTTGTAGTATCATATTAGTAATAATTTACTTTGTGTTTTATTTATATCAAGTAGGCTTTCCTGAAAGTGAAATTGAAAGAAAAATGTATATTATAATTGCAATAATTGTAACATTTATTTGGGCGATTTTTTCTTTTAAAAGAGTATTAATAAGAGATAGTAAAATATTGTTTAAAAACTTTAAAGAGTATGGTAATTGTATTTTAAAAACAGTAAAAAAATACATACTGTTTATTGTAATAATGTCAGTTGTTGCAATAACATTAACGAATCAAGTAACAAGTGTTAATCAAGAAGGCCTTGAGGAGATGCCATTATTAAAAGTATTTATATTAGCGGTATTTTTTGCTCCTGTTGTTGAAGAAAATATTTTTAGAGGTACTTTAAGGTATTTTGTTAAAAATAAAATTGCATTTATAATAATATCAGGAATTATATTTGTTTTTTTACATGTCCTTTCTGAAGCCAATTTAATTAATGCGATATTAATGGCATCACAATATGTATTAATTGGATGCATGCTGGCACATTTATATGTTAGGACTAATAATTTGGCAGTTAATATGTTTTTGCATATGCTAATAAATTCCTTAGGAGTAATTATGATGGCTATGTTTAGTTAAAAGCCAAGTTAATAAATGAAGTATGTGACTTTAACTTTAATAATTTACAATTATTTATTAATACAATAGCTTTTTTAAAACTTTATAGTAGTAAATTAATAGATTCTTATCAAAAGGATTTTTAAGTAAAATAACTGGAAAATATAGTAAAATTTGTCGTTGTATGGTATATTAAACTTGTATTTTACGAAAGATAAGGAGAATATATGCTAAGTTATAAAATTCAAAAACTATTGAATCAAAACAGATACATATCTAAAGCTGAAATGTATGCATATTTAGAACTTTGTGGACTAAAGACTAATGATGAACTTTGTATTTTATTAAATAAGCACAATGAAAAATATATAAAAGAAGAGTTAGATAAAAACAAAGAATATTTCGATCATCTATATGATAATACCAACTCTAACGTTATTTTAGACGAAGAGCAAAGAAAAGCAATATTATTTGATGATAGTTATGCTTTAATTAACGCTGGTGCGGGCTCTGGGAAAAGTACTACAATTGCAGCAAAAGCAAAATATTTAGTAGATAAAAAAGGTGTGTTGCCAGAGGAAATTTGTATGTTATCATATACTAAAACTTCAGCAGATGATTTAGGAGAAAAGGTTTCTGAACTTGTTGGGGACAAAGTAAATGTTGCAACATTTCATTCACTTGGTATGAATATTCTAAGAAATCTGTATGATTATCCAGTTAAGGTGGCATCAGAAACTATACAAAACGAAATAATAACACAGTACATTATAGATAAATTTAGAGATAAGAATGAAATTAAAAAGATATTGGATGCATTTCCACCACTTGAACACGGCAAAGATTATCCTGCGACATATTTCTTTTTTAAAGGATTTGTAAACAATTATGATAAATTTGATACGTTTGAGGAATATTTTGCAGATTATAAAAAGAGAAAATTTGAAAAAGAAAGTAAAAGAACTGGTGGAATAAAGGAATACATAAAATTTAGAGCAGCATCAAACATGGAAAATATGAAAGATTTGCTAGGGAAAAAGTGTAAATCAATTGGTGAGGTTAAAATTTCAAATTATCTTTACGCAAACGGTTTAAATTATACTTATGAAGAAATGTTGGAAGAAAAAGTAGACGAGGGAAAATCCTATTCGCCAGATTTTGCGGTGTATGTGAATGGCAAGAAAATATATATTGAGTATTTCGGATTATCTGGATGTTATAAAAACGGTGAAGAAATACCAAAAAAGATTATGCAGTATAACAAGGTTAGAAAGAAAAAAGAAAATTTTCAAAAGGTACATCCTGAATATAAATATATAAATTTAGACTACAGAAAAGAGAAAAATGGAGAAATTATATATTACTTAGATGATTTAAAATTACAGTTAGAGAGCCTTGGAATTAAATTAAAACCATTAGATGAAAAATATATTTTTAACGATATAATGGAACAAAATTTGAGTTCGGAGTTTTTCTTTTTTGTAAGCTTGATGGTAAAATTTGTGATGACTGTAAAAGATATGTTATCAGATGATACTGATGCTTTATTTGAAGAAGTAAAGAAGAAAATAGATAAGGACAAGGTATATTTTAACTATTACAGTACAGATGCTAAAGAAGAAAAAGAAAAAAGAAAGCAAGCAATTGATGTGCTAAAGGATATATATAATTATTATGAGGAATATCTTGTTAAAAATCATATGATAGATTATTCTGATATGATAAATAAAACGTATAAGTATATTAGGACAAGTAGATGTAACGGGTACAAATTTAAGTATGTTATAGTTGATGAATATCAAGATATTACATATCAAAGATACTTGTTTGTTAAGGCATTGGTAGATTATTATAATGCAAAATTGGTTTCTGTTGGAGATGATTGGCAATCTATATATTCTTTTCAAGGAGCAAAAGTGGATTTGTTTACAAGGTTTAATGATTATTTTGAAGATGCTAATAATACTCTTATGCTTAGTAATACACATAGATATTCGCAGGAACTTGCAGATATAACTTCAAAATTTGTTCAAAATAACAAGAAATTGAGCCGAAAAAAATTACTGTCAAATAAGCATATGGATAATCCGGTTGAGATAGTAAAGTTTGAAAAGGTATGTCAAGAATTTGAGATTATACAGGGATTAATTAAAAAATTATATACCGAAAATCCAAATAAAGAAATACTCTTGCTTGCAAGGAGAAACAGAGATATAGCAGATTTATTTGATAGTGGATTGTTTAAAAGTGGTGTAGATGATGAAGTACTTGTTAAAGAAGTACCAGACGCTAGGGTTAGGATACTTACTATGCATAGTTCGAAGGGCGTTACGGCAGATCAAGTTATAATATATAGACTACATGAGAGAATATTTCCATCAAAGGGGTTGAAATCTCATTGGATATTCAATTATTTTAAAACGGATACTTTGGATAGAAATTCCAAAAGAGAAGAAGAGGCAAGACTTTTTTATGTTGCACTAACAAGGACAAGAACAAAAGTATATTTAGTTGTGCCAAACGGTGAGAGTGCAACGAGCTTTGTTAAAGAACTGGAAATCAAATAGTAATTCCGTTTTGGAATAGAAAATGTATAATTAAAAACAAAACTTTCTTTTTTGGAAATGATGTGATATAATGATATTAGAGCCAGAAAGGAGAGTTTTATTATGTTAGGAGATAAAATTAAGTCATATAGAGAAAATAAAAAAATGACTCAAAACGATATTGCAGATGTATTAGATGTTAGTGCTGGTACAGTTTCAAAATATGAATCAGGTGCTTTAGAACCCAGTATTGAATCATTAAAAAGATTATCAAAATTATTTGGAATATCAATTGATGAATTATTAAATGACGCCAAAGAAAAATTTGATATTTCAAAAATAAATATATTAGACACACTTAGAGAACAAAAAGAGATGAAATTAAAAGGAAATTTATATCATCAAACGCAGGTTTCATTTGCATATAATACAAATCACATAGAGGGAAATACATTAACAGAAGATCAAACAAGATACATTTTTGAAACAAATACTATTTTATTTGAAAGTGATACAATTGCAAAAGTGGATGATATATTAGAAACATCTAATCACTTTAAATTAGTTGATTATATGCTAGATGTAGCAGATAAAAAATTAACTGAAAAAATGATAAAGGAGTTTCATGAGATTTTGAAAGATGGGACTTCTGATAGTAGAGTCGAATGGTTCAATGTTGGAGAATACAAACAAAGATCTAATACAATAGGAAGTGGAGTTAAAACAACATCACCAAATAATGTTGAAAAAGATATGTTAAAGCTAGTGGATTGGTATAATACACTTAAACAAATAACTATAAAAGAAATAATTGAATTTCATTATAGATTTGAGAGTATACATCCGTTTCAAGATGGTAATGGCAGAATAGGAAGAATAATTATGTTTAAAGAATGTTTAAAGAATAATATTGTTCCGTTTATTATACAAGATGCAGATAAATTATTTTATTATAGAGGATTGAAAGAATACAAAAGTGAAAAGGGATATTTAACTGATACATGTTTAAATGCACAAGATCAGTACATTAAGCTGATAGAATATTATTTGAAATAAAATACAGTAAAACTACAATCTCTAAATGTTATAACCAACAAAACAAATTGAAAAATGTTCTAAATAAATTAACGGTTTCAAAATGATACAATTTTAAGTATTAATATAAATATATTAGAATGTAAAACTAAGTGGAATAATGATATACATATAGATTTGCAGAAATTAAAAATTTTATATGCATAAATGGAGAATATAAATATAAATATGGAGATTCCATTATTTTTAAAATAAATACTATAGAAATTAGAATATTAGAGCATGGCAAAGCGGATATGTTTAAAAAAGTAGAAGTAAATAGAGTAAAAGAAAAACTAGATTTGTTTTAAAATTAATTTTTTGAAGTGATAACAGGCAAGTATGTAATGCTTAATAATACTATGTATAGTTATATGTAATGATAATAATAAAATTGTTTACTATTGGAATGGGACGGATAAATGTTAAGAGTTTATAATATTCTATTGACGAAAACTAAAAAAGTTGTGTTATAATATAATAGAAAGAAAAAGAAGGAAAAAAGATGGAATTTGAAAAAGATACAGAAAAAGAAGAATATGAAGTTTTAAGAGGCCTTAATGATAGGCTTAGAAACTTTAATAAAGATAAGCAAAAAGAGGATGATGCAAGATAGAATTAAAATAAATTGAGGTAAATATATGACAAAAGAACAAATTAAGTTTTTTATTGATAATCAAACAACTATATTTGATGAAATAGGCAAAAGAATAGAGGAATCAGAACAAGGTGCTGAGTTATTAAATAATGATATATCTGTAGAAAATATTAAAAGTTTATATGATGAGTATTATAAATATTGCCCTGATATTTTTGATAAATATGATTTAGATTATGATGCTTTTAAAGTAATTCTTTCGATTTCTGAAGGAGACAAATCCTTTAGAGAAGAAGTATTAGGAAGAGACGAAGCAAATCAATTACTTAGAGATGTTATTGATATATATGGTGATGAGGCATACAACATATTAGGTTGTAATTCTTACGGCTTTGAAATGTCTGAAATAGATGGAATATTATCAGGGGGAAATAATAAAAAATATGAAGAGTTTTATACGAAATTACTAACTCAAAAATGTGAAAAAGCTTATAATCTCGAGCAGCTTTCGAACATTTTATTAAATACAAAATCAGAATATATCAATCAAGGTCTAATTGAAAGTTTTTTGAAAAGCCCTGACAAAATAATTTCTGATTTTGAAATAAAAGAATTTATTGATTCGGCGCCTGCTACTATTACGGATGGTTCATCCTTAAAATTATTGGTAGATAGGGTAGAGTCTATTAATTCTAATGCATCAATACTAGAACGAATCCCACCAGAGTTATTTGATGAGCAATTTTCTAAAAGATTGTTAGAGAAATCTACATATGCTTTTACTGATGTATTTAAATTGATTCCAGAAAAATCTAAAAGTAAAGATATATGGGAATTGGCCATATCTAAAGATAATTTCTTAGTTTCATCTTTACCTGATAAAAAAATAGACGAAAATATGACAGATGAAGAGTATGCTAAATGGAGTGAAAATTTAGTTAAAGATGTGATAAAACGCAATCCGGATAATATTCAGGAGTTGTTTTCTGAATTAAAAGATTCACAAAAAACTTTAGAAGTTTGTAGTGAAGGCTCAAAATTATTGAAATCAGATGGATATCATGTTCAGGACTTTTTAGAGAAAATTCCAGAATCAAGCCGTAGTAGACAGATTTATGAAACATTGTTAGGAAAATCTGAGTATATTATTAGTCATATTCCAACGGTTTCTTTTGAAGATGGACTTTCACAAGAAGAATATAACATTTGGGTAGATGATGTAATAGTAAATAAGATTTCTCAAATGCAAGACACAGATAATTTGAATATAAGAATACCTAAAGAGAGAATGACTGAAAGAGTTTGGAATGCGGTACTTGATAAATGTAATGAGACAAATGGAGATAAAAGCTATTTTGGACTCTCATCTGTTCCAGTTCAAAATATAACTATTGAGATGTGTGAACGTGCACTAAAAGATATCAGTGATCTTCAAATAAAGGACATTCCATCAATAGATAGAAAAATTTATACAATCACTGACGAGGCAACTAGAGGAGAATATGAAGAATGGATTTCAGGTTTTTCAGAAAAAGAAAAGGAATCATATAGAGAATGGTATGAAAGAAAAGTTATAGACTTCATAAAAGAAAGACAGGCAAATGTATTTGTAGATAAATTTGAAAATAGAAGAAGCCATATAGCAATTCCGCCAGAAGCTATAAGTGTTAATATTATAAATGCTTATTTACAAGTAAATGGACCTTCTGGAATAGAGCATATTCCAGTTCCGAACGATATCACCAATTACAATGAACAATATGAAGATATTATTGTTTCGGCAATTGGTATGTTAGAAGAAAAAAAGTATTTGGGTAGGAGAGGACCAGGTCAAGCATTAGTTGATAACTGGGATATTCTAGATAAAATTCCGAAAGAGTACAGAACAGATAAAGTTGTATTGGAGGCAATAAAAAAGCATCCTAAATATTTAGACTATGCTGACTTTGAAAATGAAAACTTTGATAAACTTTTACAAATTGGATATAAGAATAAATTAGAAAGTATTGGAAGAACTGAACTATATGAATCAGAAATAGAGTTGATGAAGAAATTTGCTAAAAATAATTCTAGTTTGTTTTCAACACTAAATTTAGATATTCTTAATCCGGATATTATAAATAGTATTGGTGAAAAAAATTTAGAAAGAATAGTAAGGTATAGTGATGTACAGCATTCAATAATAGAACTAGCCAAAGATAAGGATGCGTTGGCTACATTTGGTTTTGCATTGGAAAATTTAAAGCAAGATAATTTATTTATTGAACCTTTAATAGAAAAATTAAGTAATTCAATTGTAAGAGAAGAAGTCTCAGTATATAATTCTGAAAAACAAGAGTATGAAACTAAGTCTAAAGAGTTCCTTAAATTAGCTTCTAATAGAATACAAGATAAATCACGATTTTTAACGGAAGAGGAAAAAACTGTACTTACTTACTTAGCTATAAATCCTCAAGAAGCAAATAAAATTCAAAGTTATGATGACATATTAAACTTTGTAGTAAATAAAAATGCCGAATTGGATGGAGTTATAAATTCTAAAAATTCAACTTTGGTAGATGTAAAAGATGCATATCTTCAAAGAACAGTTGGAATGGACTATTCAAGTGCAGTTGATTTGGTAACAAAATACGGAAATGATCCGGAGAGTTTGTTAGCAAAATATGAAGGAAAAGAGTTAGAAACATATAAAGAAAAAGCGGAAAAAGAATCTTTGGAAATTGTTATTAAACTAAAATCGCTAATTCAAGAAAATGATTTAAATAAAATTCAAAAGGCGTATTTTGAGTCAGTTGAGAAAGAAGATAAAACAAAATCATTCGAAAGGTATAAATGTGTTACTACGTTAGATAATGCACTAAGAAGGTCATATGGTAGAGATATTACTAGAACTTTAAGTGAACATGACAGGGAAAACAATGTGGAACTAGTTGAACGTACTGAAGATGGTCAAGAGTATTTAGTAAGAAAAGTGAATGGACCGTTTAATAGAATGATAAGTGTTATGAACGCATATAGAAAAAGTGATGAGAAAGTCGCTGGAACAGACATGTATGACAGGTGGAATACATCAGCAATGGCTGGCAATCATGCTTTATGTTATAGCTTTATAAATGAAACAAATCCGGGAACGGCACTGCTTGGAGATAAAAAAGGCGTAGTTATATCTATAAGTGGATTTGATGCTGAGGCAGTAACTGCCGCTGCGCCATATGATTTGTGTTCTGATTCAAGGATGAATACAACTGTAACATACAGACAACAAAGATTTTACACTTCTAATAATTTACCAGATCAAACAAGAGGCAGGTATTCTGAAGTTGATATAGAAATACAAGACGTTTCGGACGGAGGAGTCGAATATAAAAAGATACAACCATCGAGTATAATTTGTTTTGAGGAAGTTGATGAAGATAGCATAAAGGCATCAATAGAGTTAAGCAAGAAACTTGGTAGAACTGTACCTATTGAATTGATAGATAGAAGAGAATTAGCAAGTAAAACAAAGCAAGAAATAGATGATTTGTTTAATGAATTTAAAAACGGGGAAAGTTTGCAACCAGAACTTATAGGACAAATAATAACTAAATTCAATAATGTTAGAAATGCTCATATGGATTCTAGTTTAGCAGATGAGCTATTAGGAGAAAATAGTGAAAAAGAGAATGCAGATGCTATGTTTAATAAATCTCATTTAAATAAAATTACTTCAGAATGTGTAGAAATTGCTAAACAAAGAATAGAAAAGGGCGAAGTTCAAGAGGGTTTACAAACAATATCACAAATTAAGCAATACATAAGAAAAGAGCGAGAAAAAAATGTGTTGATGCCAACAATGTATGAAAAGCAAATCATGGCAGGAATTGATTTGGATGTAGATTATCGTATAGATGAAATACAAAGAATGTATGGTAGACAAGAAATAACAAAAGCTAAGACAAGAAATACGACTCTTGAAATAATGCAAGAGAGTCACGAACTAGAATCTTCTACTTATGAAACGGTGTATGGAAATAGTAAATTTATGCCTGAACAATTATCATTTTCTGAATTGCAAAACAATATAGATATTTCAGAAATATGCAATACTGTCCAAGAAATACATCAAAAAGGTTATTATAATGAAAACAAAGAATATTCAGAAGAGTATATAGCAAGAGTTGCAACGTTTTCTAGTGCTATTGCAAATTTAGAGAATGCTGATGATAGAACAAAAAAATTGTTGCAAGAAGCGGTAAAATATCATTCTAGCGGAAGAAAACTTGATACTACAAGAGAAAAACATCAAGCATATAGCGCAAAAATTGCAGGACAAGAACTAAGTGAGAAATATTCAAAAACAGATATAGGTATAATACAGGCTGCAATAGAGTTACAGGATTTAAATTACTCTTCATCTGTATCAAAAGAAATGGAAAGAGAGAGAAAAGAAAAAGTTGTACAATTATGTGAAAAATATGAATTAGATATAGATAACGGAGAAAAAATTGATTGCATAGCAAAATATATAGAAGATGGAGTTAATTTAGATAAAGCTAGATTTGTGCCAAAAGTTAATAATACACCAGGGGAAAAATTTTCATTTGACTCTTTAAAAACGGATTCTGCTAGAAAACTTGTAAAAGCTAGTTATTGTATACATGATGAATTATCAGCAGAACATTTAAAAGAAATGTCTAAAGTAGCGGCTATTGATTTTAAAGAAAAAACAGATGATATTATGAAAGAATTTTTCACAGAAAGGACGCTCGTATCAGAAAAAACAATATTTGATGAAAGTATTATAGAATCTTCTATTGTTAGAGAAGCATATCTAAAGCATAGATTTCAAGAAATAGATTTTGAAAATTTAACAGAAGTATTACCAAAACAAGAAAAAACTAATTTGTCACAGGATTTGCCTATTGCAAGTAGTTGTATAGAAGATGCTAGAAAAATTGCCGAATCAAGTCTTGCTAGAGATGTAAGAAAAACAAGTCAAGAAGTAGAGGCAGGATACATTGAGATGGGAAATTTAAATAAAAGTAGAGAATCTACAAAAGAACTATTTTAAAAAGGAGGATTAATTTGGTTACAAATGAATTTGCTGAAGCATCAGCAGAATTAGTTGAAATATTAAATTATTTGCCTAGATCTGAAGTTGAAAAAATACCATTAAATCTAAGGAACTTTTTTGAAAAAGCAGCAAGTCCAAATTACAGTGTAAAAATTGATCCGTATAAGCCTTTAGGTCAACAGAGAATTAAGGAGAAAACTAAAGATTTAATTGCTGTTATATATAGGAATTATTGGTGTAATGGAGATGAAAAAAAGGAACTGGATAAAAAGTTAATTGAAAATGATAAAAAGTATGAAGAGATACTTCATGAGCAGTGTAGTCCAGATAATATGTTTAAAAATAAAACTAATCAAGAGATATGTACAACTCAAACAACGCAGGAACTAGTAGAATATAGGCCGCAGAATTTTATACAAAAATTATTTACTAAAATTAAAAGCCTATTTAATAAAAAATAATGAAGAATGTAACATTTAAAGTTATATTACACATAAAAAACCTAGCAGGTGACTGCTAGGTTTAGTTATTATGCATTACTTTTTTCCTTTTTCTTTTTTGGAACAATCTCTGATGGTATCATTGTAAGAGTAACACTTCCATTTAACACGTCTAAAATGTAATTTGTATTTTCCTTAAGTTCACCTTTAATGTATTTGTATGCTATTAAATCTTCTACATTCTTTTGAATAGCACGACGAAGAGGTCTTGCACCAAATTTATCACTAAATCCTGTATTTGTAATGAACTCTACAAGAGCTTCTGTGTATTTTAAATAAATCTTTTTATTTTCTACTTCAGTAATATATTCGTTAAGAAGTAGACGAGTAATATCCATAGCATTTTGTTTGTTTAGTTTATTAAATACTATTATATCATCAATTCTATTTAAAAACTCTGGTGAGAAATAGTCTTTCAAAGCAGCTTCTACTTTAGTACTCATATTTTCCTTATTAGACTCTTCGTTAGCAAACCCAAATCCATCACTTTTATAATTTGTACCAAGATTTGATGTCATTATTACAACAGTGTTTTTAAATGATACGGTTCTTCCTTGTGAATCAGTAAGACGTCCATCTTCTAGTATTTGAAGCAATATGTTGTAAACACTAGGATGAGCTTTTTCAATTTCATCTAGAAGCAATATGCTATATGGATTACGTCTAACTTTTTCAGTTAAATACCCAGCATCATCAAAGCCAACATATCCAGGAGGTGCCCCAATTAGTTTAGATACACTGTGAGATTCCATATATTCAGACATATCTAGACGAATTATAGCATCTTCTCTATCAAATAGTTCATATGCTAATGCTTTTACAAGAGCTGTTTTACCAACACCTGTTGATCCAACAAATATAAATGAAGGTGGACGAACAGAGTCAGTGATATTACTTCTTTTACGAAGTATAGCTTGAGATAGGTTTTTAACTGCATCAGTCTGACCTATTATTTTTTTATTTAGTTCATTTTCTAAGCCTAGAAGTTTATCGCTTTCAGCAGTTGTAAGACGTGATACTGGTATTTTAGTCCAAAGTTCAACGACCTTGGCAAGGTTATCGAAAGTAACGACACTTTTCTTTACCTTTTTATTAAGTTCGTCAAGTTTAGTTTTTAATGTACATTCTGTAGCCTTAAGAGTTGCTGCTTTTTCGTAACTTGCTACATCGCTGTCAGTTATTTCACTTTCAGTATCTTTAATTTCGTTTTCTATATCTTTTAATTTATCTTCAATAGATTCTATTTGACTTTGAACTTTATTATCTAGATATACTCTAGAGCAAGCCTCGTCAAGCAAGTCAATTGCTTTATCTGGGAAAAATCTATCAAAAATATATTTCTGGGCAAGACGAACAGTATCTTTTAATATTTCATCAGGGATTATTACTTTATGGTGTTTTTCATAGTAATGTTTAATTCCTCTTAAAATTTCTACCGTTTCGTCAGAACTTGGTTCATCAACCATTATTGGCTGAAAACGTCTTTCCAAAGCAGAGTCTTTTTCGATATATTTTCTGTATTCTTTAAGAGTAGTTGCACCAATTACTTGAATTGTTCCATCTGCCAACGCTGGTTTTAACATATTTCCGGCATTCATTGAGTTATCGTGGTCAAGGCCTCCAACAATATTGTGAAGCTCATCAATTGCAAGAATTATATTTGAATACGCTTTACATTCATCAATTACGCCTTTCATACGAGCTTCAAATTGTCCTCTAAATTGAGTGCCTGCAACCATAGCTGTCATGTCTAGAAGGTATACTTCTTTATTTGCTAGTTTTTGAGGGACTTCTTTTGCAGCAATTTTTAATGCTAAAGCATTTATTACAGCTGTTTTACCAACACCTGGTTCTCCAATTAGTGCGGGATTATTTTTTGTTCTTCTATTTAAAATTTGAATTAGACGTTCAAGTTCTTTTTCACGTCCAACTACTTTATCTAATTTTCCTTCTTTTGCAAGACGAGTTAGATTTGTAGCGTATGTATCCAAATATTTTAGTTTTTTATTTTCTTTTTTTATCTTTTCTTTTTGGTCATTTTGAGAGTTAAACTGGATGTTACTTTCTTCTGGCTGCATTCCCTGAGAAAAAGCCTCATTCATATATTCCATATCTTCCGGTGATATTTCACCAAACATATTTGCTAAATTCTCAAGATTAGCTCCTGAAAACATATTAGTAAATTGTTCTGTTAAATTTTTCATATCTTCTGGTGATAAATTGTTGAAGGCTTGAGTTACGTTTTTTAGAGGATCTATTCCTCTTTTTTTAGCACATTCCATACAAAGCCCTACTACTTCTTTTGATTTAGAGTTTCCATCACCATCGTCTTCTAATTTATTTATATATATAACTGCCATATTTTTTTTACAATCTGAACATAGCATAATGTTTACCTCCTTGAGACACAGATTATACCATAGTATTAGCAAAAAAACAATCAGGCTATGCTTAATACCGCAATTTTACACAATTAGCTTGTGGTTATAAAACTAAACATATATCTTGAAAATGGTATACATAATATGGTATAATATATTCACGTGATCATTTAATTTAGTTGCCTGTTAATTATACAGGTAGGTTGTGGAGGTTAAAATAATAGAAAAACTGTTATTGCATACATAGATAGGGGTGATAATTAGCTAAAAAACTTGAAAACTTGTTTTGGAGGAGGAGTGACTTTGACTCTTTGAATTTAAACTAATTAAAAATCACATTTGACTTTGTACTTAATTTGAAAGGATGAAATAAAATGGAAAACAGTGGACGTTTGCCTTATTCTGATGAAAGACTTTCTATCATTATGGGAATTAACCCATGTGAATTTCAACACATGGCTGTTCGGGATGAAATTAAACAAATAGTTAGAGATCATAATTTTTCCTTAGATCCTCAAAAGACAGTTGAAAGTTTGAAGAAACTTTTGAATAAACACAGCTTTGATAACATGGTTTCAGAAGCAATTAAAAAGTTAATCTTTTCTATTGAATTAAGATAAAATATAGACTTGGAGATTTAATCTCCAAGTCTTTTTATATCTACACTAGATTATTACAAAGTGCTATGATATAATTTCAAAAAAGAAGAGGTACAGATATGGAAATAGAAGAAATTAAAAATATAATCGAATCAATACTATTTGCCCTTGGTAGAGTTGTAACTTTAGAAGAAATAATAGCGGCTTTAGATGTTTCAAAAGATGAGGCAGAACAGGCTATAAATATTTTGAAAGATGAGTATTCAGATGAAAAAGGAGTTAGCTTAGTTAAAGTTAAAAACGGTTACCAATTAGTCACGAACAAAAAGTATTACAACTGGGTATCAAAGTTTGTTGAAAGTAGCAAAAAAGGAAATTTATCTGCTTCAGCACTAGAGGTGCTTAGTATAATTGCATACAATCCTAAAATTACCAAAAGTGAAATAGAAAGTATTAGAGGAACAAATAGTGATTCACAGGTTTCTAAACTAATTGAATATGGACTTGTTGAGGAGGTAGGAAGATTAAAAATACCTGGAAGACCTGCGATATTTAGTGTAACTAATGAATTTTTAAGAAGTATGGGTATCAATGACATTGAAGATTTACCAGATTTTGAAAAAATAAAAAACAACGAGATAGTAGCAAATAACGAAGAAGTAGAAAAAGTGGAGTCAGAGATAATAGAATAAATAGCGGAGGAAATTATGCCATTAAAACTAATAATTGGTAGAAGTAATTCAGGTAAGTCTAAGCTTATGTATGAGGATATTAAAAACTCTGAAAAAATTGGAAGAAAATGTGTGGTGTTTGTTCCAGATTTTGCAAGAATAGTTGCAGAACAAGAATATTTTAAATATACTCAAAATTCAGGCATGATAAATACAAAAATAACAACGCTAAAAAGATTTTCAGAGCAGAATGTCGAAAATAAAAAGCTGTATGAAAATAAAGAATTTTTGCCTGAAATATCTAAAAAATATATTATAAAAAAATGTATTATAGATAATGCAGATAAGCTTAAAATATTTAATAAGGTTGGAAACACACAGGGATTTGCCGAGAAATTATATAAGTTTGTAACTATATTTGAATCCGAAAACTTAGATAAAGAAAAAGTTAAAAGTTTAATATCTAAAGAAGATTTTTTGAGTAAAAAGTTTAAAGAAATATATGATTTATATGAAATTATAGAAAGCACAACTAGTGAACGATTTGTTACGAGCATAGATGTATTAGATTTTTTTATAAATCAAACATTAGAGAAAACTAGTATGGATATAAATACAAATTATTTTTTTGATTATTATAATAATTTTAATGAAAAGGAATTAAATTATATTGTTGCGTTACTTAAAAATAAATGTAGTGTAACAATAACTTTAGATCTCGACATACAAAACAAGGATTTGTCTGACATATTTGATATACCTTATGATACATACAAAAAGTTGATATGTTTAACAAGAGAAATTGGCTGCAGCGTAGACGAGGTTGCATTAAGAACAACAGATGAAAAACGTGACTCATTAAATGCACTTCAAAATAATATTTTTATATTAGGAGCTCCTAAAAGTGAAGTAGCAGATGATTCAGTACAAATAAAACTTTTAAAAAATCCGTATGACGAAATTGAATATATAGCTCAGGATATTATTACTCATATAAAAGAAAAGAAGTATAGATATTGTGATTTTAAAATTTATTATAATAATCCTGATATGTATGATATAAACATTAAAAGAATATTTAAAGAGTATGGCATACCTGTATATATTAGTGGTGAGTGCAGTGGCAACTCTGATACAATTATAGTATTTTTACGAAGTGTTATGGAACAGCTTAAAGTAGGATTTGCAGGAATAAATATAGATAATATAATTCAAATTTTAAAAACAGGTTTGTTTGATTTTAATGAAAAAGAAATTTATACATTTGAAAATTACGTAAGAGAATTTGGAATAAAACCATATGATTTTACAAAAGTCTTTGAAAAAAATAATAAAGGTTCTAATACTCAATTATTTGTTTATGACCTAGAAAAAATAAATGAAATAAGAGAATATATATATACATTCATTACTAATTTAAAATGTTCTATGGAAAAATCACAAGACACAAAGTATATGTCAGGGGCACTATATGAGTGTATCAAAAATTCTGAAATACTAAAAATGTACGAAATCCAATTAAACGAAATTAAGGAATATGATATAGATGAGTTTAATAAAAAGAAACAAGTAATTCAAAAAGTGTATGATATAATGGATAATATATCAATTGCTTTTGATAAATTAAATTTAGACACCTATGTAGAATTATTTGAGTATGGTCTGGAAGATATAACTCTAAAAAGCATACCTCCTTTTATAGACCAAGTTGAAGTTTGTAATATAGATAGCACTAGGAGCTTAGCTAGAAAAATAGTTTATGTTATTGGTGTATATGAGAATGGGTTACCTATTATTTCTAATACGGAAAGTGTATTTTCAGATAAGGAAATTTTAGAATTGGATGAATTAGGAATACAAGTTGCAAAAACTTCTGAAACAAGAAATAACATGGCTTTATTTAATGTGTATAAGGCAATAAACTCATGTAGTGAAAAATTAACATTTACATTGCCGTCTAGCAAATTAACTGGAGAAAATTTAAGAATGAGCCCTGTTATTTGGCGAATAAAAGATATTGTAGATGTTGAAGTAGATGGAAATATTTATACAGATAATAATTTTAAAGAATTGAGTATAAAAAATGTTTATGGCCAGTTTGTAAAAAAACTAGCGAAAAAATCAAATGATAATTTAGATGAATTAAAAGTAGAATACAATGTATTGATGGAAAATGATAAATATTCGTCAGTGTTAAATTATAAAATTGAAAGTGATAAATTAAGTAAAGAAACAGTAGAAAAAATATACGGTAAAAAAATTTTGTCAAGCGTTTCAAGATTAGAAAGATACAGTGCATGTCCATTTAACTACTTTACAACATACGTCTTAAAATTGAAGGAAAGAAAGGAATATAAGTTATCACAGCTGGATTTGGGAAGTATAATGCACAAAGTATTGGAAGACTTTTCAAAGTTTTTACTACAGAACAATAAAGGGTTTGAAGACATAGTAAGTGATGAAATGGCTTATAAAATGACGGAGAGACAAGTTGACAAGAGTATAGATAGTATTTTTGAAGATATGTATATAAAGTATGAATCTAGTGCTAAATATGCTTATCTTAAGACAAGACTAAAAAAAGGAATGTTAAATGTTTTAACTTATATATCTAAAAGTTTTATGCAAAGTGAGTTTAGACCATTAGGATTTGAAGTTGAATTTGATAACGATAAATTATTTGCCCCTATAGAAGTTAATCTTTCAAATGGACAAAAAATGTATTTGAGAGGTAAAATAGACAGAGTTGATGCAGCAAAACTGAAAGAAGTTGTTTATTTAAGAGTAGTTGATTATAAGTCATCAGGAAAAGATTTGAAACTTTCTGATGTTAAAGAAGGAGTATCACTTCAACTAATGTCGTATATGGCTGCATTGCTTGAAAACAGTGAGAAGATATCAACGGATAAGCAGGTATTACCAGCTGCAGTATCATACTTTACTTTAAATACAGACTTGTTGAATTTATCTGAATGTGTTAGTAGTGATAAAGTTTCTGAAAAACTAATAGAAAAGATGAAAATGAAGGGGATATATTTAAATGATGTAGAGGTGTTAAAAAAGTTGGATAACAAGTTTAGCGAACCCTCATTATCATATATTGAAATGACAACTAGAAAGCTTAGTAACGAAAATAAATCATTAATCGATTCTAAGTTTATTGAAGAATGCAAGAATATTAAAGAGATTCTGAGAAGAATAGGGGATGAAGTAGTGACTGGACATATAAAGCCGTCTCAAAAAGAAAACAGCTGTAAATATTGCAGCTATGCGGGAATATGTAAAAAAACTTTATAGCCAGCAAAAAAGTTGACATAAATGTATATTTGTGTTATAATATACGTGTAGCAAAAATAAAACTTAAATAATTATTTTAGGAGGCTTAATGATGAAAAGAAATGGACGGAAAAATTTAATCTTGGTGATTGGCACTTTTGTAATTGCACTAGTATTTGTGCTTTTACTGATGAGTCCGAAAAGCTTGAATGTTGAGAAAAATACCGCAACTATTAGACTACCAGGCGAATTTAGCGGAGAAGCGGTGTTTTACTACAATTCAGACTACGTTGAACAATCCGAAACAAACTCTACGTTGACGCTGACATTTAAAAAACAGGGCTATTATTTGTGCCATGTTGGAAAAGGTGACTATGTGTTCAAAGTATTGAACATGGATAATTCAAACTATACTGTAGATTTGATAAGGGAAGAATATCAAGCGATTTGGGGAAGACTTTTAATTGAGCGTCTGTTTGTACTTGCTGCAATTTGGGTAGGCGAATTCTTAATTTATGCTGCTATTCGAGCTAGACTTAGTAAGAGAGCTAATCCCAAAGTGCAGACAATAGAGGTGGAGTAATATCCACCTCTTTTCATTTATGTATTTTGGTACTTTTGTTTAAAATAGATGCAAACCACTTGAAAATAATTTAAAATGAGGTATAATATGGGTATGAATAGATTACTAAAATGTAGCAAGGAGGGATTTTTTTGTCTGATATAGTTGTAAGCGGTGCTAAGAAGATTAATATACTGGATAAAATAATTCAAAACGTAGTAATAATGGTAAATATAAATAAGATGAATAGAGCTATTGATGAACATTTGCTTGTAATAAAAAATACAGAACGTGATGATCAAAAAGTTTATCAAGAGAATATATTAAGAGAAATTGTTTACGTTAAGTATCAATATGATATAATGCAAAGGAATATGTACGAATTAAAAATTTCATATTCTGATCATATAAAAGAAAACATAAACTCAACAGACAAAACAGAAAGACTTAAACTTCAAAAAGAATTTTTAGAGATGGAATATGATAGAGTAACAAGAGCTAGATTCAGAAATAAAGAAGATATTAAATATATGTTGTTTATAATATCTTCAGTAATTCAAAGCGTAAACCAAGATATTAAGGATGAAGGAAAAAGTCAGAAGTATAATCAAATAATAAGATGTGCAGAAAACATAGATAATAAAATAGCAGATGGTACATATACAGAAGAATGTTATACTGAAATGTTTGAAAATTTAAAAAGTTACGTTAATTATATAAATGATAACTATGACATTTCAAAACTTCCTAGTGATGAGAAGGAAATTATAGAGCTTGTTATTGAGGCAACGTTAAATGGACTTGATTCTGATATAGATAGACTTCATTATGAGTATAGTTTGATAGTAGATGTTTGCAAGAACGCTTATAGATATTTTAAAATAATAGATAAGGTGTTTGTGAAAATTCAGTCAGTGTACGATGATTCTCTAGTAAGAAATAGTATAAATCTTCAAGATTATATCAATTTTTACAAAGATATATATGATCATAAAATTAAAACTATGGTAAATGATGTACATAGGACTATAAAAATAGAGGATGAGTATCTTGAGTATTCAAGACAATTGCATGAAGAAGACGGAATCAATGAGTTTTTACTTTCTCATGCCATAGAGACAACAGAAAATCCAGAGACAAGAGATATTATTTCGTTAGAATTAGAACGAATTACTGCTGAAAAGAAAGCATTAGAGGAAGAGCAAGAGAAGGAAAAACAAACTGAAGAGCCACCAAGGCCTGTTGAGATTGTAGAAGAGGTTTATGAACTTATTGGTCAACCAACAGAGATGACTGAAACTGAAAGTGTATAATACAGAAGACAATATCTTCTGTATTTTTTATAATAGAATATAGATTAGGGGGGAACTTATGGGAGACTTTGTACATTTACACATGCATACAGAGTATAGCTTACTTGATGGTGCAAATAAGATTAAAGAGCTTGTTGCAAGGGTAAAAGAATTAGGGATGAATGCAGTAGCAATTACAGACCATGGAAATATGTTTGGCACTGTTGAAATGTATAAAGAATGCAAAAAGCAAGGAATAAAAGCAATAATCGGCTGTGAAGTGTATGTTGCACCTAGGAGTAGGTTTGAAAAGGAAGGAAAAATAGATTCTGAACCAAATCACTTAATATTACTTGCTATGAATGAAGTGGGTTATAGAAATCTTGTTAAAATAGTTTCATCTGCTTATGTTGATGGTTTTTATTATAAACCCAGAGTAGACATTGAACTTCTTAGTGAGCATGCAGAAGGAGTCATAGCATTAAGTGCGTGTCTTGCAGGTGCTGTTTCAAGGAAAATACTTGAAAAAGATATAGATGGTGCAAGAGATATCGCAATACAGTATAAAAATATATTTAAAGATAGGTATTATTTGGAATTACAAGACAATAAATATAGCGAACAGCTTATAGTAAATCAAAATTTGGTAATGTTATCTCGTGAGCTGGATATTCCGCTTGTTGCAACAAATGACTGCCACTATTTATTGCCAGATGATTACTTTTTTCATGAAGTACTTCTTTGTATTCAAACTAAGAAAAAACTATCTGATGAAGATAGAATGCGTTTTGAAACAAACGAGTTTTATGTGAAATCTCCCGAACAAATGAAGGAAGCTTTTATAAATTTTCCCGAAGCCATCCAAAATACTGTAAAAATAGCTGATATGTGTAATGTTGAATTCGAATTTGGAGACTATAAATTACCAGAATTTAAGATAGAAAATAACATATCACATTTAGATTATTTCAAAAAAATATGCTATGATGGAATTTTAAAAAGGTATCCTCAAAATATGTATGATGAAGTTGTAAAAAGACTTGAATATGAGCTTGAAATAATAAGTAAGATGGGTTTTATAGATTACTTTTTAATAGTTTCGGATTTTATACGTTATGCAAAATCGCAAGGCATTCCAGTAGGACCTGGACGTGGTTCAGGAGCGGGTTCTATTGCTGCATATTTAAGTGAAATAACTGATATAGATCCATTAAAATTTGGATTGATATTTGAGCGATTTTTGAATCCAGAGCGTGTTTCAATGCCTGATTTTGATATAGATTTTTGCTTTGAAAGAAGACAAGAGGTAATAGATTACGTTGGAAGAAAATATGGACAGGATCATGTTGCACAGATTATAACATTTGGAACAATGAAAGCAAGAGCTGCCGTACGAGATGTTGCTCGTGTACTAGACGTGTCGTATCAAAAAGCCGATGAGATTGCAAAGATGATACCACACGAGATTGGAATTAACTTAACAAAAGCATTAGAAATTAACTCAGAATTAAAAGGATTATATGATACAGATGAAGATGCAAAAAAAATTATAGATATTTCATTAAAATTAGAGGGGTTGCCACGTCATGTTTCAACTCATGCTGCAGGTGTTGTAATAACACCAAAACTAGTATCAGATTACGTACCATTATATCTAAATCAAGAGCAAATATCTACTCAATATACTATGACTGTGTTAGAAGAATTAGGGTTACTTAAAATGGATTTCTTAGGCTTAAGAACATTAACTGTTATTGCAGATACTAAAAAACTTGTAAAAAAGATTCATGGAATAGATGTAGATTTTAAAAAAGAATATGACGATCCAGCAGTGTATAAATTGTTAGCAGAGGGAAAAACGAGTGGAATATTCCAGATGGAAAGCGGCGGCTTTAGGCAAGTACTAATGGAACTTAAACCAACAAATATATTAGATATAGCGGTAATGCTAGCGTTATATAGACCAGGGCCTATGGATCAAATACCTAGGTATATTAAAGGTAAGTTTAATCCACAAGAAGTTACGTATACACATGAATCTCTTATACCAATACTAAAAGAAACAAATGGCTGTATGATATACCAAGAACAGGTAATGCAGATATTTAGAGATTTGGCCGGTTACTCACTTGGAAGAGCAGATATTGTTCGTAGGGCTATGGGTAAGAAAAAGCTTGATGTAATGAATTCTGAAAGACAAATTTTTATACATGGCTTAACTGAAAATGGAAAAAAGGTAATAGATGGAGCTGTGGCTCGAGGCGTTGATGAAAAAAGTGCTAATAAGATTTTCGATGAGATGGCCGAGTTTGCTAAATATGCGTTTAATAAATCCCATGCTGCTGCGTATGCAGTTGTATCATATGAAACTGCATATTTAAAAGCACATTATCCAGCTGAATTTATGGCTGCTAACATGAATAGCTTTTTAGGAAATTTGGATAAGATTCCAGAATATATAGAGGAATGTAAACTACTTGGAATTAAAGTGTTAAGGCCGGACATAAATGAAAGTTATGCAAGATTTGCTGTCATAAATAATAACATAAGGTTTGCACTTGCATCAATCAAAAACATAGGTGAAGGTGCAATCGAAAGCATAGTAGAAGAAAGAAAAATAAATGGAAATTATATGGGTTTAGTAGACTTTTTAAAGAGAATATCTTCTGAAAAGGTTAATAAAAAGTGTGTCGAGAGTTTAATTAAAGCAGGCGCTTTTGATGAATTGGAACCTGAATTTACAAGATATGAAATGCTTGAAAGTTTTGAAATGATAATGGATTCTTTATCTAATGAAAAAAGAAATAATATATTAAATCAAATCAATCTGTTTAGCATGGAAAACACCAAGTTTTCGGAGACAACAGATATTGCTATAAAAAAGAATAATAGAAAAATAACAAAAAAAGAAATACTTAGTATGGAAAAAGAGATGATGGGACTTTATGTTTCAGGGAATCCTTTGGATGAATACACTGAAGAAATTGCAAAGATGAGTACTATTACTACGAAAGAATTAAATGAAAGTGCAATGTCATTTAACGACGAAGAGGTGGAAAGTGTTCAAAGCTTTGAGTCTTTTGATGGAAAGAAAGAAACAATTGCGGGGATAATAACTGGACTTAAAAAAATATTTACAAAAAGCAATAGACAAATGTGTTTTGGAACTATTGAAGATTTGTATGGAAGCATAGAACTAATCGCATTTCCAAATATTTATGATAAGTATTCTGAAGTGTTAAGTGAAGACAGTATCGTTTGCATAGATGGAAAAATAAGTACTAAAGAAGGAGAAAAGCCTAAGATTATAATAGAAAAAGTAAGTAAACTGGAGAAAATTAACAAACTGTATATAAAAATACAGGGTGTTGAAGAAAATTCGGAAGTCAACAAAATAAACGAAGTAATCGACAACATAAAAGATTCATTAGGTGATGTTCCAATTTACATATTCTTTGAAAAAACAGGCCATGTAAACAAATTGGCAAGAAAATGGTGGATTAGTCCACAAGATGATATAATAGAAAAATTGATTAAAACTTATGGCAAAGATAATGTAAAGTTTATGTAATAAAAAAATATGTAAAAAAATACTTGAAAGATATAATAATTTGGTATAAAATTACAGAAAATAAAGGAGAAAACAAATGAAACTAATGGAAAATAATGTAAATGGGGGGGGGGGCAAAAAAGCTTC
>USES01000004.1 GCA_900553785.1 uncultured Clostridium sp.
GCAAAAAAGCCTTCTAAATAGTTATTTTCAAGACCAAAATAAATTGGCCTGTGCTTTGCATATGAAAAATACGTGTGTAAATCATAGGCCTTTTTGTATTTAAAATGTATATGTTTTATCTTTGTTTAAAATTATAAATTAAGTATGGAATAGCTATTGTATAAATTAGATATATGTAATATACTTTAAGAAGTGTAAGTAATAGATTTAATTTACATTAAGCATAATATGGATAATATTTACTCATACTTTGTTTAAGAATAAAAATAGGAGGATATATGAAAATGAAAAGTAAAAATGCGATTTCGCTTATTGTTTTAGTTATAACAATATTAGTTTTAGCTATAATTGCAACTACAGTTATTGTTGTGTTAAAAAACACAAATATAATAGAAAATGCATCAGATAGTGTAACTGATTACAACGAAAGCCAACAAAAAGAAAGTTTGAATATGATGTTTTCAAATTCAAAAATAATTTGTAATGAAAATAAGAGTGAAGAAGATAAAATAGTTTCATTATCAAGTTTGTTTGGAGAGGGGAAAGTTGTAAATAATTTTGACGGAAGTGTAAATATAACAGATAAATATAATCAAACTATTGCTGTTGCATTAAAGGACGGTGAAAAGGTTCCAGATATATCAGATACAGATATTACTTTTAATATAACAGGCGTAGGAACACAAGACACGGTTGAGGTAAATTACCAAACGGAAGATAATGAAAATATGTTTGAGTTATTAGGCAGTAAAAAATATAATTTTGAAAGATTATGGTTTACAGATACTGCAACTACCGCCTTGACACTACATTATTATAAAGGTACGGATAAGGGTATAGAAACTGGAAAAAATAACAATTATTCATTGTGTATTACTGGAGGAGGAAATCTTGACATAGACATAACAGATGAGGATAGCAATAGCGTAGATAAAGGAACTTTAGGAGATGTAAGATTAAAGTTTAATACTACAATAACTAAAAAGTTTAACGTTGTAAATACTGGAAAATTAGCTGCTAAGTATAAATTCTCATTTAGTGTTTCAAATGTAAAGTCAGGAGATACTACTGCGGGCAAAGAAAATTTAGAGGATTACATATTTGTGACAATAAAAGATGACAAAGGAAATGTTGAATGTACTGGAAATTTAAAAGATATAGCTGGGCAAAGTGAATTTCATTTGTCAGCTGGTGAAACTAATACATATGTAGTTGAAATAACATTAAAAACTCAAAAACAATAATTACATAAAAGTGTGTATAGTAAAAACTTCTTGCAAAGTTTTGCAAGAAGTTTTTTTATATATGTGATTAAATAGTTTATGTAAAATGAGTTCTAAATTTTAAGCTATAATGCTTGACTTGTATCGAAAATTGCAATATAATATTAAGGTGCGAAAATGAAAAAAGGGGAAATTTAGATGAAAAATATTAGAAATGTCGCTATAATAGCCCATGTTGACCATGGTAAAACTACTTTGGTAGACTGCCTATTAAAACAAAGTGGAATATTTAGAGCAAACGAACAAGTTTCAGAAAGAGTCATGGATTCTGGAGATATTGAAAAAGAAAGAGGAATAACAATACTTTCTAAAAATACATCTGTAATGTATGGGGATATTAAGATAAATATAGTAGATACTCCAGGACATGCAGATTTTGGTGGAGAAGTTGAGCGTGTACTTAAAATGGTAGACGGTGTACTTTTGGTTGTAGATGCTTTTGAGGGTGCAATGCCTCAAACAAGATTCGTATTATCTAAAGCTTTAGCTTTAAACTTAGTGCCAATAGTTGTAATAAACAAAATAGATAGACCAGGCGCAAGACCTGCACAAGTGTTAGACGAAGTATTAGAGTTGTTTATGGATTTAAATGCAAATGATGACCAATTAAACTTCCCAGTAATATATGCTTCTGGTAAGGGCGGATTTGCAAGATATAACGCAGAAGATACAAATGAAGATATGAAACCATTATTTGAAACAATAGTAAAATATGTACCAGAGCCAACAGGAGATGAAGCAGAGCCTCTTCAAGTGCTAATTTCAAATATTGATTCTGATGAATATACAGGAAGAATTGGTATAGGTCGTGTTGAAAATGGTGTAATACACAATGGACAAAACGTTGCAGTGTGTAAAAAAGATGGTTCAGTTCAAAACATTAAAATTGGTAAACTATATACATATGTAGGTCTTAAACGTGTTGAAACAGATACAGCAAAATGTGGAGATATTATTGCTATAACAGGACTTACTGGAATTAACATTGGTGAAACAATAGCTGATCCAGAACATCCAGTTGCAATACCTTTCGTAGACATAGACGAGCCTACTGTTTGTATGACATTTAGCGTAAATAATGGACCTATGGCAGGGCAGGAAGGCAAGCTTATAACTTCTCGTCATATAAGAGATAGATTATTTAAAGAAGTAGAAACAAACGTATCTTTAAGAGTAGAAGAGACGGATTCTGCAGATTCTTTTAAGGTATATGGACGTGGAGAACTTCACTTATCAATATTAATTGAGCAAATGAGACGTGAAGGATTTGAACTACTTGTATCTAAACCTCAAGCTGTTGTTAAAGTAATAAATGGTGTAAAATGTGAACCTATTGAAGCAGTTACAATAGATGTACCAGATGAATTTGTTGGAGCTGTTATGGAAAAAATGGGTAACAGAAAAGGTGAGATAACTAATATGGCTCCATCACTAACTCAAGTAGGATATACTAGACTTGAATTTAAAGTTCCAGCTCGTGGCCTTATTGGATATAGAAATGAATTTATGACAGATACAAAAGGAACTGGTGTTATAAACAGTATATTTGCCGGTTTTGAACCAGATAAAGGAACAGTTGTTACAAGAACACATGGAACAATTATAGCTTTTGAAAGAGGAAAATCTACTACTTATGGTTTGTTTAATGCTCAAGAAAGAGCAACATTATTTATTGGACCAGGAACAGAAGTATATGTTGGTATGATAGTTGGTGAGAACTCAAGAAGCGAAGACATGATAGTTAATGTATGTAAAGAAAAACACTTAACTAATACAAGAGCTAGTGGAAGTGATGATGCATTAAAACTTGTACCACACAAGATATTGTCACTAGAGCAAGCATTGGAATTTATTGCTGATGATGAACTTGTTGAAGTAACACCACTTAACATTCGTTTAAGAAAGAAAATACTTGATCCTACAAAGAGATTAAGAGGAATAGCAGATTAAAATATATTTTAAATTGTGCATTTTCACTTTGTTTAATTTTAACAAAGTGAAAATGTTTCTTTATGTAGGTAAAGTATGGTATAATACCTTTACAAAGCATCAAACATGATTTAAAATTAGGTTTGAAGTATGTTTAGTTTAATTATATTTTAGGGAGAAAAATAATGATAATAATATATATAATGATAATAATTCTTAATGTAATAACTTTAGGTAGTCTGTTATATTTTGGAATTACTTCGCTGTTTGTGATGATTAAGGATAGACATGTGTCAGAATTCGTACCAAAAACTAAATTTGCAGTTTTAATTGCTGCAAGAAATGAAGAAAAGGTGTTGCCACACTTACTTAGCAGTTTAAATAACCAGTCGTATCCGGATGAATTGTATGATGTATATGTAATACCAAATAATTGTACAGATAATACACAGAGCGTGGCAGCTCAAAATGGGGCTAAAATAGTAGATGTTTCATCTACTGATGTAAAGTCAAAAGGTGAAGCACTTAAGTATACATTTGAATATTTTAAAAGTAATAACATAAAGTACGATGCGTACATAATATTTGATGCAGATAATGTAGTACATCCGAATTTTTTAAAGAAAGCAAACGATTATTATTGTAGTGGAGTTAAAGTGGCTCAAGGTTACAGAGATAGCAAAAATCCATGTGACACTTGGATATCTGGGGCATTTTCTATATATCACTGGATAAATGATACTTTTATCAATAACAGTAGAAATAATATTAAACAATCTTCTTTTATTAACGGGACTGGATTTATGGTTGCAAGCAGTGTTATAGAAAAAATAGGTTATAACGTGAGTACAATAACTGAAGATACTGAGTTTAGTATATTATGCGCTTTGAATGGATATAAAATAGGATTTATGAAAGAAGCTGTTACATATGATGAACAAGCAACGGATTTTAAAACCTCAATAAAGCAAAGAAAACGATGGTCTTATGGAACATTACAATGTTTAAAAAAATACGGTGCAAAACTCGTTAAAAAACATAGTTTTCAGTCGATTGATATGGTAATGTTTTTAATGGGCTCAATACTTCAGCTTATTGCAATAGTAGCGCAAGTAGTAAGTAATATGCCATTTTCTATTTTATATAATGGAATAAAAAGCCTTATTATTGGTTTAGGTATATCATTTGTATCTAGTATATTTATAGCTTTAATTACAGTAATTATAAACAAGAAAAAAGTAAATATCTTTGGTGTATTATTATTTCCATTATTTATAATTACTTGGATACCAATAAATATAATAGTTTTGTTTAAGAAAGAATGCAAATGGGAACAAATAGCTCACGATAGGGTACTTACTATAGATGAAGTAGCATAAATAAAAACCCAGACTCAATATACTGAGTCTGGGGATTTTTTTAAATCTCAATAAGTTTGAAATCAGGTTCGTTCTCAAAATATTCGACGCAACGATCTCTGATGGACTTATCACAAGTAGTTACAGTTACCTTGAATTCCAATACGTTTAGGAATAGGAACAGGTTTAAAAAACCATCGACAAGAGATTTATCAAGAGTGCAAGGGAATCCGTCAATAAATAGTCTGGTGTAGGGTTCCTCCATTTCAAGGATAGCTTCTAGTTCATAACAAAACATTAAGATAATTCTTTCTGAATAGCTAGGAAAAGCAATTTCTGATACATTTTTGCCGGTAAGCATGGTAAACATGCTTTCAGCACATTCCTTATTTACGTAGTCCTGAGAAAAATAGTCGTTAAACTTGAATAGATAACTTCCTTTTTTTCTCATTAAGTTCCGGACCATTTTAGATTTACCAGAGCCATTGGCACCATAGATTAATTGAATGGATGCATGTTTTTTGCACATAGTTTAGTCCTCCAAAATTTAATTAAATTTGAATTGTGGTAATACCACAAGTCTATTATAACACTAATTGCAATTTATGTCAAGAAAGGTGATTTGATGTGCAATGAATTTCAAAAATATATAGATTGCTCAAAATATATATGATATAATCGCATTAGTGAAAACAAAAGAGGAGACTTTAGAATGAAAAGAATTAAAGACTTTGTCAAAAGTGAGGTAGTATTATCTGTTGCTATTGTTCTTACAATAATAACATGTTTTTTTGTTCCAATAGATAAAGAATATTTAAATTATTTTGATTATAATACCTTAATATCTTTATTCTGTATGTTGGCTGTCGTAGCCGGTTTAAAAAACACTAATGTGTTTGATTTAATGTCTAGAAAGCTAATAGGGATGTTTAAAACTAGGCGAGATGTAATATATGCCCTTGTGTTTGGAACTTTCTTTTTTGATATGATAGTGGCTAATGATATGTCACTTATTACCTTTTTACCACTTACGTATTTGGTGTTACACTCAACTCAAAATGATAAATATTTAGCGTTCACTTTCATAATGCAAACAATTGCGGCTAATATGGGTGGAATGATTACACCATATGGAAATCCTCAAAACTTGTATTTATATTCGTATTATAATATACCTACTACTGAATTTTTTGGAATACTAATAATTCAATCTATAACAGTTGCGATTATGCTTTGTTTGTGCTGTGCATTTGTTTCTAATGAGCCACTAAAGCTTAAAAGTGATGAGAGAATTGTAATAGATAAGAAAAAAACAATAATATATTCAATACTATTTATATTAGTAATATTGAGTATATTTAGAGTGGTTCCACACATATTAGCATTAGCTATAGTAATAATAACTGTTATGGTTGTTGATATTAAAAGATTTAAACAAGTAGATTATGCACTTATTGCAACTTTTTTTGTATTTTTTGTATTTTCTGGAAACATAGCTAGGATTTCAGTAATTAAAGATTTTATATCAAGAATAGTTGTGAATAATACTCTTCTTGCGGGAATAATTTCGTGTCAGGTAATAAGCAATGTTCCAACAGCAATATTTTTATCTAAATTTACTATGAATTATAGGGACTTGTTAATATCCGTAAATATTGGATCACTTGGCATACTTATATCATCTCTTGCAAGCTTAATTACCTTGAAAGAGTTTTTGAAACATCAACCAAAGAATTTTTGGAAGTATTTAGGAATGTATACTTTTTACAATACAATGTTTCTGTTGGCATTATTGCTGGTAACACATCTCACATAGCGAAATAAGGTGTATTTACAAATAGTCGAAAATATAGTAAAATATATGCTTGGAGGACATAAAGATGATTTTAACAAGTAATGTAAGTTTAAGGTTTGGAAAAAGAACTTTATTTGAAGATGTTAATTTGAAATTTACTGATGGTAATTGTTATGGTTTAATTGGAGCAAATGGAGCTGGTAAGTCTACATTTCTGAAAATTTTATCAGGAGAAATAGAGACAACTACTGGTGAAGTAATAATGCCAAATAATGAAAGACTTTCTGTGTTGAAACAGGACCATTCTTTGTATGATAATGAAAAAGTATTAACAGCTGTAATAATGGGAAATAAAAAGCTATATCAACTTATGATAGATAGAGAAGCTATATATCTAAAGGAAGACTTTACAGATGAAGATGGAATACGTGCAGGAAAGCTAGAAGAAGAATTTGCCAAACTTAATGGTTGGGAGGCAGAAACTGATGCAGCCAAACTTTTAAGTGGATTAGGAGTTGAAACAGAAAACCATGAAAAATTAGTTAAGGATTTGAAGGAAGAAGATAAAGTAAAAGTATTGCTTGCTCAGGCTTTATTTGGAAATCCTGAAGTATTGTTACTAGATGAACCTACAAACGGATTAGATAGACGTGCTATCGAGTGGTTACAGGAATTCTTAATAAATTTTGAAAATACAGTTATCGTTGTATCACATGATAGATATTTTTTGAATAAAGTTTGTACACACATTGCAGATATAGATTTTGGAAAAATACAATTATTTGTTGGTAACTATGATTTCTGGTATGAGTCTAGTCAGCTTATTCAACGTCAAATGAAAGAGTCTAACAAAAAGAAAGAAGAAAAAATAAAAGAGTTGCAAGACTTCATAGCAAGATTTAGCGCAAATGCTTCTAAGTCAAAACAGGCTACATCTAGGAAGAAAATGCTTGAAAAAATTGAGCTAGATGAGATTAAACCTTCAAGCAGAAGATATCCATATATAGACTTCAAGCCAGATAGAGATATAGGAAATGAAGTGCTTCAAGTAAAAAATATTAGCAAAACAATAGATGGCGTAAATGTATTAGATAATGTTTCGTTTATAATGACTAAAGAAGATAAAATTGCTTTTATTGGAGATAATAGCGTTGGAATATCTGCATTGTTTAGTATATTAGCAGGTGAAATGGAGCCAGACTCTGGAGAATTTAAGTGGGGCCAAACAGTAACTGAGAGTTACTTCCCAAGAGATAATTCAAAGTACTTTGATACGGATTTAAACTTAACTGAATGGCTAAGACAGTATTCAAAGATTAACGATGATACTTATGTTAGAGGGTATCTTGGAAGAATGTTGTTTTCTGGCGAAGAAAGCTTGAAAAAAGCAAATGTAATTTCTGGTGGCGAAAAGGTAAGATGCATGCTAACTAGAATGATGTTGTCTGGTGCAAATGCTTTGATTTTTGACGAGCCAACAAATCATTTGGATATGGAAAGTATAACAGCTCTAAACGAAGGAATGAATAATTTTAAGGGTGTAATATTATTTAGATCATATGACCATCAGTTAGTACAAACTGTTGCAAATAGAATAATTGATGTAACACCAGGACATTTCGTAGATAGAAAAACAACATACGATGAATATATTTCTAGTTTAAATTAAAGTAAAAGAGTCTTAAGGCTCTTTTATTTTATATAGCAAAAGCCCTAAAACTTATACATTTAATGAGGTAAAAGAGGAGTTGGGGTTATAGTGAAATATAACGTTGTATTTTCAGAAAGAGCAAAAAAGCAATTAAAAAAACAAGATAAGCATGTAGTTGCATTAATAATAGGCTGGTTTGAAAAGAATATTCACGGGTGCGAAAACCCAAGGCAACATGGAAAAGGCTTAGTGGAAAACAAATCTGGGGAGTGGAGATATCGTATAGGAGATTATAGAGCGATATGCGAAATTAAAGATAAAGAACTTATAGTGTTGGCTTTGGAAATTTGCCACAGAAAAGAAATATATGATTGGTAGCATGAAAGTCCAAAAAGAGCCTTAAGGTTGTCTTAAAGCTCTGCAATTTTATTTATAATATTCATTTATTAAATCATCTATTTGTTCAACTGTTATAGCCTCATCAAGTTTATGTAAAATATTTGAGTTTTTATCTAAGAAATACGTTTTTGGTATTGTACTTGCTTCGGGATCAATAGCCTTGCGTATTACTCTTCCAAAGTCTAATAATACTTCAGTATCAAAATCTACGGTTCCACCTTCTAACAAATCAAGCAGCCCATCAATTCCGTTATCTTTAAATTCATGTGCTATAAAAACTATATTTACATCTTTATCATCTTTATATTTTTTAATTATATCATTTAAGGCTTGCATTTCAGTTGCACAGTTTGGACACCAAGAAGCCCACATAAACAAAATTGTATTCTTACCTTCAAACATAGTTTTATCATAATAGTTTATAACTCTAATAGTTGAATTAGATTTTGTAGTTATGATTTGTGAATTGTCATCTTCATTAAATGTTATATCTGAATTATTTTTGTCATCATTTGTTGTATTTCCTGGATTAGCGGTTCCCCCATTACGTTCTTTATAGTCTGAAACAACTAAATATGCGCCAAAGCCAATTATTGCACATAATAATACACAAAGTATAACTATAATTATTTTTTTATTCATAAAATCACCTTTTACACTGACAAATTATATTACAAAAATCTCTAAAAAACAACAAAATAATTGAAAAAACATGAGTGTTAATATATAATTAGTCTGTTAAATAGGAGTTAGTTTATGAACAACATTGAGCATATAAAATACACATACAAGCATAGGAAAATAGTTTTGTTTTTAGCAAATAAGTATGTAAAAAATAAAAAAGAAGAGATAATAAATCAACTTAAAAAACATGATATGGATAAGATGTTTTTATACCTTTTTTATAACAAGAAAGATGCATCAAACATTCATAGATCTTTTACTTCACATCATGAAAACGAGCTACCTAAGAATTATGTGGATTATGTTGAAATGGTATTAGATTGGGAAAGTGCAAGGTATACTAAACCAGATAAACCATTAAATGCTTATGATACGTTATATAAGTACTATCCTGATATGGAAGAAAATGTGTTGCCAATACTTAAAGAGTTTGGACTAGATATGTCCAGACAAGATGCAGAAGAAGACGTTCTTGAGTATGCAAAAAGTTTGGATAACACATCTACCAAAGATATTGAAAATGAAATGATTCAAAGTATTGAAGATATATTTGATTGTTTTAGTAAAGAGGAGTAAAAAATGGATATTAGGGAATATGACATAAAAGCTTTAGCATATATAGGAGACGCAGTTTACGAATTGTATGTAAGAAAACACATAATGGAAAATAGTCACGAACAAGTAAATAAGCTTCACAAAAAAGCTATTAAATATGTAAGTGCTAAAGCTCAGGCACATGTTATAGCAGTGTTAGAGAATAAATTTACGAACGAGGAACAAGCTATATTTAAAAGAGGAAGAAATGCTGTATCTAATACTGTGCCAAAGAATACTGATGTTATAACATATAAAATTGCTACGGGATTTGAGGCAGTCATTGGGTATCTGTATTTAATTAACGATACTGCAAGACTTGATTATATACTAGCAGAATCTATTCAGGCGATAGAAAATAAAAAGGAGGAAATTTAGTGCTACAAGTATCAGATATATCCAAGAGTTTTGGAAATGTAGAGGCAGTAAAAAATGTATCTTTTGAAGCTAAGAATGGAAGAATTCTTGGAATCATTGGAAAAAATGGTGCGGGTAAGTCTACAATTTTTAGGGTAATTTTAGATATACTTGAACCGGATTCTGGAGAAGTTATATTAGATGGTAAAAAATATAATATTTTATCTAGTAATAAAGTCGGCTTTTTACCTGAAGAAGGTAGCCTTAATAGTGAACTTACAGTCTATGAGCAAATGTGTTTTTATGGAAGTCTTAGAGGTATGACTGAAGATGAAGTTTCAGAAGAATTATTCAAATGGTTAGAAAAGTTTGAAATAGTAGAGTATTTTAATAGAAAAATAAAAGAACTTAGTAAGGGTAACAGACAACGCCTACAGTTTATAGTATCAGTGCTACACAATCCAGAAGTGGTAATATTAGATGAGCCTTTTTCTGGACTAGATCCACTTGGTGTAGAGATGTTTAAAAAAATACTTATTGAATTAAAACAAAAGGATAAGATAATTATTTTTTCATCCCATAGAATGGATCATGTTGAACAATTTTCTGATGATATAGTAATATTAAATAGTGGTAAAATAGTTTTAAAAGGTGATTTAAAAACTGTTAAAACACAATATATGGTTGAACATGGTGACAACAGTGTGACGTTAAACGATATGTTTATAAAACTTCTAGGAGGTGACGCAAATGTTCAATAAAAATGTAACTAATGTAGCGAGATTTGACTTTTTAAATACTATGAAGAGCAAGGGTTTCATAATATTAAACATTGTGCTATGCATACTTGTCGTAGTTGCTATAAACCTTTCTAGTATAATTAGCTTATTTAAGTCTAGCGGAATAATTCATTCTAATGATTATGTTATAGAAGTATGGGATACTCAAGGAACATTTTTTAAGGATTTGGCTGAGAATAAAAATGATGACTTAATAAAAGAAGTTAAGAGTGCGGACAAAAAAGTAGAATATAATTACGAGAATATTGATTCGAAAACAATAGGTATAAATGTAGAAAATGATGACACTGGAATAATTAAAAGTGCTGAAATTATAAGTAAAGACATTATTTCAGATGATGTGACAGAATATATTACAAATACTTTAACAAAAATAAGAAATAAAACAATAGAGAATAAATATCAAATATCAGAAGGTGATTCTAAGTTGTATAAAGAGAATGTTGAATTAAAAGAGACAATATTATCTAATGCCAAGAATCAAAATCAATTGACAGGAATTTTATCAACTATAATTGGATATATAATATTCATGTTGGTAATGACAATTACAACTACTGTAGCATCTAGTATAGCTAATGAAAAAACTTCAAAAAGTGCAGAATATATTTTAAGTACAATTCCTTCAAAAGATTATTTAAATGGAAAAGTTTTAGCTGCTAATTTAAAAACAATATTAACGATAATTCTAATAATATTCTACGTTTTAATGGGATTAGTTTTAAACACAGCTATTATGCCGTCAGGCATTACAGGAGCAGACTCAATATCTAGTGATTTTAGTGCATTAGGTGGTCAGAAAATAGAATTTAATGGATTTGTGTATTTGGCTATAATAATATTTATGATATTTATTACAAATACCCTTATTTCGTATATACAAGCAGGTTTGGCATCTAGAATTAAAAGTATAAGTGAGTTAGACAGTGCAATAATGCTTCCTACAGTAATACTTGTGGTTGCATATTTCATTTCAAATATGTTGCCAAATACAAGCAGTATTTTGACTAATATATTAGCTTGTATACCTATACTTTCTATGTACATATTACCAACTGCGTATATGTTAAATAAAGTTAGTATAATAGTTATAACTATATCATTTGCGGTATTGTTAATTACATTAGTAATTGTATACAAAGTTGTTTCTAGCAAGTTCAAAAATAATCTTTTGGATTTAGGAAAGAAAAAACTAGAAAAAGAAGATGAAGAAGTTGCAATAAAAAGAGCAGAGGAAAAAAAGTTATTTAGCGTTAAATTAAAAAAGTTTGTTATGTGTGTGGCTTTTTCACTTATACTATCAATAACTTTAGGAAATACTTTTGGGGTTATTCCATATTTTACTAATAATGAGAACTTAAAACTTGTTTTAAATTCATTAGTTTTTGTTATATATATTGGAGTACCAGCCTTAGTACTAAGTAAATTATTTTCTAACACATCAAAGGTAAAAAAAGATAAAAAGGTTCAAGAACAGCAAAGAAGAGAAAAAATAAAATGGTACCTGATTGGTCTTGTGGGTCTTGTGATAGCTCAGATTATTAACACGATCTTTGTATATGTTTTTAATATTAACCAGAGTCAAGCAATGGAAGTTGCACTAACAGTACCATCTACTTTGACAGGAATAATATTGTTTGTTGTATATTTAGCTTTAATTCCAGCTATATTTGAGGAGCTATTGTTTAGAAAAGTTATACTAAGTGGTGCAAAGCAATTTGGAGATATATTTGCAATATTGTTTACATCTATATTGTTTGGTTTATTCCACCAAAATTTACAACAAATACTTGGTACTGCGCTCATAGGTGCAGTGTTGGCTATAGTTACACTTAAGACGGGGGATATAAAAACTTCAATGTGTATACATTTTACAAACAATTTATTTGCAACCTTGGTACAAATTATATATACACAAATGGGTAATGGCAATATAACTACGACGTCTTTAGTATGTATTTCTCTTGTTTTAGTAATAGCGATATTTGTATTTATAGGTCTAGTTTTACTAATTAAGATATTGATTACTAAAAAAGGAACACTTAAAATTTCTACTGATGAAGAAAAATGTAAGGTAAAACTAACAAGTATTTTTGCAAATTACTATGTTTTAATATTGTTTATAACGATGTTACTTACTACAATACTAAATTCGAAAGTAAGCTAAATTATAGCTTGTAACATAATTCTCCTTAGATAATATAATATCTTAAGGGGGATTTTTTATGGAATGTGAAAAAGACGTTTTAAAACCATGTACATATATTGCAGAGAATAATAACATGTGTGTTACTAACAAAGAAAAATATATGCCAATTCAGTCATTGGGACCGGAAATTTATACTTTTATATATAAAGTGGTAGAGATAAACTTAAATAAACACATAAAACAAAACAATATGCCTAAATGTATTGCTAAAGATGAATTTAATTTGATTGTAAATGATTGTATGTGTGATTTAACTAGACAAGAGAAAAGTTATAAAGAGATGCTAAAGTCTCGCTCAACTGGAATAGATGATGATTCAAGAGCTTTTTGCAATAATTGTAATGGCCTTTTAAAGTCTGTTATAGAGATAGCACTTATTACATCATTGTTAAATGGCGGATGTATGTTTTGTTACTAAAAAATTGAAGTGTGAAACAGTTTTATTGGTTTGTTTCACGCTTTTTTAAGTATAAAGAAAGTTGAAAGTTTACGTATTTTGCTATATAATAACAGTGAGGTAAAAGGTTATGAATAGTGATTTATGTTTAAAAGTGGATACTTTTAATTTGAAATATACATTAGAATGTGGACAATGTTTTAGATGGGAAAAAGTAGAAGAAAACGAATATATTGGTGTAATAGAAGATAGAGTTTTAAGGGTAAGACAAGAGGAAAATGTGCTCTATGTATGGTCAAATAAAAAAGAAAATTTAGAAGATGTTGTAAAAAATTATTTTGACTTAAATAAAGATTATTTAAGTCTTGAAAAAGAAATTTCAAAGGTGGACCACAATATAGAGCAAGCACTAAAGTTTTCTAGTGGAATTAGGATACTAAAACAGCCATTATTTGAAACGTTTATATCTTATATCATTTCTGCTAATAATAATATTAAAAGGATAAGCAGATCTGTAAATGACATAAGCAAAACTTATGGTAAAGAGGTAGAATTTGAAGGCAAAAAATACTATCTTTTTCCTAGTTTAAATGAGTTTAGTAATTGCAATAATGAAACACTTTTAAAATGTGGATTGGGTTTTAGAGCAAGATATGTGGTACATAACATAGAACTTTTAAAAGAAAACCCTGAATTATTAGATGATATACAAAAACTTTCAACGCCTGAAGCTAAGAAGAATTTAATGAATTTCATGGGAGTAGGTCCAAAGGTGGCAGATTGTATAATGCTTTTTTCTATGGATCGAGGAGAAGTTTTTCCTGTAGATGTGTGGGTAAAGAGAATAATGGAAAAACTATATTTTAAAAAGAATGTGTCTATTAAGGATATAAGTAAATTTGCAAACGATACATTTGGTGTAAATGCTGGAATAATTCAGCAACATTTATTCTATAATGTAAGAGAAGGAGTGCTTTAGATATGGGAAAATTAACGTGGAAACCAGGTACAATGGAATATCCCCTGCCTGCTGTTTTAGTGTCTTGTGGTGATATGGATAATTCAAATGTATTAACAGTTGCGTGGACTGGAATTTTGTGTACAGACCCTGCAATGACATATGTATCTATTCGTAAAGAAAGATACTCATATAATATTATTAAAAATACTAAAGAGTTTGTTATAAACCTAACAACTGAGGATTTGGTAAAAGCTACAGACACAGCAGGAGTTAAATCTGGTAGAAATATAGATAAGTTTAAGATGCTTGATTTAACTAAGGAAAAAGCAACTACTTTATCGTGCCCTATGATAAAAGAAAGCCCAGTAAACATTGAATGTAAAGTGGAAGAAATAAAAGAACTGGGTAGTCACGATATGTTTGTTGCTAGAATTACTGCGGTAAATGTAGATGATAAATATCTTGATGAAACGGGTAAATTTGATTTAGAAAAGTGCAATCTAATAGCATATTCACATGGAGCATATTATACTTTAGGTAAAAAACTTGGTAAATTTGGATTTAGTGTAAAAAAATAATAGTTTTTAATAACGTAAAAAACAAACTGCAATCACTTTTTGCAGTTTGTTTTTTTCTTACTTAATATTAAATATTCCTTGATCTGTAACTAATGTATGAATATTGTATAAAAACAATACTTCGTCAATATTATTTTCTTTTATATATTCCGTAATACTTGAAGAATAGTATCTTGGATCTATTACATGTGTATATTTAAAATTATTTACTACAAATGGTACAAATGAGTTAGCATAGGAATCCTTAATAACTAATAAGTTTTTGCCAGATTTCATACTTTCATTTTCTACAATTACTAGCCCTTGATTTTCATCTAAAAACATAGCGTATTTATCTTTTTTGTTTAAGTAGTCTTTGTTGTATAAGCTATCTGTTACTTTACCACTTCTTACATAGGTTACTTTTAGTTTTGTGTTTACATTTGTATATGTTGTAATACTATCTGGAGTAACGTTATATAAAGCGGCTTTTGAGAAAGTGGTTCCTAAAAAGCTATCTGATACAATCTCTTCTTTGAATTTATCCAGTGCAAGTGGTTCTTCATTTATTGAGTTTATGAATTTTCTGTAAGCCTCATAAGCAGCGCGTGTAGTCCAGTGGTGATCAAGTTTGTAGTAAGCTTGAATATTGTTATTTTTTAACTCTTTTAATTCATTATATAAGTCGATTGTGTCACAATTTTCTAATTTTGAGTAAATAGACTTAATCCTATCTGTTTCAGAATACTCAGTTGCATATTTTGGTAATAAATCCTGATTTAATGTTATTGATGTAGGTACAATCATAACAGTTGTGTGGTAATCTGAGCCTTTTGAAATTACGTTTATCATACTAGAGATTCTGTTTAATCTATTATCTTCAATATATGTATTTTTTTCTATTAAATATCCATCAGATGCTATGTATACACCGTTATTTTCTGTTTTACCTAGTGCTAACTCTGTATCTGTTTTAAGCTTTACGAAAGCATCTCTTAAAGGAAAGTGATCTTGTATATACTTTTCAAAACTTATCATAAAAGAACCATCAGCTAAAGTATTAAATGTAATGCCAGGAAATTCTTCTAAATATCTGTTCTCATTTTCAGAAAATGAATCTTTAGGCGATACAATGAAAAGAATTGAAAAAATTACGATTATTATACTAAAAGCTATTCCAAAATATTTTTTCATATAGGCACCTCCTAAAATCTAAAATACAAAAATGGGTTGTATGAAGAGTTTACTAAGTAAGCAACACTTAATACAAATATTCCAATACATATTATAAGAGAAGCTGTGTCAAATATAACAGATAGAGCTTTCTTATTTTCGAATTTCTTATTTAACTTTTTATATATTGTTTTCATTAGCGGCGTACAGCCTATAATACATATTACAATTATTATAGCGTAGTTTTTTAGGTAATATAACGTTTCAGTAGAAACAAATGAATTGCCTATACCAAACATTTTACTAAACCAGTTACTTAAAGATTTAAAGTCATCAAATGCAAATATTGCCCAACTTATTAGTACTAAAAAGTCAGTATAAATAATTCTTAGTATATTAGGTAATTTTTCTATATACTTTTTAAGCCAGAATTTTTCTATTAAAAGTAGTACACCAAAGTATAATCCCCATATAATAAAATTCCAACTTGCTCCATGCCAAAGACCAGTTAGGCCCCAAACTACTAATATATTTCTAATGTGGCGTGCTTTGCTACATCTATTTCCACCAAGTGGAATGTATACGTAATCTCTAAAAAATGTTGAAAGTGACATGTGCCATCTACGCCAAAAATCTGTTACTGAGTTTGCTATATACGGATAATTAAAGTTTTCAAAGAAACTGAATCCTAGCATTTTTCCCATTCCTATTGCCATATCTGAATATGCTGAAAAATCAAAATAAATTTGGAAACCAAATGCTATAGTTCCAAGCCATGCCATAGTAACAGTAATATCTTGACTTGCACAAATACTGTTGTATAAAGCTCCAATATTGTTTGCAATTAAAACTTTTTTGCCAATACCTATTATAAATCTGGTAAAACCTTTTGAAAACTTTTCTAAAGTAACAGTTCTGTTGTGAAGTTCTTCGCTAATTGTTTCATATCTAACTATTGGTCCTGCAATAAGTTGAGGGAATAGTGATACATATGTTGTAAAATAAAGGAAGTTTCTTTCTGGTTTAACAGTTTTTTTATATACATCTACAGTGTAGCTTAAAATTTGGAATGTGTAAAAACTTATTCCTATAGGTAAACTTAAACTTAAGCTATTTATACTCAAACCAAATACAAGATTTATATTGTCTATTAAAAAGTTTGCATATTTAAAAAATCCAAGTACGGCTAAGTAAATAATAATTGTTATAACTAAAATCAATTTATTTTTCTTTGGATATTTTTCCATCCACAAAGCTGTTATGTATCCCACAAAACAGGTTGCTATCATAAGAAAAACATAAACTGGTTCTCCCCAAGCATAGAATATAAGGCTAGTAATAAGAAGGAGAATATTCTTCGCCTTCTTTGGTACTATATAATATAATAAAAATGTAATTGGGAAGAATACAAATAGAAAGGGTAAACTACTAAATACCATGTATCCTCCTTATAAATTTATATATTTTCGTTAATTACAGTTTTTACGTTGTTTACATCTGATGTCATGATTAAAACTACATACTCACCATTTACGTAAACTATACCGTCTGTTGCAATTTTATATTGTTCTGCATCATAGTTGTTCATTGAGTCCATTGCTTGTTTTTTTATTGCCACAAGTTGAGACTCAAGAGTTTTTCTATCATCTGTATTTTTAACTTTAAATATGGCAATTGTGTCAACAAAATAAGAAGTAGAATTTGCCATAAATATATAGTCATCTGCTTTAGTAGTATCAATTCCGTATCTCATATCTAAGTCAGAAGCGCTTCTTGCAATCATATCTGATGGAAGAGATACTTTTTCAGATATTTTCTTGTACAGCTCTTCACAAGTAACGTTTGCTTTTGGTGTTTTATTCATATTCATAGCAATAAGTACAGCCGCTAAAACAACTACTATGATTCCTAAAATTATTAAAATACTTTTTTTCATGATAACCTCCAAGTTTTCTAAATATTATTTGAAGCAAAGCTTCTTAAAACTTTAACCCATTCAATATAAGCTGATTCTGTTAAGTGATATTTTCCATCACTTGCGTATTTTCCCATTAAGTATCCATCACTATCCATCAAGTATGATGCCACGTCTATTACTGTAACACCCCAACTTGAAGCTAATTCTCTTAATTTACTATTAAATAGTCTAATATTTGAATTATTTAAATATGTTAATTGGTAAGATTTTGTCATTGGTGTTGTAGTAAGTATGTATATTTTCACATTTGGACTTTTTTCACGAATTGCATCTATTAAAGTTTTGTAATTTGTAATAGAGTCTGTTACACCATAAAGTCCTAAGTCATTCATTCCAAACATCATAAATACTTTATCTACTTTTAAAGCGGCAGTTAGATCCCACAATTGTGTTTGGTAACCTTTGTATGTTGGATGTATAGAATTAGAACTTACAGCTTTTAATGCATTGCCTAATCCATAGCTTCCCATTCCATATACAATCATTCCACCTAAAAAGCCTTTTTCTTGTTTAGCAACATAGTTTTGAAATCCAAGAGTTACAGAGTCACCATAAAAAACAGAGTTGTTAAAAAACTTATCAGCGGCAGCCTCTGTTACTCCAGATTTTAAAGTGTTTCCTGTGTAGTGTTTTGTATCTACAGGTGTATTTGAAACAGATACTCCAGTACTTTCTGCAATATGACGGCCTTCTCCTGTTGTTCCCTCACGAGGAGTTTTAGTTGTTAAATACTCGCTAGATGCGTAAGCAAAGTCACCATTGTCTAGTTTTATTTTATCCCATCCATTATCTCCTATACCAACTCTTGTAAATTTAGTATCAGGAGCGGCTTGGAATAAAATGTCGCCATCTAAGCTTGGTTTCTTGCGTATATTTAAATATATTGATGTGTATACAACATCATTGGCTGTTTCAAACTTCACGCCATATTCACTACTTATATTATCATCTTTTGGCTCTTCTGTATTGTTTTGGTTATTATCTTTATTATCGGTAGGCGTGTTTATTTCATTTGGTTCTTTGTATGGCTCAACGTTATTTGAGTTTTTTCCAATAATTAAAATAACGAGCACTACAATTATTGCAACAATTACAGCTACAGCAATATAAAATAGTTTGTTATTATTTTTAGTTTCTTCATATTTTCGCATAGAAATTTCCCCCCTAAAATTTGGTTAAATTATATAACAATAGTGTGCATAATGCAAGGAGATTAAACAAACTTAAATAATATCTTAAATGACACTTGAAAAGTGAAAAAACTTAGTGTAGAATTTTGAAAAATAGGTAAGAAAAGTGTCGAAATATTTGGAAAATAATCCAAATGTAAAACAGGCCAAACAAAATTGTTGAAATGGAGGTAAAAAATGAATTGTGTAATTGTTATAGCGGCAATATTGGTGGTATGCCTAGTGTATCTTGTAGTTGTGTATAATAAACTAATAAAACTTAACAACTCAGTAAGTGAAAGTTTTGCAACTATGGATGTTTATTTGAAAAAAAGGTGGGATTTAATACCCAATTTAGTTGAGATTGTAAAAGGTTATGTAAAGCATGAAAAGGAAACATTTGAGGAAATTACAAAATTAAGAAGCGAAAATTATGAGTCTTTATCTACTGATGATAAAATCAAAACAAATGAACAACTAAACAGGAACGTTATTAGGATTATGGCTTTAGCAGAAGCTTATCCAGAATTAAAATCAAATGAGAGTTTTTTGCAGTTAAGTGGTAATCTTACTTTGGTAGAGGATGAAATTGCTCAATCAAGAAAATACTATAATGCTGTTGTAAGAGATTATAACAACAAAGTTGAAATGATACCAAGTAATATTGTAGCTAAAGTATTAGGTTATAAATCAAAATTAATGTTTGCCGCAAATGTTGAAGAAAGAGAAAATATAAAGGTGAAATTGTAATGGCAGGAAGAAGTAAAGGACAAGGGTGTTTAAATTTTCTTTTAAGATTTTCTTTTTTCGGATATGTTGCTGCTATGATTTTGGGGGCGTTAATTACTGGGGTAACTGCTCTATTTAGTGATGATACAAAGAATTTAAAGCTTGCAGATGGTTTTACTATATCGTCATATAATGTAATACTAGATGTTAAAGTAGATAATAAAATTGATGTTACAGAAAATATAACAGTTAATTGGGAATCTAGTAATCATCATGGAATTTATAAATTTATTCCAGAATGGTTACAATATACTGATAAAAATGGTAATACGATTAGAAGAAAGTCAGTTATTTCCAATTTAAGGTCAACAAGCGATCCTTATTCGACAGATTGGGTTAAGAAAAAAGCTAGAATAAAAATTGGTAGTGCTTCTGAATATGTAAATTTAGGAGAAAGGACATATATCATAGAATACACTTATGATATGGGTAAGGACCCGTTTAGAAATTTTGATGAATTTATTTTTCATGCGTTTGGCGATTATTGGGGTACCCAAATTAATAACGCTACTGTACAGATAAATATGCCTAAAAGTATAAGTGGTTATAATGTTAACTTCTTTACTGATAAGAAAAGAAAAGAAAATGTTTCCGACTATGTTGATTATGAAATTGTAGGTAATACGTTGTATGCTAAGTTTAACCAAGATAAATATGCGCAAACTCAAAGAAAAAATGGTTACAATGATAAAAAACTTGAAAAATCTTTAACAGTTGATATAGAACTTCCAGAAGGATATTTTGTAGGTGGAAGTTGGAATTATGGTTGGGGCTCATTTACAATTGCATTAGTAATTTTGGGAATTACAGCTTATACAATATTTAAGTGGAAAAAGTATGGAAAAGATTATTTAAAACCTGCCCAAACAGTAGAGTTTTATCCACCAGAAAATATGAGTGCTGCAGAGGTTGGATATATTTATGGAAAACAAACAAGCAAAAAATTAACCATTTCTTTGATAGTACAACTTGCCAGCAAGGGATATATAAAGATAGATGAAGTGAAAGATAAGAAAAAAGAGATACAAATAACCAACTTAGCACCAACAAAGCCAAGAGAAGTAGAATCCTTTGATACAACACCTGGAAAAAGAAAAATAGAGATTAAAAAACTTAAGGATATAGATGATCATTTAGCCAAGAACGAAGTTACAATGATGAAGTATTTGTTTAAAGAAGAGAATACAAAGTTATTAGAAACTAATTTTGTAAAATTTGATGCTGTAAAAGATAACTTAGTCTCAGGAGGATATATAGAAATATTAAACGACAATGAATCAACTAGATTATCCGATGTAGACACTAGAAAACAAGAATATGTTGAAAAATTAAAACAATATGAAAAAGATTTATTAGAATATAACAAAGAAATCGTTAAAATGCCTCCATTAACAGAACTTGAATCAATTGTGTATAACAGATTATTTAAATACGAATCTACCTTTATATTGAGTGAACACAAGACATTTTATAGGGCTTTTAGTGATGTTGAAGAAAGATTGAAATCAAAACTAAATGATGTTATTCATGATAAAATTGCCACAAAAAAGATGAAATCATCGATATTTGTTACTATCCTAGTTGCCATTTTAAGTGTTATATCTTATGTGTTTGTAAAAGACTTGGATCCAAGTTGGAAAATATTATATACTGCATCTTTCTTATGTATTATAGTAAATATGTTCTTTACTATATTTATGAAAAGGAAAACAGAATATGGAGAAAAAATTACTGCTCAAATACAAGGATTTAGAAACTTTTTAATAACTGCAGAAAAACCAAGATTAGAAGCATTAGTAGCTGAGAATCCAAATTATTTTTATAATATTTTGCCTTATACGTATGCTCTTAATGTTTCAAAAAAATGGATAAAGAAATTTGAGAATATTCCAACACCAGATATGGATATGGGTAATTTCGATTATAGTAGCGATTGGGCATATCACAATTTATACAATAATGTTTACTATCCAGAACCGGTTTATTCTTCAAGTGGCTCGAGCTGTTCATCTTGTGGCGGCGGTTGCTCGTCTTGTGGAGGAGGCTGTTCATCTTGTGGCGGCGGTGGATCATGGTAAAAAGATTTGTATTACAGTGGCACCTGAGTGAAAATTGTAATTTAAAATGTTTACACTGCTATCAAGAAAATCATAAGCCAGTTCAGTTAAGTTATGAGAATCTAGTGGTTATATATAATCAATTTAAAGAATTACTAACTAAATTAAACATGAAGGGACATATAAATATTACTGGCGGAGAACCATTATGCAATCCATATTTATTTAATATTCTAGATTTAATAAAAAAAGATGAGAAAATGATTAGTTTCTCAATATTAACAAATGGAACATTGATAAATGAAGATATTGCAAGAAAGATAAAGTCGTATAATCCATACTACGTTCAAGTAAGTCTTGAAGGTGGTAAAAAAATGAATGATTATATTAGAGGTGCAGGCACTTATGAAAAAATAGGTAGAGGAATAGATAATTTAAAAAAGTATGATATATTTACTTCTATTTCTTTTACTGCTACTTCTATCAATTATAAGGAATTCCCGAAGGTAGTAAAATATGCTGTTAAACATAAAGTAGATAATGTTTGGTCAGATCGTTATATACCATTAGGAGGTAATGAAGATAAAAGTTTAGCTTTAAATTTAGAACAGACTCAAGAATACTTAAATATAATGAGTAAGGAAAGAGAAAAATTAAGAAATAAAAAATACAATAAAACATCTATTTCAATGTATAGAGCATTACAATTTCAAAAGACAAATGATTTTGCATATGGTTGTACTGCTGGTGATACCCTTTTAACTGTGATGGAAAACGGGGATTTAGTTCCTTGCAGAAGAATGCCAATTGTGGTAGGAAATTTATTAACTGAAAATATGTATGATTTATATGTTAATAATTCTGTGCTTAAAGAACTTAGAAAACAAAAAATACCAGATGATTGTGCTGAGTGTGAACATTCAGAAATGTGTCATGGTGGTTTAAAGTGTCTTACCTATGCGTTATATAAGGATTTGAACCATAAGGATGTAGGATGTAAATTGTAGAAAAGATTAAAAAAGATAAGATAAATGTAGATACAAATGTGTTTATATTTATCTTTTTTTATATTAAATTTTTAAGTTAGCTAACATAAAAAGCGAATTTAAATAATATCTTAAAATATACTTGAAAAGTAAAAAAACTTAGTGTAGAATTTTAGAAAATAAAGGAGAGATATGTCGGGTTGTTATAATTATAAGGAATAATATAACAAATATTTACGCATACTTTATTTAAAACAAATGATTAGGAGGAAAATTAAAATGAAAAACAAAAGCGCAATATCACTTATTGTACTTGTAATAACAATAATTGTAATGGCAATACTAGCCGCAACAGTAATCATAACATTGTCTAATACAAATATAATAAATGAAGCGCAAAAAGCAAAAGATGCGACAAATCAAGCATCAGAAAAAGAGGTGTTATCTGTAGCGCTAGCAGAGTGGAAGGTAGTAGAAACAAAAGGAACAAAAACATTTAAAGAATTTATGCAGGAAAAATTTGGACAAGAGAAAGTAGCAGAGACAAATGAAACTGAAGTTACAGTAACTATGGAAAGTGGAAACAAGTATAATGTAACAAAAGATGGAAAGACGACAAAAATGGAAAAGGCAAGTAAAGGGATATTTGTAGAATATGCAGTATCATATACAGATATGTTGAATAGTAATAATAAATATACAACGACAAATGGTTGGAGATTATTAGATTATACAGATAACGGAGATGGAACATATTCAAATGTAAAGCTAATTAGTACAGGAGTACCAGCAATGTTGAGTTATGAAACTCAAGACACAACAAACAATAGTTGGTTTGTAACAGATGACTCAAAGCTAACAGAGTTCAAGAATGTACTGGGTAGTGGATATACATTATACACAGGTACAGGTACATATACTGCATTACAAGCAGCCGCAGGACTGTATTATAACTTTGGAGATGTAAAGTTTGGTTATGGAGCAAGAAGCAGAGGGAAAAATTTAGGAAATTTCACAGAAATAACGAATAACGGAACAATGTATAACAGCGAGAATACAGAAGAAATAACGGGCGATAAACTATTTATACCAACGGGTGTAAGTGCAAGTGTAAGACTACTAACATTGCCAGAAATGAATAAATTGCTGGGAAGAACTGATATGGATAGTACATCTTCAGTGGAGGATACAACAGGTATATTTGAGTTAGAAAATATAAAAGATTTACCTGAAATGAGTTCGTTCACTTATGGTGGAATTGAATATAGTATGAATCTTGGTCAAACAACGTTATTATCTTCTCCGTATCCTTTGGATGATATGACGTTCTTCTTGGTTGGTTTGGATGAGTATGGAGGAATAAGTTATTGTTCTAATACGAGCAATAATGGTGGTGTTCGTCCGTTAATCACTCTTTTATCTGACGTCCAATTTACAGATACAAATGGAGATGGCGTGTTAGAATTAGTTTTGTAAGATTAATGAAACGTGTCAAGTTTATTTAAATAATATAAAAGTTACTTTATTTAATTAGAAGCATGTGATATAATTGTATCAGTTCAATGGTGAAGCATTTAATAATTATTAAATGAAGGAGGAAGCGGTATATGAAGTACAACGTGGCAATGGTTAGCGTGTTTGACGTTTTAGACGTAGGGGTCATTGAATGTAAAAGAATAGTATCGATACCATGGATTTTAAGACTCAAAAGCGTTGATGAGATTGCACGCAGATTGTTTACTCAGCAACAAAAAGTGTTGGCGGTAAAGTTTTTAAAGATTGAAACTGAGGTTGAGACTAGTTTTTCTGAATTTGTTTTGTTAAGAAGAGAAATCGTAGTAGAAGAAGAATCCAGCTGGTACATAAACCCTAAATATGATATGCTCAAAATCGGAAATATTCATTCACTTGCCGAACCTTCAATACTCCTTCGAGGTGATTTGAAACGAGCGAAGTATCGACTCGATTATTATGTTGATTTACGGTCTATGGGCTACAGCGAAGAAGAAGCAATAAGTACTATCTACAGTTAGGGGGCAATATAATGCAAACTTGGTCTGTAACTGCTACAGTAAAACAGCTAAGAGACTTTGTAAAATTTGAAGCAGAAAGATTGGAATCTAGTCCTTTGAACATGAGAAGGGCTAGACAGCTAGATGATGCAGTGCATTTTCTTAGGACTTTGAATCTTCCTCAATATAGAGGAACTGAAAAGGTTGCACAGCTTAAGAAAAAGCTTGCAGATAATCGGCAAAAACTAAAAGAAATATACAAAAGTGGAGATGCGTTTTTTCCTGGGTATCAATTGAGTATATTTGATACTTATGTTGATATTGATGATAGGGTAAAAGAAGAGCTAAAATTCCAACGGGAGATGCTTGATCAAGAGATAAAGTGGTTGCATAAGTGCTTGGGTATTTGCCATAATAAGGAATATTTTAGATGAATTTTGAAAATGGGGGAATAAATTCCCTCATTTTCTTGTTTTTTGTTGATTGGTATAATATAATAAACGTGTAATATTTTAACAAAAGGGGTATAGTTAAAATGAGAAAATTTAGACTAATATATAATTCTGGTGCTGGTCAAAACAAATTTAAACCATTTGTTGATGATGTAATTGGCGTACTTTGTGATAATGATTGCGAAGTTACCGTATTTCGTGCAAGTAAGGGACATAATGTAGATGAATTTATTATAAACACACCTAAAGATACAGATGGTATTATTGTTGCTGGAGGGGACGGCACTTTAAATAGAGTTGTAAATATAATGATGAAGAATAATATTAAAGTACCACTTGGAATAATACCTGCTGGGACGTCAAATGACTTTGCTACACACTTAAAGATTTCTACAGATTTTGTAGAGTGCGCAAAAAAAATATTAGATGGTGAACCACAATATGTGGACATTGGTAGAGTCAACGATAAATACTTTGTAAATGTGCTGTCTGCTGGATTATTTGCAAGTACATCGTATAAAACAGATAAAAGGTTAAAAGAGAAATTTGGACAGCTGTCATATTTTATGACTGCTGCAACTCAAACATTTCAATATGAACCACTTAGACTTAAGATTGAAACAGAAGATGCGGTATATGATGAAAAAGCAGCAGTTTTTGTAATTTTTAATGGTAGTAGTGTTGGTAGAATAGATAAATTTTCTGATAATTCTAGTGTTCAAGATGGAAAACTTGATTTGGTATTGTTGAGAGATTGTAAGCTAAATGAAATTGTAAAAATTGTAGGTGAGATTTTAGATAGAACATATCTTGAGAATCCAAATGTTATATACATGAGAGAGAACAGATATAAAATTAGCTTGATAGATGGAAAGTGCGATAATCCTGATACGGATGGAGACATTGGACCTGGATTCCCGCTTGACGTTGAATGTATAGAAAATGGAATTAAAATATTTATGTAGAGGGGATTAAAATGTACGATAAAAATATAGATAAAAAATGGCAAGATAAATGGTATGCAAGTGATATATATGAGGCAAAAGAAGATAAATCAAAAGAAAAATTTTATGGTTTGGTTGAGTTCCCATACCCATCTGGAGCAGGATTACATCTAGGACACGTTAAAGCATACATAGGTATGGATGTAATTTCAAGAATGAAGAGATTACAAGGGTATAATGTATTATTTCCTATAGGGTTTGATGCATTTGGACTTCCTACAGAAAATTACGCCATAAAAACAGGAATCCATCCAAGAGTGGTTACAGATAATAACATAGCAAAATTTACTGATCAGTTAAAATCTGCTGCATTTTCATTTGATTTGACAAGGGTAATAGACACAACACAACCTTCATATTACAAGTGGACACAGTGGATATTTATACAGTTATTTAAGCATGGGTTGGCATATAAGGATAAAACTGAGGTAAATTATTGCCCACAATGTAAAGTAGTTTTGTCTAATGAAGAATCACAAGGTGGAAAATGCGATAGATGTGACGGTGAAGTAATTCAAAAAGAAAAAGAAGTTTGGATGCTTAAAATAACTGATTATGCAGAGAAGTTACTTGATGGACTAAAAGAAGTGGATTTCCCAGAGAGAGTAAAGCTTCAACAAGAAAATTGGATAGGTAAGTCTACTGGTGCCGAACTTGAGTTTAAACTTGACGGAATTGAAGAAAAACTCAAAGTTTATACAACAAGACCAGATACAATATATGGCGTTACTTTTATGGTAATTGCTCCAGAACATCCTTTAATAGAAAAGTTAAAAGATAAAATAGAAAACTATAATGAAGTAGTAGAGTATGGAGTATCTGCTAAGAAAAAAACTGAGTTTGAAAGAGTACAACTTGCTAAAGATAAAACTGGAGTTATGTTAAAAGGTGTAAGTGCCATAAATCCATTAACAGGTAAAAAGGTCCCTATTTGGGTAGCAGACTATGTAATGATGGGTTATGGTACAGGAGCTATTATGGCAGTTCCAGCACATGATACACGTGATTTTGATTTTGCTAAAAAATTCAATATAGACATAATTCAAGTAATTAAAGGAAAAGAGGATATAGATATAAATAGTGAACCATACACAGATATATACAATGGAACAATGATAAATTCAGATATCTTAAATGGTTTAACTGTAAAAGAAGCAATTGCAAAAATGATAGAGCATGTAGAGAAACTAGGAGTGGGACATGCGAAGACAAATTACTTTATGAAAGATTGGGCTTTCGCTCGTCAGAGATATTGGGGAGAACCACTTCCTATTGTTAAGTGTGAACATTGCGGTATGGTTCCGCTAGATGAAAAAGATTTGCCTCTTGTATTGCCAGAAGTAAAAGACTTCAAGCCAGGAAAAGAAGGAGAGTCACCTCTTGCAGAAGCAACAGATTGGATAAAAACTACATGTCCACATTGCGGAAGACCAGCATTACGTGAAACAGATACTATGCCACAATGGGCCGGCTCTAGTTGGTACTTCTTAAGATATGTAGATCCTAGAAATGATACATGTCTTGCTGGGATGGATGAACTTAAATATTGGTTACCTGTTGACTGGTATAATGGTGGAATGGAACACGTAACACGTCACTTAATTTACTCTAGATTTTGGCACAGATTCCTTTATGATATTGGAGTAGTACCTACAAAAGAACCATATGCAAAAAGAACTACACAGGGGTTAATACTAGGGCCAGATGGCGAAAAGATGTCTAAATCTAAGGGAAACGTTGTTGATCCTAAAGATATAATAAATGAATATGGTGCAGATACGCTAAGAACATATATGTTATTTATTGGTGAGTATGATGAGTCTGCTCCATGGAACGAAAATGGGGTTAAGGGAGTTAAGAAATTCCTAGATAGAGTAATGCGTCTAAAAAATATCGTTGTAGATGAGTACGCATCAAAAGATAAAGAATTAGATGCTGAGTTACACAAACTTATAAAGAAGGTAACAGAAGATATATTATCAATGAAATTTAATACTGCAGTAGCTGCATTTATGACTTATATAAATGTTGTGTATAAGAAAAATGTAATTTCTAAAGAGGATTTGAAGATGTTTTTGACAATATTGTCTCCTTTTGCACCACATGTAAGTCAGGAACTATGGAGTCAATGTATAGGAAACGATTTTATAGAAAGAGAGTCTGTTTGGCCAAAAGCAGATGAAACAAAATTACAGGAAACAACTGCTGAGATTGCTGTGCAAGTTAATGGAACAGTTAGATTTAAGTTGTTACATGAAGTTGGAATGCCAAAAGAGGAAATAGAAAAAATAGTACTAAGTGATGAAAGATTGTCCCAGTACATTTCAGGTAAAGAAATTAAAAGAATTATTGTAATACCTGGTAGAATAGCAAATGTAGTTGTTGGATAAGTGTAATACAAAGGAAAAGGAGAAGTATATGAATATATATATAATAAGTTTGATTGTTGTATATGTTAGTTCAGGGGCTTTGCTTGGAATGTTCATGTATGCTGAGTTAACAAAGCGAAAATACAAAAAATCTAAACAAGAAGCTGCGGCAGCATACACGGACGCTCTTACTGGACTTGGAAATAGATATAGATTTAACAGGGTTATGGCTGAAATGATAAAACACCCAGACCAAAAGTTTTCATTATGTTTTTTGGATTTGGATGATTTTAAGCAGATAAATGATAATATGGGACATGATGCTGGAGACGAGCTACTTATAGAATTGGGCAAAAGATTAAAGGAAAGTATTTCTGGACATGGTGAAGTATTTAGACTTGGTGGAGATGAATATGCTTTAATTATTGTTGGTACTGATACAAAGCTTGAAGTAGAAACTATTGTTAAAAGAGTTCAAAGAAGTGTTGTAAAACCAGTATTCATTAGAAATACAACAGTAAATTTGGAGTATAGTTTAGGAATAGCATGTTTTCCAGAAGATAGCCAAAATGCCAATGAGCTTATAAACTTTGCGGATGCAGCCATGTATTTTGTTAAAGAGAGTGGCAAGAGTAATTATTATTTTCATAATGAGGCATTAAAAGCTCAAACAGAAAATAATAGAAGAATGGAAAATGAACTAAAAGCCGCATATAAAAATAATGAATTTGGTATAGATTATCAACCAAGAATAGATTTAGTAAACCCAAACAGAGTGTGGCTTGAAGCATTTTTGTTCTGGAAACATCCGCTAATAGGTAAACTTAGTGCAGCTTACTTTCTAAAATATGCCGAATCTACAGGACTAGTTATATCATTAGACCAATATATTATAGAAAACAGTTTAGAAAAGATTGCTAGATTAAGTAAAGAAGGGTTTGATGATGTGTATATAGCAACCAACATATCTTTAAGGCATTTTCAAAGAAAAGATTTCATAGAAAAAATTTGTCTGATATTAGAGCGTGGTGGAAAGAGCAGCGAACATTTGATGCTTCAGATAACTGGTGAATTAGACATGAATAAAATAGAGACTTATAAAGTAATGTTTGATAAAATAAAGCAATATGGCGTTAAATTATCTATAAACAACTTCTCAGTAAACTATGAACAACTAGACTTGTTGAATAGGTTAAATATAGATGAGATAAAAATTAGTTCAGAATACTTAGTGTCTAATAGTATATTTGACAAAAATGTTTTGAAAGATATAGTTGTTTTAAGTAAAGACTTAGGATATAAAATTTTAATAAATAAAGTAACCGATGAAGAAACATTTAAGGAAGTAATAAAATATCCAGTTAATTGTGTACAAGGAAATTATATATATCCTATTATTAGCGATGAAAATGTGAAAGAATTTTTAGTCAATTTTAAAAACAAGAAACCTAAGGTGGGTAGTGTAAAAAAAGTATCAAAAAAAACGACAAATTAGAAAAAATGTGTTGACAAAACACATTTTTTTTATTATAATAGTTTTTGTCAGTAAGAAGTGGGCGCATAGCTCAGTTGGGAGAGCATCTGCCTTACAAGCAGGGGGTCATAGGTTCGAGCCCTATTGTGCCCACCACTTTTTTATTTGGCCCGGTAGTTCAGTTGGTTAGAACGCCGCCCTGTCACGGCGGAGGTCATGGGTTCGAGTCCCACCCGGGTCGCCATTTTTTTATTTGGCCAGATAGCTCAGTTGGTAGAGCAGAGGACTGAAAATCCTCGTGTCAGCGGTTCGATCCCGTTTCTGGCCACCACGTAATAAAATATTTAAATAATGCATATATTTTATTATGCGGGAATAGCTCAGTTGATAGAGCGTCGCGTTGCCAACGCGAAGGTCACGGGTTTGAGCCCCGCTTCCCGCTCCATTTTTTATAAGCTAGAAACGTTGAATTTCCAACGTTTCTAATTTTTTTAAATGCAATTTTACTGCAACCCGTTTTCGTTTAAATAAGATTTTCTCTCCAATAAAAAATAACTTAAAAGTATTTGCCTTCAAGTTATTTCTTATATGTAAAAAAGGTGTGATTTTAAAAAATTTCTTCCTCACTTTTTTCTATTTTTAATATATCATTTGGAGTACATTCAAGTACCTCACAAAGTTTTTCTAATGTATCAAATCTCATTCCTTTTGTATTGTTATTCATAACATCACTCATTGCCTGATAACTGCATCCCATTTCCTTTATTAGCCAATACTTAGTTTTTTTCTTTTCCTTTAGAATTTCTTTAACATTTATATATAGCATTAAAAACACCTCAATAGTATTTTATACAAAACTAAAATGTAATTTAACTATTTTAAAGAATAGCTAAGTTATACAATATATAGTGTAGCGCATATTTATCCATTGTTTTGTCGAAATATGTCATGGTTATAAATTAAGTAATAAAAGTGTTATTTTGCATCAAAATATTTTTAGGTGATAGTATGCAAATTGAACATAAAGAAATTATGGAAAATGGCAATCCTGTTATATATATAAATATATATACTGAAGATAGCTATGAATTTAGCAAAGAGAATTTTAATGAAAAAACGGTAAAACGTAGTCTTAAAAATAAAATTGTACAATACATAAAGGAAAACGTAAAGCTTATACAAGGCGCTGTTATTGTAATTGCCATAAATGGTATACTAATAGGAGCTTTGTCATTGGATAAGGCGGGAATAACTGGTACTGGAGATGCCGGAAGCGAAATAGTAAAAGAGTTAGTTTCTACCCCAAGTTCTGCAGATAATACAGATAAAGAAATACAACCTGATGAAAGTGCTGAAACAGTCAAAGAAGGAACTGCCAAAATAGAGGATACTACTAAGAACACTAATAATACTGCAAATAATGTAAATACTGTTTCCACGAAAAATACATCCAATAATACCAAAAATGATACAAAGAAAGAAACGGTTAAGCAATCTACAAAAGAGGATAACAAAACTAATGAAAATACTAGTAATAGTACTGTTTCTGCAAAAGAAGAGGAGAAAATTGACAAATCAAACAATGAAAGTAAGTATTATATAAAACTAAATAGTGGTGGAAATGTTCAAAACATGGAACTTGAAGAATATGTTGTTGGTGTTGTTGCTGCTGAAATGCCCGCATCTTTTAATATAGAAGCATTAAAGGCGCAAGCAATAGCAGCAAGAACATACGCAGTGAAGAAAACCAGCCAAGGGAAGGTATTAGTTAATTCAACAGCAGATCAGGTATATAAGACTACTAGCCAGATGAAATCTACTTGGGGAAGCGAATATAATTACTATTATAATAAAATAAAAAATGCAATTAACGCAACAAAAGGAATGGTATTAAAATATGGTGGTGAATATATAGATGCACAGTATTCTGCTATGACTAATGGAAAAACTGAACTGCCAGAGTATGTATGGAGCTTTTCAAGGCCGTATTTACAGTGTGTCAGTAGTAGGTGGGATGAGAAAGTAAAAAATTTTAAGGTTACCAAATCTTTTTCATATGATGAAGTTAGTAAGAAACTAGATCAAACTATAACAAGCAGCACAGAGATTGAGGTTGTATCAAGAACTGTAAGCGGAAGAGTTGAAAAGATTAAAATAGGAGACACAGTATATACGGGAGTAGCTGTAAGGAGTAAATTAGGGCTGCGATCCACAGATTTTGAGATAGAACTTGCAGATGATGTAAAAATAACTACAAAAGGATATGGACATGGAGTCGGAATGAGTCAGTATGGTGCAAATGTTGCTGCAAATGAAGGATATAGTTATTCGGATATTTTAACTCATTATTATGTGGGAGCCAGTATTACTAAAATATAACATGAAAAAGACTAACTTTAGTTTTTGTGAAGTTAGTCTTTAGACAATTTAAAGTATATTTTATTGTATATTTTTTCTACGTATTTGTAAAGATTGAATCTTTTGCAAATAAAATAAGCTAAAGTAATAACCAATATGGAAGCAAATATATCAAATATTACGTGTTGTTTTATAAACAAAGTGGATATTACAACAAGCAATGACCATATAAAAATTAATATTTTGTACAGTGGTTTCAAAGTTTTCAGATTTATAGTATAGAGTATAAATAAAAAACATAGAGCACAATGCATACTAGGTAAACAACAAGTAGGAGGAGCATCCATCTTAAATATTAAATTAGTTATAATCAAAGTAAAATTTGATTTGCTTACTTCAGGCCTATTTATAGTAGTAGGAAATAATATAAATATACAAAATGCTATGAGTATCGTAACAACGATAGTAGCAATATAATTATAAAAGTTCTTACTTGAATGTGAGTATATCACAATTGGAACGAAAAATAGCATTAAAAACCAAGAAATATATGGGTAAATAAAACCTGGCAAAAATGGAATTTCGTTATCTATGTTAGACGTTAGCAAAGTAGGATTGTTACTACACAGTCTTCCTAGGCCGTACAGTAACGATTCAAATGCTATAATTATTGCTATTAGAAATATTGCAACTATCTGTTTTTTAGAGATTTCCATTTATGTAACCAATCCTTTCTCCATACTTAACATATGTTTCGTATCCAGCATTAGTATTATTCCAAATTTCATTATCAATTATAATATCATTGTTAATTATTAAACAAATAGTTGATCCGCCAAATTCAAAATAGCCTTTTTCATCACCTTTTGTAAATGTATGTTTATCATGGAGATTTTTGATTTTTCCTACCATCATTGCACCTACTTCAACTTGAATAACGTCTCCAAAGTGTTCGGTGTGTAACACAGTATATTCTCTACAGTTAGTTTTATAAATATTATATTTTTTTAGTGCAATAGGTTGAACTGTATGTAATACTCCCTTTATATATGTATTAGCATCTTTTGAACCATTATCTATATAGCAATATCTGTGATAATCATCAACAGATAATCTAAATATTAAAAGTGTTCCATTGCTATATTTATTTGCTAATTTATCGTTTTTTAAGAGTTCAGGTATACTGTATGTAGTTCCTTTTATACTAAATAACAAATTTGAATCTATTTTATAAGCAGTAAGTTTAGCATCGCAAGGAGATATAAAATAGTTAGGAATCATAGATACTTCTCTTTTTTCTTTTAAAATTTTTCTTGTAAAAAATTCGTTGTAAGATTTATATTTTATATTTTCATATTCATTCATGTTTATGTTATTCTTTAAGATAAATCTATCAATTAAAGGGATAGATAACCTTGAGTTCATAAAGGCTCCTACTATTTTAGATATAACAGGAAGAGTTAGTATTTTTAAAATACATCTTCCTAAAATCGTATCATATAAAAAATGTAGAGAGCCTTTTGGGTTGATATCTATTTTGATTTTTTTTCTCATATTAGTAGTAAGATCGCAAGTTCAATTATTCCAATAACTAAAACTGCAAGCATTCCTTTTATTTTAAGCTTTTTAATTTTAAACTTAGATATAAATGCTATTGCTACAATAAGCAAAGTAGCACCATATACTAAGTAGAATTTATCTTTTAAGAATAACACAAATATATATATTAAAGGTATTATTAAGGCTGCACTTGTGACAGGTAAGCCTAAATATTCTTTTCTCACTTCAGTGGTTTGTTCTTGACGTTCTTCTTCAGTAACGTTAAAGTATGCAAGTCTAATTAAAGCTGCCAAAACGTATAAAACCAGTATAATTTCAAAATACCATTTATTAAGTCCTACAGCGTGTCCAATCATGGCTGGTAAGACACCAAAGCAAACTAAATCTGATAAAGAATCTAATTGTATTCCAAATGCTTTTTCTTGTTTAGTTCTATCTTTTTTAGTTCTAGCTACCAAACCATCGAACATGTCAAAAAATCCAGCTAATAATAAACAAAAGATAGCTACTGTTACTCTACCTCTACTTGCATTTATAATGCCTAGTATACCTGATGTAAGACCAAGATAAGTAAGTATTACAGTGTAGTTGTAAAATCCAATCATATTATTTCCTCCTTTTTAGAATTTTTATTAAAGATTGTAACTCTTAAGTGGTTTATAAGAACAACCATTCCAGAGAGAATTAAGCAAAAATAGTAGCTAAACACTCTAGTTAAAAGAACGGCTGCTGTTAACATGTTTTCACCATAAACAGGGAGATATATTTTAAGCATCATTACTTCTGTTACCCCCATTCCCCCTGGAAATGGAAGAGAATCTATTGCAATAGCAATTACAACTTGTATTGCTAGAAAATCTAGGTATGAGAAACCTTGAAGCCCAAACGCTAAATATACTACATATCCTATAGAAAACATGCAAAGTCTTTGTATAAGGGTTAGTCCAAGTACTTTAAATGTAAGAGCAGGATGTTTTTTTAAATAGGAGACACCCTTTTTGTAATCTTCCATGTAATCGTCTATTCTTTTTATTGTTTTTTCAGGCTCTTTTTTTAGGTGAAGTTTTCCAAGTATGTTGATAATCCAAATTACAAATCTTTTAACTTTTCTTTTTGATTTCATCACAAGAAAACATCCAATTATAATAAGTAGGTTAACCAAACATCCGAATGCTAAAAATACGTTAAACAAAGTTCCATTACAAAAAGCAAGGTTAGGTTTGGCAATCATACATATAAGCCCTAATACAAGTAATACTATTTTAAAAGTATATGTGTTTAGTATAAGTGCTATAGTTGATTTAGTAACCGGTATGTTGTCCTTTGCCATGTAGAATGATTGGAACGGTTGGCCACCAGTAGATGACGGAGTTATAGCAGAAAAGTAGTATTCTATGCACGAATAAGCAAAACATTTGAAAAGTGATGTTTTTTGTTTTAAAGATTTAAACGTTATAAGTAAATACAAACCTTCAAACAATAAATATAACACTATTAGTAAAGCGCATATTAGCAAATACTTAACGTTAACTGATTTGGCTACAGCAATAACACTATCAAACTCATTATCTTTAAATAAAATATATATAGTAGCAATTAGCATAATAATGAAAAATAAAATGCTAAATATAAGTTTTTTGTTAATTTTCATTTTTTCCCCCAAAGATGGAAATATTATAATGATAATTTTACACTTAAATACGAATAGTGTCAAGATAAATAGAAAATTGTAAAAAAATGTAAAAATCAAAAAATACTGTTTTTATTATATTATTTAAAATGAAAAATAATATAACTGTAATTTAAAATTAAACAAGTAGCTATTGGTATAGAGTTGCGAAATTTAAATAAGTATGGTATCATATAAAAATTATAAAGTGAGAGAGTGGGGATGAAAATGAACAAACAATTACAATCAAAGTTGAATAGTTGGAATGATAAAATAATGGATAAAAGAATACCTCGCTGGAATGAGCTACCGGAATTCGAAGTATATATGGATCAGGTAATTGTGCTTATGGAGAAATATGTTGGTGTGTATCTTGAGTGTGCTGAGGATACTTTCTTAACTCCGTCGATGATAAATAACTATGTTAAATTAAAGATTATGCCAGCACCAGAGAAAAAGAGATATTCTAGAATACACCTATCTTATTTAATTATAATTTGTATGTTAAAGTCAGTAATGCCTATTCAGGACATACATGACATTATAGAATATAAATTGGCAGAAGGAGATATGGAGTCTACTCTAAACTGGTTTGCTAAAACATGTGAGGAACAATTTTCAGTTTTTTTGAATAATACTAATGAATTGTTAAAAGATAATGAAGAAAAGATTGAAGATGACAATGTAAATATATCTAATGTGGCATTTAGAATGGGAATAGAGGCTTCAATTGCCAGAAATATATCATCAACGTTGATATGTAAGATAAAAAAAGAAAATGCTAGTTTACAAACAGAGAAAACTAGCAAAGTTAAAGACAGTAAGTAATTATTCTTTTGGAATTAGGTAAAAAAATATTACACCCACAACAATTAAGATACTTGCTACTATAATTCCAACAGATAAACTGTCGAAGGTTTTATTCATATCTGTGAATGAATCATTATATGGATTTACCATTAGTGTGTCACTAGGTGTACTATTGGTTAAGGTTGTAGCATATATATTAGTAAACAAAAATACTACTGTTGAAAAAATAACTACCGCGTATAAAAACTTTTTCAAAATATTCACCTCCAATGCATGATTATATTTTGTGTTAATAAAATATAACAAATACTAACAATTGTGAAAAAGAATAAATTTGTTTAATTTGAATATAGTTATAATTAGAATGATGGAAAAAAATATTTTAGATTCTTCCGCAAATGATTTAATGGCTTTAGCAGTTACCTTTTGTGCATATATGGGTAATTTGTATGAAACTGATGATTTAGCAATACTTTCTGGATTTTTTAACGTGATAGGAGATGGACTTTCTTTGTATTCTGCGGTTTTAGCTAAAAAAAGCAGCAATGATTCTGAAAAAAGTGAAATTACAAAAAAGGAATAAAACTAATATTGACAAAATATAATTTAAATGGTATCATATATTTGCTTTGTAGGATATGGCGCTATAGCCAAGTGGTAAGGCATGGCTCTGCAAAAGCTTGATCCCCGGTTCAAATCCGGGTGGCGCCTCCAATTAAAAAGGAACTTTGAGTGAATTTAGTCACTCTAAGTTCCTTTTTGTTAGTTATACTTTTCAGAATGTTGAACATTAGAATATTCATATGAAGAACAAGCGGTATCTTTTAATGGATCTTGAGTCATTTTATGAGAACAAGGGCATACTTGAATTTCTTCTAATCTGCACGTACTATTTTCTATACAATTATGTGTACAATCTGATACGTTACACTTAATTTTTTGCTCTCCTAAATTTTTGTTCATATTTTTCACCTCAACATTAGTTTGTATAAATAATATTAAAATTATACAATAAATTTTAATTTTTTTATGTAATGTATATTTTTATAAAAACTTGTGGTATAATAATCTAAAATATATGTCGAAAATTGTCGGAGGGTGTAAATGGAAAATATTACAGAGAAGAAAAAAATTAATGTTTTTGGAATGGATATCTGGAAAATATTTGCATATTTTATTACATTTTGCATAGCAGGTTTTTTACTTGAGACCATGTACGCCTTTGTGACAAAAGGAACTGTTGAAAGTAGAAGGGGATTTGTTTATGGACCATTTTGTCCTATATACGGACTTGGTGGAGTAGTAATGGCAGTTTTTTTACAATATTTTAAAAAGAATAATTTTACGATTTTTTTAGGTGGAGCATTGATAGGCTCTATCGTAGAATATTTAATTAGTTTTATAGGAGAATATGTATTTAATGTTAAATGGTGGGATTATTCTTATATGACATTTCACATAAACGGGAGAATTTGCTTAGTGTATTCGATCATCTGGGGATTGCTGTCAATACCATTTATGAAATTTATTTGTGAATATATAGATAATTTTATAGAAATAATTGAAAAAAGATGGGGAACTGTTAGATTTAAAAAAGTAACTGCTATGATAATGTTTTTTCTTTTAGTTGATGGAATTGCTACTGTATTTGCATTAAGAATTTTTTCAGATAGATTAGTATATACATATGACCTAGATGTAGCAAATAAAGACGAAGTGGTGGCAGAATACGAAAGAATAGTTTCAAATGATAAAATTAAGTACGTGACAGAAAAGCTGTTCTCTAATGAGAAAATGTTAAGGACATACCCTAATTTGACTATAGGCAAACAGGATGGAACAACAGTGTATGTCAGTTCATTAGTAACAACGGTAACTCCGTATTATTACAAACTAAAACCATCAGATGAGACTATTATGTATAAATTATCTAAAATTAGAGAAAAAATAATGAGTGGAGAGCTTTTTGACAGGGGGAAGTAACATTTGAAGCATTGACAAATAACATAAAATATAGTAAAATCTACCGATTAGCTTAAATTAAAGAAAGGAAGATGAGAAAGTGGGTAAATTGACGTATATATTTGGACATAGAAGACCTGATACTGATTCAGTAACATCTGCAATAGCGTTATCATTTTTAAAAAATGAGTTAGGTTTTAATACTAAGCCGGTAATATTAGATGCGATAAATAATGAAACTGAGTTTGCTCTTAATTATTTTGGAATAGAAACACCAGAATTTTTAAACGATGTTAAATTACAGGTAAAAGATTTAGATTATTATAGTGATTGTTATATGTATGAAAATTCAACTATAAAAGAAGCGTATGATTACATGAAAAGCAATAACATTACTGGTGTGCCATTGGTAGATAGAGAAAGAAAATTAAAGGGGTTAGTAACTGTTAAAATGTTGGGAAATGATTTAGTAAATGGAGATTTTACACATTTACTAACTTCATATGATAATATAGTAAAGACATTAAATGGAAAAGAAATTTTGAAGTTTGATAATGAAATAGATGGCAATATTATAGCTGCTGCATTTAAGAGTACTACGATACTTAGTGAAATATCTGTAGATAGAAGTAATATACTTATTGTAGGTGATAGACATAGTGTTATTGAATATGCCGTAAATAACGGAGTACAACTTATAGTTTTGGTCGGAAATCACCAAATCAAAGATGAACATCTTGAAATTGCTAAGAAAAATAAAGTAAATATAATTCAAACTCCTTTTGATACATTTCATACAGCCAAAATGATAGGGCTAAGCGAATATGTAAAAAAATTGCTATCTGATGAAAGAATAGAAAAACTTGAACCTGATGAGTATTTTGATAATTTCTTAGCATTAAGTGGAAAACAAGGGTATAACAATTATCCAATTGTATCTAAAGATGGGAAGTGTTTGGGACTTATTAGGGTTACAGATATTAAAAACAAACATAGAAAAAAAGTAATATTGGTTGATCATAATGAATCTACTCAAAGTGCAGTTGGTTTGGATGAGGCTGAAATACAAGAAATTGTCGATCACCACAAAATAGGAGACCTTACAACAAATAAGCCAATAAACTTTAGAAATATGACAGTAGGAAGTACAAACACCATCGTATACATGATGTATATTGAGACTAACATTAGGATACCTAAGAAAATTGCTGGTATAATGATGGCCGGAATAATTTCAGATACATTGTGTTTAACAAGTCCAACTACTACAGATAAAGATAGAGAAGTTTTAGGCGATTTATCTAAAATTGCTGGAGTAGATATAGAGCAGTTTTCAAAAGAAATGTTTAAAGCTGGAACTAAGTTAGAAGGAAAGAGCAAAGAAGAAATTTTGAACGAGGATATGAAGATATTCCCTATCAATGATAGAAAAGTGGCAATTTCTCAAATTCTTACTTTAAATTCAGATGAAATTTTGAAGGATAAAGAAGAATATGCTGAAATCATGGAAAAGATTTCAAATGCAAAAGATTATAGTATATTTGCTTTTTGTGTAACTGATATAAATTCTAAGGGGTCATATTTGTTATATAGTAAAGAATCTGAAGCAGTTTTAAAAGAAGCTTTGAACTTGGAAAGCATAGAACAAGGTATATACATGCCAGGAATTATTTCTAGAAAAAAACAGTTTGTCCCAATGATAATGAAGTATTTACAACAAAGTTAAAAAGGAGCCAAATTACAAGGCCCCTTTTTAATTTGCAAAAATTATAATGTTATGGTATAATATAATCATAGTATTTAATACTAATAAAAATTTAAAAATTTTTTATGAAAGGCACAACAATTGTTGTGTAAGGGACATTAAAATGACATGCACGTTAGTTAAAAGAGTAGCTTTTTGTTTGGCAGTAGTAATGTTTGCATTGCTGGTTTACACTATTTTCGTTGGTGTTCGGTTGTCTTATTGTTCATTTTGCATAATAGATGCAAGGAGCTTTATGAGTCAAGAATCTGCTGATGAAGTGTACCTCGATATGAATGAGTTCAGACAAGAGATTGCCGATGAATGCGAATATGCATACATACTTTGCCATGCTAGTTCTTTGATGAGGTCAGCGATTGTGCTTGCAGAAGTAGCAGTTATTTTTGTTAGCTTTATGCTGTGGACTCTTATCAATGACATTGAAAGAGAAGTCGCAAGAAACCGTGCAAGAGCCAGAAGAAGTAGGGGGTAATACTCCTACTTCTTTGCGTGTAATTGCTTACTTTCTGTAATTCTGGTGACTATATATTTACATAAAGATGCATTTGTGGTATAATACCCAAGTAGAGTACTTTTACTAAAATAAAATTTTATTGGAGGAAAAACATTATGTGTAAGGAAATCTTTGAAACGTATGAATCCGAAGTAAGATCTTATTGCCGGTCTTGGCCTGCTGTTTTTACGAGGGCTAAAGGTAGTAAGATATATGACACAAACGGAAAGGAATACCTTGACTTTTTTAGCGGAGCAGGTGCGCTAAACTATGGACACAACAATGAGTATATTAAAGGCAAACTCATTGATTATTTGCAAAATGATGGCATAGTTCATGGATTGGACATGTATACGTCAGCTAAAGCTGAATTTATTGAGACTTTTGAACAAAGCGTTCTTAAACCTCGAGGGCTGGATTATAAAATTCAGTTTACAGGTCCTACAGGAACTAACGCTGTTGAAGCTGCTTTAAAGCTTGCTAGAAAGTATACCGGAAGACAAAATGTATTTGCGCTTATGGGCGCATTTCATGGCATGACGCTTGGCTCTTTGGCACTTACCAGTGCAAGTGGTAGTAGAAAGGGAGCGGGTATTTCGCTTAACAACGTGTATCACGTTCCGGCGCCATATATGTTTCCTGATATGGACGTCTTAAAGTTTATTGAGACCATTCTCGAGGATGAACATTCAGGAGTGGAAATTCCGGCAGCTTTTGTACTTGAAACTGTGCAGGCAGAGGGAGGCGTACATGTATTAAGCAATGAATTTTTACATGGAGTAAGGAGAATTTGCGATAAGTATGGAATCTTGCTTGTTGTTGATGATATACAGGTGGGATGCGGAAGAACTGGAACGTTCTTTTCGTTTGAAAAAACAGGCGTAGTACCTGACATAGTAACGCTTTCCAAATCTATAAGTGGCTATGGGCTCCCTATGGCAATTGTACTCTTCAAGCCTAAGCTTGACATCTGGACACCTGGCGAACATAATGGAACGTTCCGTGGAAATCAGCCTGCATTTGTTACCGCTAAGGCTGGAATTGAACTCATGATAAATGACAGGATACCTGAGCGTGTCAACTACATTGGAAAGGTTCTAAAGGAACGTTTAAAAACGGAAATTGAGCTTTCAGACCTTGAGAGACGTTGCGAAGTACGTGGAAAAGGCTTAATTCTTGGAATTGATGTTCACGATGAAGAAATTGCCAAGAAAGTAGCATCTAAGTGCTTTGATGATGGACTTATCATCGAACGAACAGGTAGACACAGTACTACGATTAAAATATTGCCTCCGCTTACCATTGAAGAAGACGAACTTTATTATGGTACGGGGATTATCATGGACAACCTTAGAGAAGTGCTTGGATAACTGCAAAAAAATCAACCAAAATCAACTATTTTGGTTGATTTTTTTTATATATAATGATATAATAATAAAGCGTTTGTGTGAAATACACAAACAAAAATAAAGGGAGGTGAATTCAAGTGCCAACATTTGCACAATTAGTTAGAAAAGGAAGACAAGATAAAACTACAAAATCTAAGTCTCCAGCTTTACAAAGAGGATATAACTCTCGTAAAAAAACTGCGACTGATGTATCATCACCACAAAAACGTGGAGTATGTACAGTAGTTAAAACTCAAACACCTAAAAAGCCTAACTCTGCCCTAAGGAAAGTAGCCAGAGTAAAACTTACAAATGGAATGGAAGTTTCTGCTTATATTCCAGGTATAGGTCACAATCTACAAGAGCATAGCGTTGTTCTAATCAGAGGTGGAAGAGTAAAAGATCTTCCAGGTGTAAGATACCATATAGTTAGAGGTGTTCTTGATACAGCTGGCGTTGCCGGACGTGTTCAAGCAAAATCTAAGTATGGTGCTAAAAAAGGTAAGAAATAATCTTTTTTAGTTTTGGTGCTTGATTTATATAGTAAATTTAAAGCACTGACAAAATGTTAAAATTTTGAGTACCGAATAAAAGAAGGAGGGAAGGAAAGTGCCAAGAAAAGGACATTTAGTTAAAAGAGAAGTAATGCCAGACCCAGTTTACAATTCTAAAGTTGTAACAAAGCTTATTAACAAAGTTATGTGGGATGGTAAAAAGACAGTTGCTGAAAAGATAGTATATGGTGCATTTGATATAGTTGAAGAGAAAACTGGAAGAAAAGCAATCGAAGTTTTCGAACAAGCTATGGAAGTTGTGATGCCAGTTCTTGAAGTTAAAGCAAGAAGAGTTGGTGGAGCAACATACCAAGTACCTATCGAAATTAGAGCTGACAGAAGACAAGCGCTAGGAATTAGATGGCTTGTTGAATATGCAAGAAAAAGAAACGAACATGGAATGGACGAAAAACTTGCAGGTGAAATTCTAGATGCTATTAACTCACAAGGTGGAGCATTTAAGAAGAAAGAAGATACTCATCGTATGGCTGAAGCAAACAAAGCATTTGCTCACTACAGATGGTAATAACCAAAGAGATTTTAAGGAGGAAAGTAAAAAATGGCAGGTAGAGAATATCCTCTTGAGAGGACAAGAAATATCGGTATCATGGCTCACATCGATGCTGGTAAAACTACTACAACAGAAAGAATACTTTTCTATACAGGTAAAACTCACAAAATAGGTGAGGTTCACGATGGTGGAGCTACAATGGACTGGATGGCTCAAGAGCAAGAAAGAGGTATAACAATTACTTCTGCTGCAACAACTTGTTTCTGGAGAAACAATAGAATAAACATTATTGATACTCCAGGTCACGTTGACTTTACAATAGAGGTTGAGCGTTCTTTAAGAGTACTTGACGGTTCAGTTACAGTACTTTGTGCAAAAGGTGGCGTACAACCACAATCTGAGACTGTATGGAGACAGGCTAATAAATATAAAGTACCAAGAATGGTATACGTTAATAAAATGGATATCATGGGTGCAGATTTCTTTAATTGTGTTGAACAATTAAGAACTCGTCTTGGTGCAAATGCAGTACCTATTCAATTGCCTATTGGAAAAGAAGATACTTTTAAAGGTATCGTTGACCTAGTTGAAATGAAAGCATATGTATATTATGATGAACTAGGAAAAGATATCAGAGAAGAAGAAATTCCAGAAGACATGAAAGAAATGGCTGAAAAATATAGAACAGAACTTCTAGATCACATTGCAGAATTTGATGAAGAAGTTATGATGAAGTATCTTGATGGCGAAGAACTTACAATTGATGAAATCAAAAAATGTATAAGACAATCTACAATTGAAAACAAGATGGTAGCAGTAACTTGCGGCACATCTTATAAAAACAAGGGTGTTCAAAAACTACTTGATGCAATAGTAGATTACATGCCATCACCTTTAGATGTTGAACAAATTAAAGGTGTTACACCAGATGGTAAAGAAGAAGAAAGAATTTCTTCAGATTCTGAACCATTTGCAGCATTAGCATTTAAGATAGCTACTGACCCTTATGTTGGAAAACTTACATTCTTTAGAGTGTACTCTGGTACACTAGATAGTGGCTCATATGTATACAATGCAAATAAAGATAAGAAAGAACGTATTGGTCGTATACTTCAAATGCATGCTAATGAAAGAAAAGATATTGACAAAGTTTATTCTGGAGATATCGCAGCAGCAGTTGGCTTAAAAGAAGTTTATACTGGAGATACATTGTGTGATGAACAACACCCAATTATTCTTGAGTCAATAGAATTCCCAGAGCCAGTTATAGAAATTGCTATCGAGCCTAAGTCTAAAGCAGACCAAGAAAAAATGGGTATAGCATTAGCAAAACTTGCTGAAGAAGATCCATCATTTAAGACTTATACTAACCAAGAAACTGGTCAAACAATAATTGCAGGTATGGGAGAACTTCACCTAGATATTATAGTAGATAGAATGAAGAGAGAATTCCATGTTGAAGCAAATGTTGGTGCTCCACAAGTTTCTTACAAGGAAACAATTAGAAAACCTGTTAAGGTTGAAGGAAAATTCATCCGTCAATCAGGTGGACGTGGACAATATGGTCATGTATGGCTAGAAGTTACACCAAACGAACCAGGTAAAGGTTATGAATTTGAGTCTAAAATCGTTGGTGGTGTTGTTCCTAAAGAATACGTTAAACCAACTGATGAAGGTGTAAGAGAAGCTATGAAATCTGGTATACTTGCAGGGTACCCTGTAGTAGATGTTAAGGTTGCATTAGTAGATGGTTCTTACCACGATGTTGACTCATCTGAAGCAGCGTTTAAAGTTGCTGGTTCTATGGCATTTAAAGAAGCTTGCCGTCAAGGTGGAGCAGTACTATTAGAGCCAATAATGAAAGTTGAAGTAACAGTTCCTGAGGAATACATGGGAGATGTTATAGGAGACATAAACTCAAGACGTGGAAAAATGGAAGGTATGGAATCACAACATGGTTCACAACTTATCCGTGCATTTATCCCATTGTCTGAGATGTTTGGATATGCAACTGACCTAAGAAGTAAAACTCAGGGTAGAGGTACATATTCTATGGAACCAAGTCATTATGAAGAAGTTCCAAAGTCAGTTCTAGAAGCAATAGTTGGTTCTAGAGCCAAAAAACAAGACTAATTAAATTACATAATTTTGTCAAAAACGATTAAAAAGCTTGCATTATTTTAAGTAATATAGTAAAATATCCTAAAATAATGCAGTAGCATTAATCGTAAAAGAATATAATAAGGAGGATTTAAAAATGGCAAAAGCAAAGTTCGAAAGAACAAAACCACACTGTAATGTTGGTACTATTGGTCACGTTGACCATGGTAAAACATCTTTAACAGCTGCTATAACTAAAGTTGCAGCTTTAATGGGTGGAGCAGAGTTTAAAGCATACGATCAAATCGATGCAGCTCCAGAAGAAAGAGCAAGAGGTATCACTATTTCTACAGCTCACGTTGAATATGAAACACCTAACAGACACTATGCACACGTTGACTGCCCAGGTCACGCAGACTATGTTAAAAACATGATCACTGGTGCAGCACAAATGGATGGTGCTATCCTAGTTGTTTCTGCAGCAGATGGCCCAATGCCACAAACAAGAGAGCACATACTACTTGCAAGACAAGTTGGTGTTCCTTATATCGTAGTATTTATGAATAAAGTAGACCAAGTTGATGATCCAGAACTTCTTGAATTAGTTGAAATGGATATCCGTGATCTATTAAATAAATACGAATTCCCTGGAGACGAAGTACCTATAATAAAAGGTTCTGCTTTAAAAGCACTTGAATGTACTTCTACAGATCCTAATGCTCCAGAATATGCTCCAATTCGTGAGTTATTAGATGCAATAGACAAATACATCCCAACTCCTGAAAGAGCTACAGACAAACCTTTCTTAATGCCAATTGAAGACGTATTCACAATCACTGGTCGTGGTACAGTTGTAACTGGTAGAGTAGAAAGAGGAGAATTAAAAGTTGGTGACGAAGTTGAAATCGTTGGTCTAACTGATGAAAAGAAGAAAACAGTAGTAACTGGTATAGAAATGTTCAGAAAATCTCTTGATTCAGCAGAAGCTGGAGATAACGCTGGTGTTCTTCTAAGAGGAATTCAAAGAAACGAAGTTGAACGTGGTCAAGTTCTTGCTAAACCAGGAACAATTCACCCACACACTGAATTTGAAGCTGAAGTTTACATACTAACTAAAGAAGAAGGTGGAAGACATACTCCATTCTTCAATGGTTACAGACCTCAATTCTATTTCAGAACAACTGACGTTACTGGTGTAATTGATTTACCAGCAGATAAAGAAATGGTAATGCCAGGAGATAACGTAACAATGAAGATTAAGTTAATAACTCCTATCGCTATCGAAAAAGGATTAAAATTCGCTATTCGTGAAGGTGGTAGAACAGTTGGTGCAGGTTCTGTATCTAACATTATAGCTTAAGCTTATTATAAGTTATTTAACACTAGAGCATAAAGCTCTAGTGCTTTTTTTGTGGCTGTTACCGCCTAAGCGTCAAAATTGACATAATATCTAGCGTGTGTTATAATAAATAACGGGTTATAACGAAGATCCATATTTAATTAAATATAGGAGGAATAAGTTGTGAAAATTGCAAGTGGAGAAAAAGTAAGAAATATTTTTTTCGATAAGGCTGGTGTTGCTATACCTGGTCGAGAATTACCTGACGATTTAATGGTGCTTGGAGATTTAAATTTAGGAGGCACGAATGTAGAGAGACTACCAAATGGCTTAGCAGTAAAAGGGAACTTGATCTTAAATAATACAAAAATAAGGAAGTTACCCAGTGATATCATAGTTGACGGTTCTATCAATTTAGAAGGTTCACTAATAGAGTTACTACCAGATAATTTAGAAGTTGAAGGTAATTTATGGCTTGGTAACACGAAAATTAAATTATTGCCAAGAAAATTAATTGTGCATGGTTCAATTAGTTTAAATGACTCTTCTATAGAGTGGTTGCCTGCTGATTTAGTTGTAGAAAGAAATCTTTGGCTTACAAATACAAAAATAAGATTGCTACCAGATAATTTTACTGTAGGAGAGAATCTTTGGATAGACCATACAAAAATTAAGTGGTTACCAGATAATTTAACAGTAAATGGAAGTCTATGGTTAGGTTATACACCCATAAGGTCATTACCAAGTAATCTTACTGTAGGTAATAGTTTGTGGCTTATTAACGCAAAGATTAAAACGTTACCCGAAGATATTATGGTAGGAGGATCAATTGACTTAAGTAATTCGCAATTAGAATATCTACCAGATAATTTAGATGTTGGTGCTAGTCTTTGGCTAAGTAATACAAAGATAAGAACATTGCCTAAAAATCTTACTGTAGGTGGAGATCTTTGGTTAGGCGGAACATCAATAGATGTATTGCCAGAAGATTTAATGGTAAGAGGAGAAATTTATTTTAGCTCATGGAGGAATTAAGTATGAAAATGACAGGTGATGATATTAGAAAAGCATTTTTCGATGAAATTGGCTTTATAAAAGCCGGAGAGAGAATACCTGATCATTTGGTTGTAAGTGGTGACCTTGATTTAACTGATATGTGTATACGGTTATTGCCAAATAATCTTACTGTAGAGGGTAGTCTTTGGCTCGGAAATACTCCAATAGAGTTTTTGCCATCAGATTTAAAAGTAGGAGGTTCTATTGATTTAAGTGACTCTGATATAAAGCGCCTACCAGATAACTTTGTTGTCGAGGGCGATCTTTGGCTGAATAATACAAAGATAAAGGAATTGCCAGCTAATTTTACCGTAAAAGGTAATCTTTGGCTTACAAATACATTGGTGAAAGAACTGCCAAATAATTTGAAAGTTTGGAAAAGACTTTGGATTATTGGTACACCAATAATTAAGTTACCGAATAATTTGACGGTAAATGGCAATCTTGATTTGAGTAATAAACCAATAGAAGTTTTACCAGATAATTTAACCGTACACGGTAATTTGGATTTAAGGGGCTCAAAAATAGAAAAAATTCCAGTTAATCTTTGTGTAGATGGAAACATTTACTTAAGCAAAAGATTAACAAAAAAGGCAATTGAGAATATGTTCAAAAATTCTCTGGTGAACGGTGAAATTCATTTAAGTTCTGTGGATAAGGTAAAATCTGATATCTTAAACAATTGAATTTATTAGCAGAAAGCATAAGAATATGTTTTAATTAACATTTTCTTATGCTTTTTGTTTTGCATGTAAATTGAATTAAATTTTGTGATGTGATATAATGGCTTAAATTTAATAGAAATCCATATTTAATTAAATATTTAGGGGGAATTTAGCATGAGATTATCACTTAAGAGGTTACAAGAATTGATGGCTGCAGATGATGGAAATCTTGATTTGAAATGTACACCGCTTGATTCTTTACCGGATAATCTTACTGTAGAAGGTAATCTTGATTTAAGGTACACAGACGTCGAAACATTACCTAGTAGCCTCATAGTGAAAGGTTGGTTAGATTTGAGACACACGAAAATTAAAGTGTTGCCGGATAATGTTGTAGTCCTTGGAAAAGTTTATTTTAATTAAAATAAAAAAGTATTAAGTGATTGTAGTTGAAGTAAAAAAATCATAAGGGATAATAAAAGTCCCTTATGATTTTTTACATTAGTATTTTCACAGTGCAAAGTACATTTAAATTGACATAACATTGATGCTGCGATATAATTGAAAAGTCAAAAATAAAGTTCATTTTTAATTAAATAATGAAGGAATCATAGCCATGTTAAGAAAAATGTTGTATGTAGTAAAGAGAGGGAAAAATATGCATTTTAAAACTATCAGGTATGATAAGAATAATAACAGCAAGTTGTTCTATATTTCTATTGACCTAAATAAACCTAGCATTGATTCTAGTGAAGCATTAGAATTTGAAAAGAAGGTAAGATTTGCATCTTTGAATGTCTCTTATAACATCCCTATAAGTCAATATGTTCGTTTAATGCGTTCAGCTTTAGAAGATATAGACTATTCAAGGCTTTCAATAGGGATTCATACGGAATTATATGCTAGTTCTAGTTTTTCGTTTGTAATTGAGTATAATAACAATGGTGAATGGAATCTTAAAATAGAAGAAAAAATATATAATTGTGTTCTAACTTTTACGTACCAAACGCCGGGAATAATTACAACAAAGTGTGAAAAGCAAAACAAAGACTTATCCAATGATGTAATGGTTGATGCGTTTCCAAAGTATGGAAGTTTTTTTAAGAGGACAATGAAGATGTATACAAACTTTATTGAACAGGTGTAAATAAGGGTATAGTTTTATAATTCGACTTATTTAGACAATATGTTACACAAGCAAATACAGGGCTTAGAGTTGACATAAACGTAAGATTGTGCTATACTATTTTAGCACGTAAATTTATAATAACTTTAATAATTTAAAGGAGAGATTGGAAATGAGACAAGTGTTTTCAAATGTTCAAAAAGATTCAAGAATAATCGTTATGTTTTCTGATAACAATTACAATGATGGTTCAAACAGTGATGTTAAGTTAGACCAAATGAATGAAGTTGTGGAAAATTTTGACCCCAAATTTATTACGTTACAAAATGCCATATACTATTTACATTATTCTCTTAACAAGAGCTTTGAAGATAAAACGCTATATGTTCGCATAGAAAGAGAAAAATGCACATATTACGTAAAATATGAAAAAGGAGTATTAGCTAGCTTAAATGTTACAGAAGAGAAAGACGGTATTTACTTTACAATGAAATATGAGTCTAAAAGATTAGGATGTGTAAAACCTCAAGCTGTTACTGAAGACATACGTTTTAACATGTATGGATGTAATGGTCAGATTGTTGATAACATGACATTTTTTAGAGAATTTCAGGATAACTCTTTAAACATGTGTAAAAAGTTAAGAGCCATTGAAAAATCATATAATATTGTATAAATATATAGGCCAAGGGATTTCCCTTGGTCTATTTTTTTCGTATAGCAAATATGAAAAATGGAATAAGAATCGGAAGCAATATACTTAGTATAGTAAGTACTACGGCGAAGTTTGGCGTTTTACTTTGGTAAAGTCTATATATTAGTCCAAAAAAAGCTAATATAAAAAGAATAGAAGACAAACCACACATAAATGGCAGCATATTGGATATAATAAGAGCAGGGAGTAGAAATTCAGGGTTAATTATCTCTATACCATATAATTTTGTTTTACCAACTGCTTTACCTATTGAGTATAAACAACCATATGGAACAAATGATAGCCATGCCAAGTTACAGCCGTCTTTTTTAAGAATTTTATATAGTCCTATGGATTTAAATATATACATTATTATTAAGAAAACCAAAGCTATTATTAAAGTAATTCCTATGGTAGTGATAGCTTCTTGAATGTTTTCCCAGTTGATATTTTTTAGTGTTTCAGTATCTGGAATATTTAATATGTCTGCAATTTTAGTAAGAATTTTTGTTACTATATTATTTAAGCTTAAGGAGACTTTACTTGATGTGTTATTTTTAGTTATACCTTGAACAATATCTTCAATATATGGCGATATTACATTTTGCATTAATTTAACCTTCTTTCTTTTATATAAAAGTATTGTGTGTAAAATATATAAACTTATTCAATTGTATTTGCAAAAGTAAATCCACTGTAGTATTATATATGTGTTCTCTAAAACGGAGGGAAGTATGCCAAAAACAAATGTAGAGAGAGAAAAAAGAAGTAAAGAAATTATTAAATACTTGAAAACGAATCCGCTTGTAACAGACAAAAAATTAAGCGAAGAATTTGGAGTAAGTATAAATACAATTAGGTTAGATAGGGCAAGGCTAGGTATAAAAGAGTTTAAAGAACGTCTCATAGATAAAGCAAGTAAAGCCTGCATAACGGCAATAACTAAATCAGATATAATGGGAGAGGTTATTGAGTTCGAATCTGGTCAAAGAGCGGTATCTATGTTAAAAACAAAGCCATATATGGTCTTTGAAAATAGTGGTGTTGTTCAGGGACAATATATATATGCTTTAGCTGAAACACTTGCAATATCCTTAATACCGATGAAAGCAGCCTTAGTAGGTGTAGCAAACATAAAATATTTTAGTAAAATAATGGTAGAACAAGTGGTATATGCATATGCTGAGGTAAAGAAAAAAATAGATAAAGGTTTTGTGGTTTGGGTTAGAATATTGGATGAGCAAGATGAATTAAAGTTTAAAGGAAAGTTCATATTGAAAGGAATAGAGTAATGGAAGTGTTAATAGATGTAAATGGCAGTGATAACGGAATAGACGAAGCAATCTGTGCTGTTGTTACAATGCAAAGTAAAGTTAAATCAAAGCTTACGTTGGTAGGTGATGAGGAAAGAATAATAAGTTATATAAAAGAAGAATATTTAGATAAGTCTAAAGATATAATTAAAAATATAAATATATTAGATGCAAAAGATGTCATAACTAATTTTGATGATCCAGCATTTGCTATAAAGAATAAAAAGGAATCTAGTATAGTTAAGGCTTATGACTATATGAAAGATAAGGAAGATACCGTATTTGTTTCAGCTGGTAGTACAGGAGCAGTTATGGCAGGAGGACTTTTAAAGTTAAGAAGAATAAATGGTGTTAGACGTCCTGCACTTGTGAGTGTGTTACCAACTGTAACTGGTGATGGTGTAGTAATGTTAGATTGTGGTGCTAATGTTACAGCTGGGGAAGAATCCATGTTGCAATTTGCAAAAATGGGTATAATATATGCAAAAGAAATGCTAAAAAAAGATAAAATTAAAGTTGGATTATTAAATATTGGAACAGAAAATAAAAAGGGATCACCAGATTTAAAAGAAGCCTATGAAACGCTAGAACAAGAACTTCCAGAATTTGTTGGTAATGTAGAAGCAAGAGAAATATTATCTGGAGACTTTGATGTTGTTGTTGCAAATGGACTAATGGGAAATGTAGCTCTAAAAGCAATAGAAGGAACTGCTAAAATTTTGAAGAATGCATTGGCATGTGAATTTAAAAAGAGTGTTATAAACAAAATTAAAGCTGCAAGTTCCATTGGAATAATAAAAAAAGCACTTCTTAAATATGATTATACAAAGTATGGTGGTGCTGTACTTTTAGGTGTAAAAAAACCAGTAATTAAAATTCACGGAAATGCAAAACAAAACAATTATGAACTTGCTATATTGCAGGCAGAAACTATATTAAAAAAGAAAATTATTGAAAAAGTAAAATGTGCTATTGAAAATAATGGTTAATTATTGTTACTTAAAAAAGTTTTAAATAAGGTGAAAGGCTGGCTATACCGGCCTTTTTTATATATTTCAAAAAGAAAAGTGAATAATATAACTAAAAACTATTGACAAAGCATATAAAATAATAGATAATACAAATAGTTACAAACACTTGGAGGTGAATAAGGTGGAAGAAGTTTTTGAAAAAGTAAAAGAAGTAATAGTTGATCAATTGGGAATTGAAGATGATGAAAAAATCACAATGGAAACCACATTTATAGATGATTTGGGAGCAGATTCACTTGACGTTGTTGAGTTGATAATTGCTTTAGAAGAGGAATTTGGTATTGAAATACCAGAAACAGAGGCTGAGAAGGTAGTTACAGTAGGAGATGTTGTAGATTATATCAATTCTGTTCAATAATTAAAGATTGTAAAATAACGGCTTTGCCGTTATTTTTTAATATATGTACCATTGATTATTTACATAAAAAATGTTAAAATATATGTGTTGGTGATATTATGATAGATATAAAAAGTATAGAAGAGAAAATTGGTTACAATTTCAACAATAAAAAGTATTTAATATCTGCATTAACTCATAAATCATATGCTCATGATAAAAAAATGAAGGATTTGGATTCATATAATGAGAGATTAGAGTTTTTAGGAGATGCAGTTTTAGAACATGCTATATCTATATATTTATTTAATTTAACTCCAAAGCTTACAGAAGGAGAAATGAGTAGGAAGAGATCTGAAATTGTTTGTGAGGATTCTTTATGTAGAGCTGTAAAAAAAGTAGGATTAGATAAGTATATATGTTTGGGAAATTGTGAGCTTGCAATAGGTGGCAAAAAGAATGCTGCAATACTTGCAGATATGACAGAAGCTATATTTGCGGCAGTATATTTGGATAGTGATTTTGAACATGCAAATAGCGTCATTATGAAAGTGCTAAAAGAAAATATATGTGAAGTAATGGCAAGTAATTCATTAGCTCACGATTATAAAACTAGATTACAAGAAATATTACAAAAAAATGGAACAGTTAAAATTGAGTACATTATAGATAAGGAAGATGGAGATCCAAGAAATAAGGTATTTTATTCTTCTGTGTATCTTGATGGTAAAAAGTTGGGTGAAGGTAATGGAAGAACAAAAAAAGCTGCAGAACAAGAAGCAGCAAAACAAGCCATTGAAAGAATGTGATATTAAAATAGATTTGACTCACAAAATGGGGTTGGATATTCCAAAAGAAAATAAATATATTATACCAATATTTATCCCTCATAGAGGTTGTAAAAATGATTGTGTGTTTTGCAACCAAAAAAAAATTAGCGGTGAAATGCGCACTGTTACACCTGATGATGTTGAACAAGAAATAATAATGTGGTTAAGAAACTTTAGGGATAAAACACGTCCTGTGCAAGTTGCTTTCTTCGGGGGAAGCTTTACTGGATTGAGATTTAGCGAACAGGAAGAATTCTTAAAAGTTGCATATAAATTTATACAGAATAAAAAGATAGATAGTATAAAACTTTCTACACGACCAGATTATATAAATGATGAGATTTTGACCTTACTTAAAAAATATAATGTTACGTGTATTGAATTAGGGGTGCAATCAATGGCAGATGATGTGCTTGATTCATCTAAAAGAGGACATACAGCAAATAGTGTAGTAGTAGCGTCAAAGCTAATTAAAAAATATGGCTTTTCATTGGGACATCAAGTAATGATAGGGCTTCCAAATAGTACAGAGGATAAAGAGGTATACACAATTAAAGAATGTTTAAAATTAAAGCCAGACGTAATTAGAATATATCCGGTGTACGTATTAAAAGATAGTAAGCTTTATGATATGACAATTAGTGGTGAGTATATACCATTAACTTTAGATGAAGCTGTGGAAAGAACGAAAAAAGTGTATAATGAGTGTGTTAAAAATAGCGTAAATGTTATACGTATAGGACTTCAAACTACAGAAGAAATAAATGAAGTTAATACAAATATATTAGGACCAGTTTGTGATAATTACAAAGAAAAAGTTTTGGCTAGTATTGCAAGGGATGAAATTGTTAAAAAACTTTCTAAAATTAAAAAATATAATAAAGTGAACTTAGTCGTTCCAGATAAAACCAAAAATTTTGTTATAGGGAATAGAAGAGAAAACATTTTATACTTAGAACAAAAAACAGATACAAAACTTTTGGTAAAAAGTAGTAAAATATAATATAAGGACTAATACAAGACCATACTAAATAGAGAGTGTGGTCTTTTTATGGAAAAAGTATATAAAAATGTAATTAAAAATTTAGTATATATGGTAATAGGGACACTAATATCTGCATTAGCGTTAAATATATTTTTGTCACCTGCTAAAATTTCTACAGGTGGGGCAAGTGGAATAGGAGTTGTTTTATTTAACTTGTATAAAATACCAGTTAGCGTGACAGTGCTTGCTTTAAACATTCCTCTTTTCATTATCGCTTTAAAAAGTATAGGATTCAAATTTAGTATCAATGCTATTGTTGGAACAGTGTTGTTGTCTTTAATGATACAGCTAACAACTCCTTTATCTAACATAGGGTGGTTAAATTTTTCGGATGATTTATTTTTATCTAGCATGTTTGGTGGAATTTTAATGGGTCTTGGTTTGGCGCTTGTATTTAAAGGCGAGGGAAGTACTGGTGGAAGTGATTTGCTGGCACAAATAATATACAAGAAACGTTCAACGGCCAGTATAGGACAATTATTGTTGTTAATTGATGTTGGAGTAGTAATTCTTACTATGGTTGCTTTTAAAAGTGTGTTGTATGGTCTTTATTCTGTCATAGCATTATATATTGCCAATAAAGTTATAGATGTAGTTTTTGAAGGTATAAATAGTTCTAAGTCAATAAATATAATAACTAAGAAAGATAAAGAAATAGCTGATGAGATTATTAAGAGATTAGATAGAGGTGTAACTACTAATGTTTGTACTGGAAGATATACAAATAGTCAGTATGTACATATAGTAACAATAGTCGAAAATTCTCAAGTACAAACTGTAAAGAGTATTGTTAAGTCGATTGATTCAAAAGCTTTTATGTATATAATGCCTTCTCAAGAAATATTCGGAACTGGTTTTAAAAAATATTAGTTAATAATTGTATAATTGTCCTAAATATTATTGACTTTAAAAAAATTATATAATAAAATCCATGATGGAGGTATAATTATGAAAAAGAGAGGCGTATCATTAATTGTTTTAGTAGTTACAATAATAGTACTAGCAATATTAGCAGGTGTTGTTGTAGCAAATTTAAATGATGATAAAATAATAGATAGAGCGGAAAATACAAGAGATAACAGTAATTTAAAAACTGCTGAAGATGCATTAAGTGTTGCATATACTGATTGGTCAATAAAACACCCGTTAGATGAATTAACTAGCATTAGTCAATTAGATTTTGATACGAGTATTGTACCAGAAAAATATGAAGCGGTAATTGTTGATGGAGAACCAATAATAGATATTAAGACTATTACTGTAACTGCTGGTGATACAACTAAAGACAATTTGACATATATAAAAAGTATTTTAGAAGAAGGTTATAAATTAGGATACGAAGTACCTGAAGCTTTAAGCTCTAATTGGGTTTATACAACTGATGGGACAATTACTGCTTACAAAGGTGAAGATAAAGTAGTTATAATACCTACAGTGATAAATGGCGTTAATATTAAAAAAATAGGAGAAGATTTTGCTAAAAATAGTTTGACAACCTCAGGGACGTCGTTTATGAATTTAATTGTTTTAAATAATATAAAAGAGATACAGGCTAAAGCATTTATGAATAATAATGGAAAAATATATGTATCAAATACCGTCAAAAAAATAGCTGCTGATGCTTTATATAGTGGCAATCTAGTTTCTGGAAATACTGTGTATCTTGGATTTGTTGACTCATCAAAGTTAGGGATAACATTAAATAATAACAAAAACTTTGAAGGAAATGATTTGGATACATTTACTTGGAATGTTAAGTTGCTTGATGTTATAGATAGTTTTTATAATTAAATAAAAGACATATCTTCAATAGAAGGTATGTCTTTTTAGGCTTCTGTTTTCCTTGAGTATTACATAAAAATGTGGTAAAATATATTCTGGAGTTGATTAAATGAAAAAAATAGAGTTATTAGCACCAGCAGGAAGCTTGGAAAAAGCCAAAATTGCATTTTTATATGGAGCTGATGCAGTATATGCTGGAACATCAAAACTTTCTTTAAGAAGTAGAGCAGAGATGAATACAGACACATTGTCTGAAACTATAGAGTACGCACATAGCATAGGAAAAAAAGTTTATGTTGCTATGAATATTTATGCTTATGATGAGGACTACGATGAGGTGGAAAAAGAAATTGCACACTTAAGAGATATACATGCAGATGCAATAATTGCAAGTGATGGAGGCATAATTGAGTGTATAAAGCGTATTGCACCTGACATGGAAATACACTTGAGCACTCAGGCAAATGCAACTAGTATGCATGCTTGTAATTTCTGGTATAAAAACGGTGCGAAAAGAATGATACTTGCACGTGAATTATCTAAAGATAAAATAGAGTATATTATGAAACATAAACCAGAGGGTATGAAAATAGAAATGTTTATACATGGTGCTATTTGTTTTGCGTATTCTGGAAGATGTTATTTAAGCCAATACTTAACAGATAGAGGAGCAAATTGTGGCGATTGTAGTCAGCCATGTCGTTTTCAATATAAAGTATCCGCTGAGGAAGTAAACACTCCTGGAAGCATAGTTAATGTGGATTTTGATGAAAAGGGAACATATATATTTTCCTCTAAAGACTTGTGTTTAATTAAACAAATACCTACTATTATAGACATGGGAGTGGATAGTTTAAAAATTGAGGGAAGACTTAAGACAGATTACTATTTAGCTACAGTGACAAGAGTTTATAGACAAGCAATAGATGATTATGTAGCTTCGCCAGACACTTGGAATTATACAAAGTATTTAAAAGAACTAGAAAAAGTAAAGACTAGGGGAGTATCTGAATTTTATTTTACAAATCCTAAAAACCAAGATATACATGACTTTGATGGCTTTAGTGAAAATTTATCTTATGAATACGGTGCAAAAGTATTAGAAAAACTAGACGGTAATAAGTATAAAGTAGAGATAAAAAATAAATTAAAACTTGGAGATTACCTAGAAGTGCTATCACCTAAAAGTATAGAACCACTACCATTTAACATTGAAAAATTATATGACGTAAGAACAGGCGAGCCAATGGAGGCAATAAACCCTGGAATAAAAGGACAAGCAGTTATAATAGAGGTACCATATAAAATGGACAAAAACTGGATAATGAGGAGAAAGAAATAGTGGAAGTATTTGAAAATATAGATGTTGAGCCTATGTTTAATAGAACAAAATTGCTGTTTGGTGAACCAAACTTACAAAAAATAAGACATGCCAATATATGTATATGTGGTGTTGGTGGAGTAGGCTCATACGTCTTAGAGGCAATTTGCAGAATGGGAGTAGAAAGTATTACTGTAATAGATAAAGATAAGGTAGATGCTTCTAATATAAATAGGCAACTAGTAGCATCATGGTGTACCGTTGGTATGGAAAAAGCAGAAGTGGCTAAAGTTCATATTGAGACAATAAGCCCTAAAACAAAAGTTAATGCAATAGTAGACTATATAGATGTAGCTAATGTAGAAAAATATATAACAGGTGATTTTGATTACGTTATAGATGCAATAGACAGCATTGCTTCAAAAATCGCTATAATTAAAAGATGTAAAGAATTAAATATTCCAGTTATTTCTTCAATGGGAATGGCAAATAAATTAGACCCTTTAAAAATAAAGGTAGCAGATATATCTAAAACAACTGTATGTCCACTTGCAAGAATTATAAGGAAAAAACTAAAAGAATTAAATATAAAGGACGTAAAAGTTGTGTATTCTGAAGAAGAACCAATAAAAAATGAAAGTAATATATTGGGAAGCGTACCTTTTGTACCATCTGTTGGTGGACTTGTAATAGCGTCTGAAGTAGTAAAGGATATAATAAATAGGTAATATAAAAACCAGCATTATGCTGGTTTTTATTATTTATCTGAATATACGAAAAATGAATCTATTTTAGATTTTGCATATTCATTATTATTTGATACGATGTAAATCAAATAATTATCATAAGATATTTTTGAGTAATTTTGAACAAGTTGAGCTTGATTTTTATCAGTTCCTTCCCATCTTTTTTCTAAGTAATCCATATATTCTAATACACTTGCTTCTATTAGTGATTTGCTACCTTTTTTTAGTCTTAATACTAAAAATGTTGTAGCATCATTTGTAGAAGTCATTACAGAATAACCTTCTAAGTATTGAGGTTCAATTCCCATAACATACTTTAAAGTTTCTTCGTCTACATCTTTTAAATCATTAAATAATAGCTCTTCAGATTTATCGTCTTTTTTTAATGAAAGTAAATATTTTTTTACTTCATCTACTGTTTTATCATGAAAATATGGTACAGTTTCTTTACTAGGTTCCAATGCTAGTATTAAAAGGGAAGATATGACTATAACTATTATAGATAATACAATTGCAGATATTGTTTCTGATTTCATTTTTTATCGCTCCTTAAGAATATACTAAGATAATACAACAATTGTCGTATAAAGTCAATTATTGTTATAATATTTGTTAAAAAAATAATAGTCACACTTGACAATACATATTATGCTGTGTTACAATAATAATTGTGATGTTGCTGTAGCTCAGTAGGATAGAGCAACAGCCTTCTAAGCTGTGGGTCGGACGTTCGAATCGTCTCAGCAACACCAATAAGAAAACCTAGGATTGATTTCCTAGGTTTAATTTTTACTTATCTTTTAATATTTCTTTAGCAGCTCCTAATGCTCCAAAAGCAGCACTTGTATCGAATGGAATAAATACTTTGTTTGCAGTTCCGTTTGACACTTTTTCAAGAGATTCTAATGCTTTTAATGTAACCAATTCTTTGCTTGGTTTAGATTTCATTATAGCTCCATAAACTGCTTCTATTTCTTGTGCTTTAGCTTCAGCCATCTTTTTTAATGCTTCTGCAGTACCCTCTGCTTCAAGTATTTTAGCTTCTCTAATACCTTGAGCTCTTCTAATACTTGTTTCACGTTCTGCTTCTGCAGATAATATAGCAGCTTCTTTTTTACCTTCAGCATGTGTTATATCTGCTTGCCTTGCACCCTCAGCTTCAAGAATAACAGCTCTTTTATTCCTTTCTGCATTCATTTGCTTTTCCATTGCATCACGAATATCTTTTGGTGGGTTGATGTCTTTAATTTCAACTCTATCTATTTTACATCCCCATTTATCTGTTGCTTCATCAAGTATTTGTCTTAGTTGAGTGTTTATTACATCTCTTGAACTAAAAGTACTATCTAAGTCCATTTTACCAACTATATCACGTATTGTAGTTATTGCTAGATATTTTATACCTTCACGTAAGTTCTCTATTTCGTATACTGCTTTAACAGGATCACTAATTTGGTAGAACACAACTGTGTCAATTGTTATTGTAACATTATCTTTAGTTATAACATTTTGAGGCTCTACATCCATTGTTTGTTGTTTTAAACTTACAACAGATCTAACATTGTCTACGAAAGGTAATATTACATTAAGACCAGCATCAGCTACTTTATAAAATTTACCAAATCTTTCGATTATGTATACGTGGGCTTGCCTAACTACTTTGATAGAAAACATAGCTATTATTATAACAACAGCCATTATAATTAAAACTACTGTCATGTTTTATTCCTCCTCTATTTTACTAACTAACAGTTTTACTCCATCTATGCCATTTACTTTTACAAGACTATCTTTTGGAATAACAATATTGCTTTCTGTTATCGCTGTCCATATTTCTCCAGATACTTTTACTTGACCCGGAACAAGATCGCTATTTATATCTTTAATGACTACAGCTGTTTTACCTATTAGTGCGTTTGAATTTGTTGAAGTGTCATTAGATTTAAATATCTTTTTTATTAAAGGCCTTATAAATATTATCATAAGAGTTGTAGTAACCGCAAATGATATAATTTGAACTGTGGTGCTGAAATTAAATAGTGCGAGTAAAAAAGATATAAAAGCAGCAATTCCAGGTAAAAATAATAAAAAGCTTACTGTAAATATTTCTGCAACAAAACAAATTCCGCTTATTATTAGCCATATTGCTTCATTAGACATAAAAGACATAAAGATCACCTCCAATGATAAATTACAGTATTAAAGCTACATAAATTATATAATAATTCGACATAAAAAGAAATACTTTTATAAAAAAAGATTGTATTATTTAGGCATTATATGTATAATCTAGATAGAAAGTATAAGGGGTTTTATGTTAGAAAAAATTAAAAAGTATATGGTATATTTAGTTTTGCTAATAACTATATTTGTTTTATTTATCAACAGTTCATATCAATCATTAAATCGTTTTTCTAAAACAAGATATGTGGTAAATAATGAAGTAAAAGAAATTAGAAATAACATTGTATATGATAATAGTTATATATATATTTCTTATGAAGATATGGAGCACCAAATTCCAGATAACATATTTAAAGAAAGTGCTTTGAAAAAAATAATAATAACTGCAAATAATAAAGTTAAGGTATATTCATTAGATTCTAAAGAATCATATACAAATTATACATTAGATAACGAAAATAACATTGTTAAATACTTATCATACGATGGTAAAGATTATATTCTATTGGATGAACTTTGCAGTATTTATGGTTTTGATAAAATTGTAGACAAAGAACTCAATATGATAAATGTTATAAATAGTGAAGTACAAATTGCTAAACTTAACTGTTACAGAGAGTATGGCTATTTAACAGATAACAACAAATCTAAAAGGATAACTTTAGATAGAAAGATAGTTTTAAATGTTGTAAAGGATGATAACTATTACAGTGAAACTGCTGATATGGTTTGTGCTGTAGTAGAAGTGGATAATATTAAAAGAGCAGTGTATATACCAAAGAAGAGTATAGATATGGACTTTGAGTACAAAACAGAAGAAATTGAAAAAAAAGAATTTAAGTTTTTTGTTCAAAATGAAGATAATCTAAATACAAATACAGAGTATACTACTATTTTTACAGGCTTTAAATTGATTTCAAATGATGGCAGTGTTAGTAATGTGTTAGATGCTAATAGTCTTGGAGCAAATACTTATGTCATGATTACTAATGGATATAGAGCATCTAATTATGATAGCGGTATAACGTCATATGCATTACAAAATATGGCTTCGAGAGAAAGAATTATAACAGAAGTTACAAATACGATAAAGGATACCAAAGTAGAAGGAATTGTAGTTAATTTTAGAGATTTCAAAGTAAGTAGTAAGGAATATTTTACACAGTTTATAAAAGAGCTTAGCGAGTATTTACATGGGTATAATAAAAAGCTAATAGTGTACATACCTATTGATGCATTGTACATAGATGAGTTAAGTGTTTTAAAATTTGCAGATAATTGTATTTTTATTGAGTATGGCTTAAAATCTGAAAATTCTATTACTAGTGGTGCGGATAGTCCGTTATATTTATTTAAAGAAAAAATAGACTATTTAAATGAAAATAACGTAAACATTAGTAAGGTTATAATGGAGACACCTCTGTATTCACTTTTATGGATTGAAAAAGAACAAAAAGTTATAGATGTACAGTATTTGTATAAAGCAGCTCTAGATAGCTTTATATCCAAAAACTCTCTTGTACCTGTTTTAGATGAGAAATCTGGGCAAATGTACGTTGCTTATGAAAAAGGAAGTTTGATGTATAAGGTGTGGCTTGAAGATGATTATTCGCTTAATCAGAAAATAAAAATAGCTAAAGATAACATGATTGGTGGAATATCTTTATATAAAAAAGGATATGAAAAAAATGATTTGTTTTTATAGGAGAAGATGATTATGGAAAATAGAAAAAAATCTGGTATAACACTCATAGCTGTTACAATAGTTATAGTTGTTATGGGAATACTTATTGGATTAACAGTAGTGAGTACTAAAGGAATTGTTAAGGAATCTAATGCAAGAAATTTTGCTAGTGAGCTTAAGCAATTAGAGTATTTAGCAAAGCAAAATAAAATATTGAATAATAATGAAGACTTTAATTTTGTAAAGCGTGTTATTTTAATAAGTGATTTAAGTGATGAACAAAAAGAGCAGATGGCTTCTGAGATACAAGATGGTGACACAGAAGTAACGTTATATGAATTAGGATTTAATACATTAGATGTCATGGATACATTATATGGCAAAAAAGAAAATGGTGATAATGATGTGTATGTAATATCATATAAAACCGGAAAAATATATTATTTAAAAGGATTTAAATGGGATGATGTTACGTATTATACGTTGACAGGAAAACTTAAAGAGCTAGTTTCTGGAATTTAGTGTGAGATATACTTGACATATGTGGTATAATATTTATGTACCTTGTTCTAGGATTTAACTTCCTCAGATTATATCTTGGAATTAGGCGAATTTAATATAAGGAGGAAAAACGTTATGACAACAGAAAGAAAGCAAGAAATTCTAACTACTTACGCAAGAACTGAAGGCGACACTGGTTCTGTAGAAGTTCAAGTAGCTCTTTTAACAGAGAGAATAAGAGAACTTACAGAGCATTTGAAAGTTCATAAAAAAGATGAACACTCAAGACGTGGTCTTTTAATTATGGTTGGTAAGAGAAAAAGATTATTAGCTTATCTTGAAAAAGTAGATATTGAAAGATATCGTGCTTTAATATCTAAGTTAGGAATAAGAAAATAACATTAAGATACCTTTGGATTTATTATCCAAAGGTGTTTTTTTAGTAAAAAGAAATTAGAAAATTGAAAGTGTATTATCATAGATTGACAATAAAATTTTATAAAATAACTAAAATTCCTTGAAAATTATAACAGTTTATTATAAAATTTTTGGAAAATAAAGGAGAAAAACAAATGAAATTATTGGAAAATAATGTAAATGGGGGGGGGGCAAAAAA
>USES01000005.1 GCA_900553785.1 uncultured Clostridium sp.
TAAAGCGGTACGCGAGCTGGGTTCAGAACGTCGTGAGACAGTTCGGTCCTTATCTATCACAGGCGTAAGATATTTGAGAGGATTTGCCCCTAGTACGAGAGGACCGGGGTGAACAAACCGATGGTGTACCAGTTGTTTTACCAAGAGCATAGCTGGGTAGCCAAGTTTGGAACAGATAAACGCTGAAAGCATATAAGCGTGAAACTGACCTCAAGATAAGATATCTCATGACGACAAGTCAGTAAGATTCCAGAGAGACTAACTGGTAGATAGGCTACACGTGGAAGTACAGTAATGTATGAAGCAAAGTAGTACTAATAGATCGAGGGCTTAACCAGAATTTTTATTAGAAGCTAGTAGATTAAAGATTATACATTATATATTTTTGAGTGTGTTAAAGAAAAAGATACACTTAGACATATTGGTGACGATGAAATAGAGGGTACACCTGTTCCCATACCGAACACAGAAGTTAAGCTCTATGATGCCGAAAATACTTTGAAAAGGGGAAGATAGGGGGTCGCCAATTTTATATATTCCTTGTTAGCTCAGTCGGTAGAGCATGCGGCTGTTAACCGCAGGGTCGTTGGTTCGAGTCCAACACAAGGAGCCAGATGGAAGCTAGGGTTTTTCCCTGGCTTTTTTCTTTTACATATGATATAATAGTTAAAGGTGAGTTATGTGGATAAAGTAGTCATAGGAATGAGCGGTGGTGTGGATAGCTCGGTTGCAGCACTGATTTTAAAAAATAAAGGATATGAAGTTATAGGAGTAACATTAAACGTTTGGCAGGATGACAATTTAGAATGTGGCAAACAAGCTATGAATGATGCAAAAGCTATAGCAGATAAGTTAGAAATTGAATATCATGTAGTAGATTATAAGGAGAAATTTAAATCGGAAGTTATATCTAAGTTTATTAAAGAATATACTGATGGAAAAACTCCTAATCCTTGTAACATTTGTAACAGATTTGTGAAGTTTAATGGTTTGTTGGAATATGCTAAGAGTATTGGCGCAAAATATATTGCTACAGGGCATTATGCCAATATTGAATATGATGATTCTACTGGAAGATATTACATTAAAAGAGCAGCTACAGATAAAAAAGATCAAACATATGCTTTATATAATTTAACTCAAGAGCAGCTTTCTCATATATTGATGCCATTGGGTAAGTATGAAAAAGAAGATGTTAGAAAAATTGCTGAAGAAAATGGGCTAATAAATGCAAATAAAAAGGATAGTCAAGAAATTTGTTTTGTTCCTGACAAAGATTATGCAAAATATATTGAAAAAAGCACGGGATTTATATCTAAAGAAGGCAACTTTGTGGATGTCACAGGCAAGATCTATGGAAAACATAAAGGAATTATTCATTATACTGTTGGTCAAAGAAAAGGGTTAGGGTTGAGTCTAAAAGAGCCAATGTACGTTCTTTCTTTGAATAAAGATACTAATACTGTTTTGATTGGTACTGAAAAACAACTTGAAAAGTATTCACTTACATGTTGTGAAGCTAATCTTATGTCTATTTCAGATTTGAAAGAACCAATGAGGGTAAGCGCAAAAATTAGATATAACGCTAAATTGGCATTGGCAACAATTATTCCTTTGTCAGATAATTGTATTAAGGTAGTTTTTGATTCTCCAGTAAAAGGAGTTGCTCCAGGACAAGCTTGTGTTTTCTATGATGGTGATAAATTATTAGGTGGAGGAATAATCATGCAGGACTAGCATTAGCTAGTCTTTTTCTTTTGCAAATGTCGAAATATAGCGAAACTTGCGGTCGATTGTTGACAAAAAAACATTGACATAAATTACAAAAAATGGTATAAGTAATTTACAGGGAAGTGATAAATATGTTGAGTGATATTGATATATTAAAAGAGAAACTTGACAAACTAATACAAAAAGAAGCCCCTTATATAGATATTTATCATCTGAGCTGTGAAATAGACGAATTATTAGTAGATTATTATAAAAGGCAAGATTATATTAAAGAGCTAATCTTGAGAAAATAATAATAATCCTAAAACTATTACTAATGTGTAGTCTATCTTTTCTCCGCTTTTAAACATTGTGAAAAGCGTAATTAGGATTATTAAGTCATCAATATTTATACTAAATCCTAAAATGCTTAACCTATCTTTGTCTACAGAAATAACGTCATTAAAATTAAAATTGTTTTGTTCACTTTGAATTGGATTGTTTCTGGTTTCACAAGTATTTTGTTCCTGAGCTTCATTGCTTTTTTCTACGCCTTCTGCGTTAATAGTTTCAACTCGTTCAAAATAAATTGGAGGATATCCATAAGAGTACATTCGTTGAGAAGGAGAATATACTCTATATGGATAAAAAAATGGGTTAGCAAATTCATTCATAACTAATCACTTCCCTTATTAGTAAATATATCTAATGCATTTATTACGCTAAGCAATGTAATATATGTATCTATATTTTTTTGTCTTGTTTCTCTTAAAAAAGGTTTAAGCGAAGTTAACAAATTCTTTCTGGGATCATTTTGGTTAGCAGCACTAAAAATTTTCTGAAATTTCATAATAGTATTCAAGTCTATATTTAAGTTGGGAATGCTAGACGTGATATTATTATTTACTTCATCTTCATGCGTTTTTTTGTTCATTCCAACATTGTTTAATAAATCCATTATATTATTTAAGTTAAATTCGCTTGAATCGTTAGTAGAAGTGATCGGTTCAGGAGTTGTCGTATTTGTCGATGTTTGATTTGATAATTTTGATTGTAAATTTTGAATTATATCAAACAGAGGATTTGCATCGGCATTAGACTGTTCACTAATATTTTCGTTATTCATTGGACTTGGGAGTGCTGGGGGCATTTCCAGTGTTTACTCCAAGCATTCTAGTGAGGTTTTCCAAATCCTCTTTTGACATATTTTTTACCATATTTGAAACTTGCTCGAGTTGTTTTTTATCTACACCACTCAATAATTCTAATAATTTTGAATTCAACATATTATTCACACACTCATCTCCTTATATATAACTATTATATGCACGAACAATTAAATGTTTCTAAAAACATAGAAAGGAAATAAAATGAAAAACATAGAAGATTTATATACTGATATTAAAATAAAGCCTAATGGTGAAATTGAATACAAAAAAACAAAATCTATTATTTACAATATAGGGCCACTTAATATTATAGAAAGAAATTCAAATGTAAAGAGTAGAATATATGATACATATTATTCTTTTTTAAAAGGTATGACTAATGAGTTTAAAATTATTATATTAAAGGAAAAGTTAGAAATTGAACAACACATAGACAAATTAAAGCAAAGAGCGCTTAAGGTAGAGTCAGTAGAATTAAAAAAAGCAATATTAAATTACGTATCGAATCTAGAAAATGCCATTAAAAAAAATTCAACTATATTGGCTAAGTATTACATTATTGTGCCATTTGATGAAGCTTTAGAAACTAAATTCAAAGTATTAGAAGAAATTGGAATGAGTATTAGAAAAGTTGATGAAGTTAATGAAATTGAAAATGTATTTAAGGAAGGAATGATTGTGAATTTTGCATGTTAAGTGAAAAATTGCCATATAAACTAGAAGAAAAATACAATTATTTAGTAGTCAATAATTCATTTGTTTCATATTGGTACATTAAAACATATTTGAATGGCATTCAAATGTTAAGTACATTAAATACTATAATAAATGATCCAAATACAATTTTATGTTTTAATGTACGAAGACTTAATTCGGGAGAATTTTTAAAAAAGTTAAATAATAAGTTGGCAGTTTTTAAATCCGAAAGGTCGAAAAATGGTAACGAACAATTAGACATAGACATACTAGAAAAATTCGTAAGTGATGCTAGAAATATTAGATATATAATTCAAGTTGAGAATGAAGATATTTTTGAGGTTAGCACGATAATAAGGATGAGTTCAAATTCTGAAAAGAGGCTTGAAAGTGAAGAAAATCTTTTTAGAAATAAGCTTTACTCTGAGGGTGTTAGTATATATCCAATGAATTTTAATGAATATGAGTCATATAAACAGTTTTATCCGGCACTAATTAAAGTTAATGTAATCCATGATAAGACTTGTAAGATTTTTACTACGAGTTCATTTGCATCATTATTTCCGTTTTATTCACAGAATGTTATAGAGTCAGGGGGATTGTATATTGGAAATTTTCGAACAAGAACCTGTATATTAGATTTTAGAAAAAATGAGGTAGAAAATAGAAATATATTGATATTGGGAAGTAGCGGAACTGGGAAATCTTTTTTAGTAAAGAACATGATATTGCAGTATTTATATAATGGGATAAAGCAAATTGTTATTGATCCAGAAGGTGAGTATATTCAAATTGCTAAGATGTTTGGCCAAAGGGTTATAACAAAAGAAACATTTAACATAATGGAAATTGAAGAACAGTTTGCAAAGAATTATCCACACGAATATATGTATAAAAAAATCAATATTATTTCAAATATAATTGAACTTGATAAGATATTAGATAGCAATGAGAAAGTAATTAAAGTAAAAGATAAAATACAAGAAGTATATAATGAATTTAAAATAACAGAAAATATTGACAGTTTATATAGACAAGAAAATGATGAAAACGTATATGTTCGTAAAAAATATATTGATAAGTCTAAATTTCCAACTATAAGTGGATTGAAAAGTAAGATTAAGGATATTAGGCTGTCCCGATTAGAAAAACAAAATTTACTAAAACAAATAGAAAAATATGAATGTACAATAGATTGTGACTATAATGAGGATTTAATAGTTTATAATTTAAATCAAAATAATCATAGGTATTTAATGTCAATAATGTATAAACTTCAAGAGTATCTATCACCTGATTATATTATATATATGGACGAGATGTGGAAACTTATGTGTAATAATAGCATATCATTAGAAATAGTTAATTTATTTAAAACTATTAGAAAAAGAGGAACAAGTATAGTTGCAATAACACAGGATATATCTGATATAGTCACATATGATAACGGAAATTTTGGGAAAAGTATATTTAATAATGCATACACAAAGATTTTCTTTAGAACAGAGTATTTAGATTTGGAAAATTTGCAAAGAATTGTATCTAATACAGAGAATTTTTATGAGAAAGTAATGAGCCTAAAAAGAGGAAGTGCTCTATTAGAACAAAGGGGCATGTTACTCGAATTAGACATTGCCGCATTTCCACAGGATAAGGAAATAATTGAAGGAGGAAAAATATGAAAAAATTACTAATTGCTTTTGAAGGAGAAAACTTAGTTGAAAAATTAAAAAAGACAGGAAAATATATTGTATATGATAAAGCTATTTCATTTCAGGAGGGGGTACTTAGGTATTTATCCCAAAATGTGGTAGACGTCATAATTACAAAAGATGATATAGCAGGTGATATGACTAAAGAAATATATATAAAACAGCTCAGAATGATAGCGCCAGAATCTAAGATAATAGTTTTTACTAATTCTTTAAATGAAGAATACAAAGGTTTTTTATTTGCAAACGATATATTCGATATAATTGAATCGGATAGTATTAGTTTTTTGGAAACATTGAGCATTATTGATAACAAAGAAGGACAAGTTATATATAAAAATAGAGAGAATAAATCTAACAAATCAGTTAATGTTATATCAAAGAAACTTGTTGCTGTGTTTGGAACAAGTGGTGCGGGAAAATCATATTTTTCTAGTGCTTTGTCTCAAATAATAAGTAAAAAAATAAAATTAAATACATTACTTTTAGATATGGATGTCTTAAATTCAGCAATTGATATATATAACAATATAAACTCTTATGATAATTCTTTACTAAATGTTATGGAAGATATAGATAACAATTGTTTTGATTCAAATTCGTTGTATGAAAGTCTTACTAAGACAAAAAAGAACTTGAAATTAAGCTATTTAATCAATAACTGTGGAATCTATGAGGCTCAAGGTAAAATGAATACAGAATACTACTTGAAGCTATATAAAGAGTCTATTGAAAAATTCGATATAACGGTAGTGGATTTGCCATCAACTCCATATTTAGATATTGTTCCTTATACGTTAACTAGAGCAAATGACATATTTTTTATTATCAACCCAAACTTTGTGAGCATACGTCAGGCTCTTAGATATTTAGAATTAATGGTAGATGTATGGGGAGTACCAAAAAATGTGATCCATGTTGTCGTAAACAAAAAGAAAAGATCATCATTAGATAAAGCTCAAATAGAAATGTTGCTTAGAGGTTATAACGTATCTGTAGAAATATCAGACGATGATTTAGTTGAAGAAATTATAAATGGTGTCAAAGAAATAGATATATCAAGTATAAATGGAATTGAAAGTATATATAAGCTATTTGGAGCCGACTATATGAGGGAGAATGCAGATGAAATGACTAATTCTCAGACCAAACTTGGTAAACTAGGTGAATTATTTGGAGCTAAAAGATGATAATAAATCCTTACAATTTTAATGTGTTTCAAAATAATGCTGAAAACATGTCAACTGATAAAGAAGATGATATTATTAAAGAAATAAGTGAATATGTTTTAAATAATTTTCAAACATATGTAGAAAACAATAAAAAAGATGCCATTAAAATAGAAATAAAAAAAGTAGTTGAGTGTAAATATAAAATATTGGATATTCAAAAGCAGGACAATGTAATTCAAGGCATTATCGATAAAATATTTGGGTATGGTATACTTCAGAAGTATATAGATAACTTCGATATTTCAGATATAAGAGTGGTATCGTATGATAATATATATGTTAAAAGTAAAGGAACATGGAAAAAAGTATCCGATTCTTTTAGAAGTAATGAGGAGTTTAAAGAGTATATAAAGTTTTGCGCTATGAAGAATAACTCAGTTATAAATAATGAAAAACCAATATGCGTATTTAGCGATAGACTAAATGCGTTAAGGTTAGAGGCAGGAATTTCTCCGGCTAATGTTGATAATCCAAGTTTAGTAATAAGAATACATAGAAAAGAATTAAACATGACATTAGAGGAACTATTTGTTAAATATGAAATGATGGATGCAAATATGTACAAATATATTACAGATGAAATTAAAAATCACAAAAGTTTTATTATATGTGGAAAAGGTGGTAGCGGCAAGACTACATTACTTAAAGCGATTTTGCTTGCCTTGCCTAAAGAAATCGCGATAACTACTTCAGAAGAAACGGCTGAGTTATTTGTTACAGGAAGGAACGTAATATCTCGAGAGTGTATATTGGAAAGAAGACATGAACGTCAAATTGATTTGGAAAAGCTAACAAGGCATAGTTTGGTTATGTCTAATGATGTTTTAGTATTGGGAGAGTTAAAACGGTGCAGAGGCAAATGTGTTTTTTGATGCATTATCTACAGGGCATATGGGTCTTGCAACTGTACACGCCAATTCAGCAGATGCAGTTGTGGATAGGTTGATCACACTTATAAAAAAAGACGAAAAGGCTCAATACTATACAGAAGACTTCTTAAAGAAAAATATTTCCCAGAGCGTTGATAATATAATATTCATGCAAGATTTCAAAATTAAAGGTGTTTTGAAACTATTAAGTAGAGGAGAATCTAAAACTGAATTTACAATGGAAGATAGGTGTAATCTATGACAATATTTACATTTTCTTGTGTGGAAGCAACCCTGTTTATAACATTGTTTTTAGTAACTTTGCTTTTGCAAAAAAACATTTCTCTTAGGAAAAATGATGTGTTTGCAAGTAATTTTGTGTATATAATTAAAAGGTTAAAAAGAAGTAGAGTATTTAAAGGCAAAGGTAAATTTATTGTTGGGGTAACAGCATTGGTGTATATTATAGCGTTTATTTTTATTTATTCTTTAATTAAGGTTTTTTTCGCTAGTTTAATTTTATCCGTACCTATATTGTTGGTTCCTATAATTATTCTAAAAATATCCGAAATAAAAGAAAAAAATACCATTATAAAAAATTTACCAATTTATGCAATAAATTTAAAGAATAATATCAAGAGTGATAATGATGTGGTTTTAGCTATAAGGAGGACGAAAACCAGTGAAATACTAAAAAAATATATTGATGTGTTTGTAAAAGATGTGGATAATGGAGTAAGTGTGTATGAGTCGTTTAACAGGTTAGATAAAGCTGTCGCCATCAAAGAATTTAGTGATTTAATACAAACGTTTCAAATATGTTACAAAACTGGAGGAGATTTTTCGAGAGTATTAGACATATATTCAAAACAAATAACTGAAAAGATATTATTAAGAGAAAGGGAGCATGAAAAATCATTATCAACAATAATTACGTTGGTGGTAATGATATTGTTGGATATTATAATGTTGTTTGTATATATTCCGAAGAATAAAATGGTTTTAGAAATATTTAGTAACAACATTTTAGGCAGATCATTAATAGACATAAATTCAGTAACTGTTTTATTATGTGTGTACTTTTTATTTAAGATTTATAAAATGGAGGAGTAAAAATGAATGATTTATTAGAAATTAGTATAAATAATAGCAAAGAAATAGCAAAAGAGTTAAACTCCAATATTAAAATTAGCACTATGACTAAAGAATTAGAAAATGGTGTAACGAAAGCTTTAGACAAAATATCTAACTATATAATCAAAGCTTTACCAATACCAGATTGCGCCAAGGATATTTTAAGAGACGTTAAAGACTCTTTAAAAACAGGAGACATTAAAACTATACTAAGTACAGCCGTGAAAAGTAGCATAAGAGAAGGACTAGAGTTAATAGGCTTTAATAATCTTATTATAGATAATGTATTTAAGTTAAAAGATGCCGCTATAAAAGGAGGGCTTGCATATAATATTAAAAATTCTGTTAATTTAATATCCAAAAATATGACGAGTAATAATTTATCAAATGAGCATTTGAATTGTTTTTTTTATGAATTAGGAAACTATGTTCAATCTAACAAGTTTTTAGAAAAATTAGAGGAAGTGTTGACAAGAGTATTAAAAAGAAAAGAAAATTTTTTAAGTCAGGTGAAAGAGTGGTATAAGAGTTATGAAAATATGGATATAGATAAAATGACTAATATAGCCAGTAAGTTGAAAAGAAAAAAAGATTTGCTAATTCAATATCCTGAATGTGAAAGAGAAAACGGTGTTATTCAAAATATAACTTCCATGGTTAGTAGTAAAAAGAAAAAACTATCTGAAATACAGTTGCAACTATGTAGTGCTTTGTAGTATAATGTCTACAAATGGAGGAGAGACGTTATGGAGAACACAAAAAGAAATAATTTAGAAAACGATGCTACTGGTAAAAAGAAGTACAAAAAGGAAAGAGTTAAAGGATATCAAATAATACTTATGGTATTAACACTTGTCGTTGCTGTTTTTGTTGTGATTCAACTTATTCATATGGTAAATTACACTATGGGTAATGAAATAGACATAAATAAGATGTGGTTATATAAATGGGTTTTGAATTTAAATAATTAAGAGGTAATTGGTATGAATTTTTATGATAAAGTACATGAGATGATGAGAAGTCTTAAGGAGACGACTGAATATAAAGAATTTATGGATGCTAAAGAACAGGTGAAGAAAAATACAGAGCTTTCAAATAAAATTATGAAGTTTAGAGAGTTACAAAAACTAGAGCAAATGAAATATATTAAAGGACTAGAAACGGATGAGTCTTCAAAAGCTAAGTTAAGTGAAATGTATGCTGATATAGTTAAAGATGAGTTGGGTGTTAGATTTTTTCAATCAGAGATTAAGTTAGATGTTATGTTAGCTGATATGCAAAAAATAATATCTGAGGGAATTCAAGATGTGGTTGAGTTCTAATATATGACAAATCTAGAGTTGTGTCAGAATATTTTGAAGTCGCAGAAAAATGATCATACTAAAGTAAAGGTGATAGATTCTAATAAAGGTGGCTACTATTCGTATTTAACTGATAGTATATATATACCAGAAAAAAAGTACGAGAATAGTGTTAAGAACTTGGTAATATTGTGTCATGAATGTATACATTCTACTCAAAGTAAGAGCATTCACACATTAAACGTGGTTTTATCTAATTTAGAGCTGATTGTGTTTTTGTGTGCGATAATTAGTGTGGTTTATAATTTACTTGTAGGTGTTTCAATTCCTTTATATTTGTTTATTTGTGTAATTAGTATTATATTTAGGTGTGTTTTAGAAATTCCTGCAATGGTAGGTTCTTTTAACCTTGCCAAAAAGTTTTGCAATAATAGTGAGGTTGATGCTGTTTGTGAGACACAAAAACAAGCGAAAAAGAAACTATTTCTTGGAGTGTTGAGTTTTTGTTGGGGCAGGTTATTCAGGACTATTATAGTAATAGTTTTATATGTCTTAATGTAAGATTTAAGGTGAGTATATACTATTTACCTTAAATCTTTAATTATTATTTAAATGTAGAGAAACAGAATTGATACAAATTATTTATCATATAATATATATGGGTGAGGAGATGGTATATATTAAAACAAAAGTATTAACAATAATGTTAATATGTTTGGTTGTAATTATTTTAGGTGTGGTTATTATTAAGAGCGAAAATATAGCTTGTTTTACTCCTGTAACAAATAAGAGAATCGTTATTGACGCAGGCCATGGCTTTCCGGACAGGCGGAACTAGTTCAAAAAATGGAGTTGTTGAATCTAGTATAAATTTGCAAATTGCCTTAAAATTACAAAAATTGTTAGAACAGTCTGGTTCAACAGTTATATTAACAAGAAGTGATGATAATGGAATATACGAGATAGATGCTGCTAGTATACGAGAAAAAAAGATTAGCGATATGAACAAAAGGGTGGAAATTGGGAATAATAGTGATGCGGATGTTTTCGTATCAATACATCTGAACTATTATGAAGATTCTCAGTATAGCGGTTGGCAAACATTTTATCAACAACAAAGCTCTGATAGCGAAAAGTTGGCAAAAATTATGCAACAACAAATGAACAATAATTTTGACAAAGCCAATAAAAGAAAGGCGATGCCTATAAAAGGTGTTTTTATAATGGATAAAGTAACTATTCCAACAGTAATAGTAGAGTGTGGTTTTTTATCTAATTCAAGAGAAGAGTCTTTATTACAAACAGACAAACACCAAACAGATATTGCCTGGGGAATATATATGGGATTGCAACAATACTTTTATGAGCAATATGAACAGGTTACAACGAAGTAATTTAAACATACAGGGGGAAACATGAGAGGTACAGAACAAGAGAAATTTATGTTAAAGGCATTGGAAGAAGCAAGAAAAGCTTTAGCTAAAGAAGAGGTGCCAGTTGGGTGTGTGATTGTAAAAGATGGAAAGATTTTGGCAAAAGGACATAATTTAAGAGAAAGTAAAAAAAATAGTCTTGGCCATGCTGAAATAATTACAATAAATAAGGCATGTAAAAAACTTAAGAACTTTAGACTTGAAGAATGTGATATGTATGTTACTCTTGAACCTTGTTTAATGTGTTCGGGAGCTATTGTGCAGTCTAGAATAAGGAAAGTGTATTTTGGAGCGCATGATGAAAAATATGGAGCGGTGGAAAGTGTAGCAAAAGCTTTTGATATAAAATCAAATCATTTGGTAGATTACGGTTCTGGAATATTAGCTGACGAATGCAGCGAAATTATAAAAGAGTTTTTTAGAAAGTTGCGAAAAAGAAACAAAGAAGAGTCAAAAAAAGATGTATAAAAATGGTGCTCCCGAGACGAATCGAACGTCCGACCAACAACTTAGGAGGTTGCTGCTCTATCCACTGAGCTACGGAAGCATGTGTTTATTATACAAAAAATATAAAACAATTTCAAGATTTATTTGATTTTTGTGACCATTTATTATATAATATATCAGGTAAGTGCAGCAGTAGCTCAACTGGATAGAGTAACGGACTACGAATCCGTCGGTTGGGGGTTCGAATCCCTTCTGCTGCACCAGATTTTAACAACAGACAATTTCGGAATATTAGGAGTTGCCTGTTGTTATTATTTTTTGAGATTTTTTAAATTACAATGTTGTAATAATTATTGAATTTACATATATAAAAACGTTGGATATTCTCCAACGTTTTTACTTAATTATTACTTGGCTATACTGGCGTACGGTTGTAACTCTTTAATTACATTGTATTTCTCATCACTCGATAGAGAAAGAAAGAGTTTTAGACATTCTGTAACCTTAGTACCACATGATACTTCAGGTAAAATTAAGTAAGAAAGAGGAAGCCTTAATTTTGATGCGTCATCATAAAGCATAAAATCATGCTGAAATCTATCTAAAGAACAATAAAACAAGCTGTTTCTCTCTTTAATAGCTTCATAAACTTCTGAAAATGGCAAGTTTAAACTTGCAGACACATTTTTATAAAGTTTAATGAGCTCGTCATAGATTCCTTTCATTCCATGTTTGCTACATTCTGCCACGATTAGTTCGATGTTTGATTGATCAATGGCTTTCCAGTTATACTTTCTAAGTGCCTTTTTTGTTGTGTTGTCCATTTTTTTTTGACCTCCATTTTTAAATTATTAAAAGGATAAAATTTTGAACCTGTCTGATAATTATACACCTTTTTCAAACATTAGTCAAGTTATGTAAACATAATTCGACATAAAGTCACAAAACAGTACGTTTATAGACAATAAAACAAATAGTTTTAAAAATACAGCTATTTGTCATTTTAAATTTATAATCAAATATAATAGTATATATATAAACGCATGCCGTGTTTGGAGGAAAATTATGGACAATTCTAGTTTAGGAGAAAGAGTTAAAAAGCAAAGGCAAAAGTTAAATCTTACACAGGAACAATTAGGCGAAATATCAGATGTAACGAGTGCCTATATAGGTCAAATAGAAAGAAATGAAAGAACTCCTAGTTTAAAAAGACTAAAAAAAATAGCAAAACAATTAAATGTCAGTGTTGAATACTTAGTGGTTGGAATGAAAACTTCAATTGAAATAAATGAAGAAATTGTAGCGGAATTGCAAGGGATGAATGAAAATCAGAAAGTTTTGATAGCAGAGATGATTAGAATAATTAAAAAATATAGTTAGTAATATATGTACTAAAATATTAGTAAGATGTAATGAGGTGTCTCATGTCAAAAATATGGAGTGGAATTATTATTTTATCAATAACTATATCTTTTTTTACTCAAAGTACACAAGAAGTTGTGGAAATAATTACTAGTTCAAGCATAAAATCGGTAGAAAACATACTGGTTATAGCTGGTACAACATGTTTTTGGGCTGGCATGTTCAACATATTTAGCAAAACCAAATTTATTAAAAATATATCACAAATTTTGAAACCTATAATCAATAAAGCGTTCAGAAGTTCTTTAAACGATGCAGAGCTTGAGACAGTTTCTTTAAATATAACATCTAATCTGATTGGTGTGGGAAATGCAGCTACTGTATATGCGGTTAAAGCTATGGAGGAAATGCAAAAAAGTAATTCAAACAAAAAGAAGGCTTCAAAAAAGATGTCTCTCTTTGTTTTAATAAATACAGCGTCAATTCAGTTAATACCAACAAGTATCGTATCTTATAGAATGATATATAATTCAAAAAATCCAAATTTGGTAGTATTTCCGAATTTGGTAATATCTTTTGTTTCATTAATAGCTGGAGTTTTAGTATATAGTCTAATTGAAAGAGAGTAAAGAGATGTTAAGTGATATAGCTTCGTACATAATACCGATATTTATTTTAGTAATAATAGTAACTGCTTTAATGGAACGACTTGATGTGTTTACTTTATTTGTTGAGGGAGTAAATGATGGACTTAGGATAATTTTAAAAATTTTTCCTAGTATACTTGCTATAATTATTGCTAGTAGTTTGCTTACAGAAACTCGGAACAATTAAAATTATACTTTCACCAGTATCAGAAACAATTCGAAAAATTGGTGTACCTGAGGCAATCATACCTCTAATTATTTTAAGGCCACTTTCTGGTGGAGCATCTACAGCTATGATATTAGATATATTTACAAAATTTGGACCGGATTCTATAGAGGGAACAATTTCATCGTTAATAATGTCTAGCAGCGAAACAACATTTTATGTATTAGCAATATTATTTGGATGTGTTGGCATTAAAGATTACAAAAAAACGACTATTGCTGCAATAGTTGCAGATGTTGTTGCTGTAGTGTTGATTATTGTTTGGGCAAATGGAGTTGTAATTTAATTTTATAAATATTTAAAAATTGGTTGTATTTATTTAACATATGTTATATACTGAATATATAGATTAATTATTATACTTCTCTTCTTTATACAAACTAAAGCAGAAAAATATCAATAATAATTTAAATGTATAAAGGAGGAAACTAAAATGCAAGATAAGACAATAGTATGCAAAGATTGTGGAAAAGAATTTACATTTACAGTATCAGAGCAAGAGTTTTACGCAGAAAAAGGATTTGAACATGATCCGGTTAGATGTAAAGAGTGCAGAATTGCAAAAAAGAATAGAAATCGTGAATAAAATTTGTGGTGTAAGTATAACTTACACCATTTTTTAATTTATGTATTTACATTTTAATAGATTTGAAGTACGATATAAGTGTATTTTGATTGTCGTAAATTTTTCATATATTTTCACTTGCTTGGTTGACAATGTTTACATCATATGGTAAAATAAACTATATGTTTGACGTAACATTCAAAGAACTATGTAAACTAAAACGGTTAAGGATGGTACAAATATTGAAAAAAAGATGTGTAACGGGTAACAAATAAATAATAATATCAATTTGATTTTTGAGGATAAATCAAATTGGTTTTTTGTGCTCTTTATGGCATTTTTTATGTAAATGATGGGGGGATTTTTAGTGGTTCATGAGGTAAAAAATGGGAAAACTGTAAGACAAAACTTTTCCAAAATATCTGAAGTAATTGACATGCCAGATTTAATTGAGGTTCAAAAATCATCATATAAGTGGTTTTTAGATTCTGGATTAAAGGATGTATTTCATGATATTTCGCCTATCGTAGACTACTCAGGTAATCTTATGCTTGAGTTTGTTGATTATAGGTTAGAGGACGAGACTAAATATACAATTGAGGAGGCAAAGTCTAGAAATACTACATATGCATCTAGATTACAAGTTAAAGTTCGTTTGCTAAATAAAGAAACAGGAGAAATTAAAGAACAAGAAATTTTCATGGGCGACTTCCCACTAATGACAGATAACGGAACATTTATTATAAATGGTGCCGAGAGAGTTGTTGTAAGTCAGCTTGTTAGAAGCCCTGGAGTATATTTTGAAAAAGTTAAAGACAAAACTGGAAAACTAATGTATCTTGCTACAGTTATGCCTAATAGAGGAACTTGGCTAGAGTATGAAAGTGATCTTCAAGACATGCTTTGGGCACGTGTAGATAGAACTCGTAAAGTTCCTTTGACAACTCTTATAAGAGCGCTTGGAATAGAAAAGGATTCTGAAATTATAGACCTATTTGAAGATGACATGATTTCTAAATCATTAGAAAAGGATCCAACAAAAACAAGAGATGAGGCGCTACTTGAAATATATAAAAAGTTAAGACCAGGCGAACCTTTACACGTTGATGCTGCAGAATCACTTTTATACGGCTTACTTTTCGATGAGAGAAGATATGATTTGTCTCGTGTAGGTAGATATAAGTACAACATGAAGTTGAATATTGCTTCAAGAATAGCAGGGGAAATTGCAGCTGATGATGTTGTTGATGCTGAAACAGGAGAAATATTTGTAAAAGCAGGAGAAAAAATTACTCGTGACGCAGCAGAAGCTATAAGGACAGCAGGAATAAATGTAGTATATATTACTAAAAATGATAAGAAAGTAAAAATCATTGGTAACAATACAGTAAATATTTCTAAATATCTTGGAATCGATATAGATAAAGACGTAATAAAAGAAGAAGTTCACTTGCCAGTATTAAAAGAAATACTAGAAAAAATGGAAGGCAAGGACGAAAAAGAACTTCGCAAAGAAATCAAGAAAAGACGTGAAGACTTAGTTGTAAAACATATTACACTAGATGATATTGTTGCATCAATTAATTATTTTGTTAATTTCTTTAATGGTTTAGGAAAGATTGAAGATATAGACCATTTAGGAAATAGACGTGTAAGATGCGTTGGTGAACTTTTACAAAATCAATTTAGAATTGGTTTAACTCGTCTAGAGAGAGTTGTTCGTGAAAGAATGGCAACGCAAGACCTAGATATTGCTACACCACAAATGTTAATAAACATAAAACCGGTCGTAGGTGCAATAAAAGAGTTTTTTGGAAGCTCTCAATTATCTCAATTCATGGATCAGATAAACCCACTTGCAGAATTAACACATAAAAGAAGAATCTCTGCATTAGGACCTGGAGGTTTGTCTCGTGAAAGAGCAGGATTCGAAGTACGTGACGTTCATTATACTCACTATGGAAGATTGTGCCCTATTGAGTCTCCAGAAGGACCAAATATAGGACTTATATCTTCACTTCCAACTTATGCAAGAATAAACAGATATGGATTTATAGAATCTCCATATAGAAGAGTAGACAAAGAAACAGGAGTTGTTACAAACGATATAGTTTATATGACAGCTACTGAAGAAGATAATTATACAATTGCACAGGCAAATGAACCTTTGGACGAAAAGGGATGCTTTGCAAATAAAAAAATTAAAGTAAGACGTGTAAACGAAATACTTGAAGTTCCAAAAAATGAAGTAGATTACATGGACGTATCTCCAAAACAACTTGTATCTGTTGCAACAGCAATGATACCATTCTTGGAGAGTGATGATGCTAAACGTTCGCTAATGGGATCTAACATGCAGCGTCAGGCTGTACCTCTAATAAAAGCAGAGGCCCCAATTGTTGCTACAGGAATTGAATATAAAGCAGCTCAAGATTCTGGAACATGCATAAATGCTTCACAAGATGGAACAGTAACTTATGTAAGTGCAGATAAAGTTATAGTAGAAGGTAAAAAAGGAAAAGAAGAACATTACCTTACAAAATATAAACGTTCTAACCAAGGTACTTGCCTAAACCAAAGACCTATAGTTACTAAAGGCCAAAAGGTTAAAGCTGGAGATGTACTAGTAGATGGTTCATCCACAGACCAAGGAGAAATGGCTCTAGGTAAAAATATTCTAGTTGGCTTTATGACTTGGGAAGGTTACAACTATGAAGACGCTATACTTATATCTGAAGATTTAGTAAGAAATGATGTACTAACATCAATACACATAGAAGATTATGACTGTGAAGCAAGAGATACTAAACTTGGACCTGAGGAAATAACTCGTGAAATACCAAACGTTGGTGACGATGCTTTAAAAGACCTTGATGAAAATGGTATTATTCGTATTGGTGCAGAAGTAAGACCAGGTGATATTTTGGTCGGTAAAGTTACTCCTAAGGGAGAAACAGAACTTACTGCAGAAGAAAAACTTCTTCGCGCAATATTTGGTGAGAAATCTCGTGAAGTAAGAGATACTTCTCTTCGTGTTCCACATGGAGAAGAAGGAACAATTATAGATGTTAAGATATTTACAAGAGAGACTTCAGATGAGTTGGCTCCAGGAGTAAATAAAGTTGTAAGAATATATATTGCACAGAAAAAGAAAATATCTGTTGGTGATAAATTATCTGGACGTCATGGTAACAAAGGTATAATTTCTCGTGTACTTCCAAGAGAAGATATGCCGTATCTTCCTGATGGCACACCACTTCAAATAGTATTAAACCCTATGGGTATTCCATCACGTATGAACGTTGGACAGCTACTTGAGGTACATCTAGGATATATTGCAAACTTGCTTGGCTGGAAAATTGCAACACCAGTATTTGATGGTGCAAAAGAAGAAGACATAGAGTCGTTGTTTGAAAAAGCAGGACTAAGCAAAACATGTAAATTTAAAGTAAGAGATGGTAGAACAGGAGAATTATTTGATAACGAAGTAACTGTAGGTTACATGTATATGTTAAAACTATATCACTTGGTAGACGATAAGATTCACGCACGTTCAATTGGACCATACTCATTAGTTACACAACAACCATTAGGTGGTAAAGCACAATTTGGTGGACAGCGTTTTGGTGAGATGGAAGTTTGGGCATTGGAAGCTTATGGTGCATCATATGCTTTGCAAGAAATGCTTACAGTAAAATCTGATGATGTTGTTGGAAGATTAAAGACTTATGAAGCAATAGTAAAAGGTGAAAGTGTTCCAGAACCTGGAATACCAGAATCATTTAGAGTACTTATAAAAGAATTACAAAGCTTAGGCTTGGATATGAGGCTATATAATCACAATGAACAAATTGAGATTAAGGAAATTGCAGATATAACTGAAGATCCTAAAACACTACATAAAGTTGAACCAGATGAGCTTATTGCAGATGTTGATGAAGAAGACTTTGTGTTAGATAGTGAAGATGGTTTGAGTATAACAGATGGTGATTTTATAGATGAAGAAATTGCTGAAGATCAACAAAACGAAGGAACACTCCAAGATGAAGACGAAGATTTATACTTGGACGATTTAGATGATATGTAATGGTGAAAGGGGAAACTTAAAATGGAGAATGTAAAAATAAATACAGAAAACTTTGATAGATTAAGTATTGGTATCGCATCACCAGAGAAGATAAGAGAATGGTCAAAAGGCGAAGTTAAAAAACCTGAGACAATCAATTATCGTTCCCTAAAACCAGAGCGTGATGGCTTGTTTTGCGAAAAGATTTTTGGACCAACAAAAGATTGGGAATGTTATTGTGGAAAATACAAAAAAGTAAGATATAAAGGTATCATATGTGATAGATGTGGAGTTGAAGTAACTAAAAAGAGCGTAAGACGTGAACGTTTAGGACATATAGAACTTGCGACTCCAGTATCTCACATCTGGTTCTTAAAAGGAATTCCAAGTAGAATGAGTCTAATTATAGACGTATCACCTAAAGCTTTGGAACGTGTTGTATACTTTGCAGCATACATAGTTATGGATCCAAAAGATACAGGACTTATGTTTAAACAAATTCTTAATGAAAAAGAATATAGAGAAGCAGTAGAAAAATACGGCGAAGGCTCATTTGTAGTTGGAACTGGTGCAGAAGCTGTAAGAGAGCTACTAGCATCTGTAGACTTGGAAAAAGAAGAAAAACAAATTCGTAAAGAGCTTGAAAAAGCAACTCTTCAAAAAAGAGTAAAACTAGTTAAAAGACTAGAAACAATAGAAGCGTTTATTAAATCTGGTAATAAACCTGAATGGATGATACTAGAAGTAATTCCTGTAATTCCACCAGATTTAAGACCGATGGTACAACTAGATGGTGGTAGATTTGCTACTTCTGACTTGAATGATTTGTATCGTAGAGTAATAAACAGAAATAACAGATTAAAAAGACTTATAGAGTTAGATGCTCCGGATATCATTATAAGAAATGAGAAGAGAATGCTTCAAGAAGCAGTTGATGCTTTGATAGATAATGGTAGACGTGGCAGACCAGTAACTGGTGCAGGAAATAGAGCTTTGAAATCTTTAACAGATATGTTAAAGGGTAAACAAGGTAGATTTAGACAAAACTTGCTAGGTAAACGTGTTGACTATTCTGGACGTTCAGTTATCGTTGTAGGACCTGAACTTAAGATTTATCAATGCGGACTTCCACGTGAGATGGCACTAGAGCTATTTAAACCTTTCGTTATGAAAGAATTAGTAAAACGTGGAATGGCATTTAATATTAAAAACGCAAAAAGAATGGTAGAACGTGCTCAAGTAGAAGTATGGGATGTACTAGAAGATGTAATTCAAAACAGACCAGTATTACTTAACCGTGCACCAACTCTTCACAGACTTGGTATTCAAGCATTTGAACCAGTACTTGTAGAAGGAAGAGCAATTAAACTTCACCCACTAGTTTGTGCAGCGTTTAACGCAGACTTTGATGGTGACCAGATGGCAGTACACGTACCACTATCACCTGAAGCACAAGCTGAAGCAAAATACTTAATGCTTGCATCAAACAACCTATTAAAACCTCAAGATGGTAAAGCTGTTACAGTCCCATCTCAGGATATGATACTTGGAAGTTATTATCTAACAGTTGAGTATGATGATGAACCTGGTGTAGGTAAAGTATTTAAAGACGAACAAGAAGCATTTATGGCATATGATGCTAAAGTGGTTGGACTTCATGCTCCAATTAAACTTAGAGTATACAAAGAGATTGATGGAAAAATGCAATCTGCCATAATTGATACAACTATTGGTAGAATTATATTTAACGATATAATTCCTCAAACATTAGGTTATGTAGATAGAACAAAACCTGAAAATGCTTTTAGACAGGAAATAGAATTCCCTGTAAGAAAGAAAGAAATTGGCCAAATTATAGACATGTGTATTGAAAAATTTGGTATTCCTAGAACTGCAGTAATGCTAGATGATATTAAACGTCTTGGTTATAAATATTCAACAGTTAGCGGTATTACAGTTTCTGTATCAGATATGGAAGTTCCAGAATCTCGTGCAAGAATCCTAAAAGAAGCTGATGAAGCAGTAGACGTAGTATACAAAAACTATAAACGTGGTTTAATTTCTGATGAACAAAGATATAATGAAGTTATTAAAGTATGGACTAAAGCAACAGATGATATACAAGATGCTATACTTGCAAATAACAACATCAAAAACCCAATTTACATCATGGCACATACAGGAGCCAGAGGTAATCCAAAACAGATAAGACAGTTATCTGGTATTCGTGGACTTATGGCAGATACATCTGGTAAAGCGGTAGAAATTCCAATTCGTTCAAGCTTTAGAGATGGACTTGACGTTCTAGAATATTTCATTTCTTCACACGGTGCAAGAAAAGGTCTAGCAGATACAGCACTTCGTACAGCTGATTCTGGATACTTAACAAGAAGACTTGTTGATGTTAACCAAGAAGTAATAATTACTGCTGATGATTGCGGAACTCATGAAGGACTTGAAGTTGAAGCAATTATGGAAAGTGGTGAGCCAATCGAAAAACTATTCGAAAGAATAGAAGGAAGATATTTAGCAGATGATGTTAAAGACAGTGATGGCAATGTAATGTATGAAAGAAATACATATATTACTACAGATATTGCAAACAAAATTGTAAAAGCAGGAATTGAAAAAGTAAAAATTCGTTCAGCTCTTACTTGCGATATGGGTAGAGGCGTATGTGCAAGGTGTTATGGTAAAAACCTTGCAACTGGAGAACCAATATCTGTTGGAGAAGCAGTAGGTATCATAGCAGCTCAATCAATAGGTGAGCCAGGAACACAGCTTACAATGAGAACTATTCACTCTGGTGGTGTCGCAGGTTCAGATATAACTCAGGGTCTTCCTAGAGTTGAAGAATTGTTTGAAGCAAGACGTCCAAAGGGTGTTGCCATAGTATCTGAAATAGGTGGTACAGTTAAGATTACTGCTGTTGACGAGTTAAATCGTGAAGTAACAGTTACAAGTGAAGATAAAACTGCCCAAACTTACAAAATATATGGCGCAAGACCAGCTGTAAAAGATGGCGATGTAATTAAAGCGGGAGATAAGTTAACAGAGGGATCATTAGATCCACATGACATTATTCGTATCAATGGTGTAACTGCCGTACAAAACTATCTAATTCAAGAAGTACAAAGAGTTTATAGAACACAAGGTGTTCATATAAATGATAAGCATATAGAACTTGTTGCAAAACAGATGTTAAGAAAAGTTAAGGTTGACGATAGAGGCGATACTGAACTTATTGCAGGTTCTATGATAGATATAAATGAATTCAAAGAAGCAAACAAGTTAGCTCGTGAAAGTGGTAAAAAAGAAGCTACTGGAACAAGAGAACTACTTGGAATTACAAAGGTAGCACTTCTTACAGAATCATTCTTATCTGCAGCTTCATTCCAAGAAACAGCAAGAGTATTAACAGATGCTGCTGTTAAAGGAAAAGAAGATAAGTTGCTTGGATTAAAGGAAAATGTAATTATTGGTAGATTGATACCAGCAGGTACAGGACTTATAGACTATGCAAACTTAAAAGTAAAAAATATCAATGAAAAACCACTTGAAGATGAAGAGACAACAGATGTAGAAGATTATATAGAGTAAAAAAATTCCTAAATGGGAAACCATTTAGGAATTTTTTACAGCGAAAGATGCTATTATAGTGCTGTTTTGTGGCAAATGTTAATATAAAGTGACAAAATTCCTATAAAAATAGCTTGTTTTTAACTGGATTTTATATTATCATAAAAGGTGTACAGTAGTTGTAACTGTGAGTGTTGGGATAAGTGAGGAAAAAAATGAAATTTAGTGAGAAATTAATAGCTTTAAGAAAAAGCAAAGGAATGTCACAGGAAGAATTAGGAGAAAAACTTGGAGTGACAAGACAGACAATTTCAAAGTGGGAGCTAGAACAAACAGCGCCAGATATGAATAGCCTTAATAAAATAAGTGAATTGTTTGATGTAAGTGTTGATTATCTTGCAAATGATAATCGTGGTGAAAACCAAGAACAAGAGAAAACTGTCAACACTGGAAGCCCTGTTGTTGATGATGAAAAGAGAAAAAAGATACTAATCATAGTGTCAATAGTTTTAGGAATTATAATAATGTTCTATATGGTGTGGTTTTTTGTTGTAGGTAAAATACTAAACTTTGGAGCAAATATAGGTAAGGACCTTATAAATGCCGGAGTGGATATGGTTGATCAAATTCAAGATGGTATAAAGGATAATCAAAGTGGAATATACAATGAAATTACAGGAATTACAAACCCAGTAAATGATGACACAGATGAAAAAGAAAACAAACTTAAGCCTAAAGCTTTCAATACTGGAATTGAAATGTACAAGGGAACTAGCTATGGTATATTTGCAAAGAGTGCAATAGATGAAATTGTTTCAAGTAACGGAAAAAATAAAAACCAACAAATTAAACTAACAATAAATGACGTGGAATATGTGGATTCTGATAAAATGATAGAAGCAAAAAAAGGACTAGATAATATGAGTCAATATGAAATAACATTTAAGTATGATGACAACGGATATATTTGCGAAGCTATAATTAAGTAAACAAAAGTAGAAGTCTAATGTTAATATTAGGCTTCTACTTTCTTTTATTTAAATTCGTTAATTATTTTTTCTATTTTGTCCATATTATTTTCTACTATTTTTACAAACGTATCAACAAGGTTTTCATCTAATTGAGTACCTTTTACCCTATTTAATTCCTGAACAGCTTGTTTAATATCGGCACGTTCTCTATATACTCTCCTCGAGGTAATTGCATCAAATGTATCACATACAGCAAGAAGTCTAGCAAAGTATGGGATATCATCTCCTGCTAATCCATCTGGATAGCCTTTTCCATCAATTCTTTCATGATGGTGTCGAATTATAGGGAGACAATTCTTAAATGTTTCGGAGGTAGACAAAATATTTTCTCCGATTACAGGATGAAGCTTTATGGCAGCATATTCTTCATCTGTTAGTTTTCCTGGTTTAAGTAAAACAGAATCACTTATACCTATTTTACCTATATCGTGGAAGTTTGCAGCCAACTCTATTAGGTTTACGTCATCATCACTAAGATTAAGTTCCCTTGCTAGCATTACTGAATAAGTAGAGACTCTAACGGAGTGCTCTCCAGTGTATTTGTCTCTAGCTCCGATCATATTTCTTATAGCGGTTGCAAATTCTATACCGAAGTGATCTATTTTGCTAGACATTTGTTTAATACTTTCTATTTGCCTAACATATTTAAATCCGCTTTCAATAAGTAGTATAAGATCGTCAAAATTTGAACCTTTTTCAAAGAATGCTTGTATATCCAAAGATCTCATTATATCTATAGATGGTGCAAGTTCTTTATGAGATGACATAAGGATTATGTATAGATCCTTGTCAAATTCACGAACGAGTCTAACAATATCGTCGCCTTTTACAGTAGGTAGAATGTAATTTATTACGAGAACATCATACTTATTACTTCTTTCTCTTAACTCTTGTAATCCAGCAAGTGGTTCGGTGTATGTTGTTAAGGTAATGTCATATTTTTTCAACACCAATGCCATAGCGTTCATTAGGTTTATATCATCATCTATTATCATTACATTATTTATATTCTCTGTCAAAAAAATCACCTCATTACGACAATAGTATAGCAAAAAAAATGAATATATACAAGTCTTAAGATATATTAAAAGTTCCTAAAGTTATGGTGAAATCATTAGGAAATACGGTGATTGATTCAATGGTTATTTTACCTGTTAACAATAACAAAATAACAAGTATTTTGTTTATATCTAAGTTTTCACAGAAGTTACAAGAATCCGAGTTGGAGTTTGGAAGGTTAAAATTAGATAGAATGTTTTCCATGGATTTACCTCCTATTAAAATATACTATAATACTTGCCTTTTTATGTTTAAAGTAGTATAATTACGCCATGAATGAACAGGAAAATATAGATAATAAATTTAAAACAAATAGTAAAAATGTTTTTTTTATTTTAGTAGCGATGATTGCATCTGCTGTTATTTTAGCTTTTTTAATTCAGTTACTTTTAAAAAATAGCAAAATTAATCAAGGAAAATACAGAGTATCTGATGCAATCATAACTAGCCAAACGGAGTTTATAGACAAGAGTAAAGAAACTGGTACTTGGTCTTACGACGTTTATCAGAGCAATTCTTTATCGCTACTAGTTAGTGCTGGAGCTGAAATTTCTAGAGCATATATATCAGATATTCATGCTAGTAAATCAAGTATAGAGATTAGTCAACAAAATTCGGACATTGCTGTTTTTGCAAACGAAGAGGCGGTATTGGAACTTGCTTCAGATGTTTCTGAAGATGGCGAAATACTATATGAAATAAATATAAAGAATAAAGACGCTCTAAACAATTTTGAGATATCTTCTGATGTTAATGAAATTAAGCATGACGCTACTATATTTAAACTTGCAAATATAACTAATTCAGATTTACAGTTTGATATTTCATTTGATTTTAACATACAAGAAAAGGATGGTAGATTAAGTGTAATGACAGTACAACTTAAACTTCCATATAAGGACATAATAGAAAGTGGATCTTCAGTTACCAGAATAGATGTTGGAGATTTAGTGTTTAAATTAAAATAAATGTCGGCCTAGGCTTGAAATATACTGATTAGTAGTATATAATATCTATGATCGCTTGGGCAATAAAAAATATGTGAACCTTGTCAGGTCCGGAAGGAAGCAGCAATAAACATGTTTTTTATGTGCTAATAGCGGTCTTTTTTTTAGGGGGTATATATGTCACATATAGCGTTATATAGAAAATATAGGCCTATTACTTTTTCAGATATGATAGGTCAAGAACATGTAACACGCGTGCTTAAAAATCAAATTGTGACAGGAAAAATTTCTCATGCTTATATATTTAGTGGAACTAGAGGAACAGGAAAGACATCAGCAGCTAAGATATTTGCCCGTGCAATAAATTGTGAGCATCCGATTGATGGAGAACCTTGTAATGAATGCGAGGCGTGCAGAAGCATTTTGTCTGGTGATAGTACAGATGTGGTTGAAATGGATGCCGCTTCTAATAACTCTGTTGAAAATATCAGAGCAATAAGACAAGAGGTTATGTATGTTTCTACCCAAGTAAAGTATAAGGTTTATATAATAGATGAGGCACACATGTTGTCTACTAGTGCGTTTAATGCACTTTTAAAAACTTTAGAGGAACCACCAGAGCATGTTGTATTTATTCTTGCCACTACAGAGGAGCATAAAATTCTTCCAACTATACTTTCAAGGTGTATAAGGTTTGAGTTTAAAAAGTTAACAGAAGAAGAAATTGTTACAAGATTAAAATATGTGCTCAAGGACTATAATATAACGTATGAAGAAGGAGCACTAAAAATAATAGCAAATCTTTCTGATGGCGCAGTTCGTGATGCTCTTAGTATATTGGAAAGATGTATTAACAGTGATAGCAAACATCTTACAGAGGAATTTGTTAGAGACATTGTGGGAATAGTTCAGATTGAACTAATACAAGAATTATTGAGCAGTATATTAGAATATAATGTAATTAAGACTAAAGCATCAATAGATAAGCTCTTGGAAAAGGGAAAAGATTTAAGATATTGTTTAAGTCAGCTTATAAATCAAACGATGAACTTAGTTATGTACAAATCTGGTGATTTATCTGCAGAACTTTCTGATAATTTGAAAGGCGTAGTTAATGAAGTGCCTATTGCAAGACTTAATCTATTACTTAAAAGGCTTACTAAATTAGATGATGACTTAAGGCAAACAGCTAATCCGACAATTATATTTGAAGCTTGCATGTTAGAACTTGCTACAGAAATTAAATTAAGTCAAAAGGAAGAAATATTAGATTTAATTAAAAAGTTGGAACTTAAAATTGATAGTTCGGATAGAAAAACTGTCATAGTTAAACAAGAAGTGCCAGTTGTAGAGAAAAGCTTAAACCAATCGGAAAATGTATTATCGAAGGTAGAAGAAGTGACTAAGGCAGAAGTAAAAAGTTTTAAGTTGCTTTCAAAAGTTGTAGATAGAGCGGCAGAGGAAGATTTACCAACATTATATTCAGCATTATCTGGTATAAAAGCATATCAAAAAGAGAATTGTATAAATTTCGTTACAGATAACGGATTTTCATATGATTTGTTAAGAAAAGAGGAAATGAGAAATAAATTAACGGATATAGTTAATGAAATTTCAGGAAAAGAGTTTGAAGTTACAATAACATTAGATAAAATTAAAGAAAATAGTACAAAAGCAGAATTTGAAAAGATATTTGAAGGAGCAGGTGTACCATTTACAAAAATAGATTAGGAGGTTTATTATGGGTAAATTTGGAGGATTCCCAGGAGGAATGGGAAATATGCAAAACTTGATGAGACAGGCACAAAAAATGCAAGCAGAATTGCAGAAAAAGCAAGAAGAAGCGGCAAATACTGAGTTTGAAGTATCTGCTGGTGGCGGTGCAGTAACAGTTAAGGCAACTGGTGCTAAAGAAATAAGAGAGATAATTATTAAAAAAGAAGTAGTTGATCCAGATGATGTAGAGATGTTACAAGATTTGATACTTACAGCTGTAAATGAAGCTTTAAAAAAAGCTGATGATATGATGAGTGAAGACTTATCTGGGTTTAATATACCTGGTTTAATGTAGGAAGTAGTATATTATGTTTCCAGAGTCAGTAAATAATTTAATAACTGAATTTGAAAAGTTACCTGGGATAGGACACAAGACAGCGATTAGACTTGCTTTTTATATATTAGAATCAGACGAGGGTGTTGCAAAAAAATTTGCAACTGTATTGGTTGATGCAAAGCAAAAGGTAAAATTCTGCGAAAAGTGCTTTAACTTATCTGAAGGTAATGTGTGCAGTATATGTTCTAATCCTAAAAGAGATACATCTGTTATTTGTGTAGTGGAAAATGTAAAAGATGTAGTTGCTATGGAAAAGACACATGAGTTTAAAGGCTTGTATCATGTTCTGCATGGAAATATTTCGCCGATGAATAATATAACTGCTGATGATATAAAAATAAAAGAACTTATACAAAGATTAAATGATGATAGTATTAAAGAAGTAATAATTGCTACGAATCCAACCATAGAGGGTGAAACTACTGCTATGTATATAGCTCGAGTTATAAAAACAATACCAGGAATTAAAGTGACAAGAATTGCACATGGTATTCCTGTTGGAGGAGATCTTGAATATACGGACGAAATAACTTTAATAAAAGCGATGGAAAATAGAAGGGATATGTGATCATGAGTAACTTAGAAAATTTTATTTCAAAGAGGGATACATATCCTCTTTTTATATATAATGGATATGAAATAGAGGAAAGCGAGACAGAAATATTTATTAAATATGATTTTGAAATAGTGGGATTGAGTCATTTTAACCCAACTTGGACATTTAGAAAAGAAAATAATTTTAGTATAAAAGGAATAGATTCAGAGTTTTTCAACAATTTGGCGTTTAATCTTGGAATGGTGGAGTTAGTTAGCTATTGGAAGCTTACATGTTCACCAAAGGTTGAAATCAGATGTGCATATCTTGATGAAACACAAATTGAATGGTGGAAAAAACTATATCTAAATGGTTTGGGAGAGTTTTTATACACTAATGGGATATATGAATACTTAGCTAAAAATAGTATTGAGCTGATGCAAATAGAATGTAGCTCCAAAGGCTTTTATGAAGCTGCGACGTTGAATAATGATTTTACCGGTAACCTTATACCAGTTGGTGGAGGAAAAGACTCAGTTGTAACTTTAGAATTACTAAAAGATTACAAAGAAAGTAATACATGTTATATAGTCAATCCAAGAGGAGCATCTACTTCTACTGCTGAAATTGCAGGATATGAAAAGCTTTATGCTCCAAAAAGAACTTTGGATAAGAATATGCTTGACTTAAATAAACAAGGTTTTTTAAACGGTCATACGCCATTTTCGGCAATACTTGCTTTTTCATCGTATATAGCAGCGGTTATTTTAAATAAAAAATATATAGTTTTGTCCAATGAATCTAGCGCTAATGAACCAAATGTAGAGGGAACAAATATCAATCACCAGTATTCAAAATCACTAGAATTTGAAAATGATTTTAGATTTTATTGTAAGAATTATTTGTGTAAAAATGGCCCTGAGTATTTTAGTTTACTTAGACCTTGGAGCGAATGGAGAATTGTTAAGGAATTTGTAAAATATAATAAGTATTTTAAAGATTTTAAGAGCTGTAATGTTGGTTCAAAGCAGGACATTTGGTGTGAAAACTGTCCGAAATGTTTGTATGTGTATATAATGCTTAGTGCGTTTTTAAATAAAGATGAGATTTCAAAAATATTTAGATCTAATATGTTAGACAACGAGAATTTAAAAGGTATATTTGAAGGACTTATAAATTCAGATAAAGACAAACCATTTGAATGTGTAGGAACAAAGGAAGAAATAAATTTATGTATAAATATGTTTTTGAGAAAAAATGATTGTAACAGTGTTCCTAAGTTACTTATGGGATATACACGTATGGCTGAAGATGAATTTAAAATTCTTCTAAGTAGTTATATCGACAAATTTGACACAAATAATAATGTGCCTAAAGAATTCATTAAATTGTTAAAAGAGGTATAAATGTTAAAAGAAAGAATAAATAATTATCTTTCAAACAAATCCATTTTAATATTAGGATTTGGGCGAGAAGGAAGAAGTACGCTTAACTATATAAATAAAAATAACATCTGCTATACAAGAATAGCTATAGCAGATAAAAATGAGACAATAGAAAAACAGGAAAATATAGAATATTTCTTGGGTAATAATTATTTGGAAGCCATATATGAGTTCGATATAATTATTAAATCTCCAGGCATAAGTTTAAAAGAGATTGACTTGAGTGAAATAAAAGGAAAAATAACTTCTCAAGCAGAATTGTTTTTAAAGTATGGTAAAGATAAAGTAATTGGCATAACAGGAACAAAAGGGAAAAGTACAACTAGTTCTTTAATTTTCCAAATGTTAAACAAAGAGTTATCTGTGGAACTTGTGGGAAATATAGGTATACCAGTTCTGGATTATGTGGATAAGTATGAAAAAACAAGTTATTTTGTTTATGAATTGTCTTCACATCAACTAGAATTAGTAGATGCTTCACCTAAGATTGCTGTATTTTTAAATCTATATGAAGAACATTTGGATTATTATAAATCTTTTGAATCATATGCAAGTGCCAAGAGAAATATATTTAAACACCAAGATGAGTCGGATGTATTTGTGTACAACAAAGATATGAAAAACGTACTAATCGGTGGTGAACAAGTCAAAGCTAGGGCTATTGAAATTAGTCAAATCGAAGCAGAAGCAAATCCTTTAAAAAACAAGTTTGTAAATCTAACAATAGACACAAATGATATACATCTTCTTGGAACACACAATTTATATAATTTAACTATTGCTGCCACTGTTGCTAAACTTGTTGGAGTGAGTGATAGTAGCATTATGAGTGTGATTAAAAATTTAAAGCCATTACCACATAGGTTAGAAACTATTGGAACATATGAAGGAGTTAAGTATATAGATGACTCTATATCTACGATTCCTGAGGCTACAATCAGTGCTTTGAAAAGCATAAATGATGTAGATACAGTTTTGATTGGAGGAATGGATAGGGGAGTAAATTATGATGCACTTATTGAATATTTGATAAATGCTAAAGTCAGTAATGTGATTTTAATGTATGATAGCGGAAAAAGAATATACGAAAAACTAAGAAAAAGACCTTTAAAAAACAATTTAGTGTTTGCTGAAGATTTGGAAAAAGCCACGGAACTTGCTACAAAAATTACGGGTAAAGGTTCAATATGCTTGCTTTCTCCAGCATCAGCAAGCTATGGCTTTTTCAAAAACTTTGAAGAGCGTGGTGACAAATTTAAGGAGTATATTAAAAAATATAGTGACAATTAAATGACAGTAAAATTACAGATTTTTTACAAAATCACTTGCTAAATGTAATTTTTATGATAAAATAATCCTGTAATTAAAAAAAGAGGTGTCAATATATGGAGAAAAAAATTCTTATAGTTGATGATGAAAAACCTATCGTCGATGTTTTGAAGTTTAATCTTGAAAAGGATGGTTACAAAACAGTAGAAGCTTATGATGGAGAACAAGCTGTGGAAATGGCACTTATGGCAAAACCAGACTTAATAATCTTGGATGTGATGTTACCAAAAATGGACGGATTTACTGTATGTAAAAAGATAAGACAGAAACTTACATGTCCAATAATTATGCTTACTGCAAAAGACGAAATAGTGGATAAAATTATAGGGCTTGAGTTGGGAGCAGACGACTATATGACTAAGCCTTTTAGTATGAGAGAATTAGCTGCACGTGTAAAAGCTAATTTAAGAAAACACTCAATTGAGGATACGGCACCGGATAAAGAAGAGGCTAATACTATTAAAATTAAGGATTTAGTATTAGATTTAGAAAAATATGTTGTAATTAAAAGAAACGTAGTAATAGATTTAACTATGAAAGAATTTGAGGTTGTAAAGCTTTTGGCATCTAATCCAGGTCAAGTTTTTACAAGAGAGCAAATACTTAAAAATGTATGGGGATACGATTACTACGGTGACGTTAGATCGGTTGATGTGACTATACGTAGAATTAGAGAAAAAATTGAGGATAATACTTCTGATCCAAAATATATAATTACAAAAAGAGGAATAGGATATTATGTTTAAGTCACTAAAAACTAGCATTAAAGTTATGATGACTTTACTAGTAATAATTACATTTGTAACTGCTGAATTTGTTGTAACTTATACAATGAATGGAAAAGTTAGTTTTGAATTTAACACACCAAGTCTAATATCGATTGGTGTGTTAGTTATTATTGCTTTGATTATTGCTACAGATATTGGAAACAAGGTGGTGTTTCCGCTAAAAAAAATAGAAAAATCCATTAGACATTTAGCTGAGGGAAAAACAGTAGACACCAAAAGCCTTAAGTCTGTAACGAGTCCAAATGAGATTGTAGATTTGATTACTGTATATGATTCTATGGTGGACATTGTGTCTAAGCAAAACTTTGATCTTAACAGTCAGCAAAGTAAAACACAAATTATTCTTGAGAGAATGGATGACGGAGTAATAGCTTTTTCGCTTCAAAGAAAAGTTATCCATATGAACACCGCAGCTAAGAACTTTATAGGTCTTACTGATCAGGATGACACGTATGATAAAGTGTGCAGAAAACTTGGAATAAAGATTGATTTTGATAAGGTAATATATATAGCTGATTATAAAAACATAGAAGAAAAGGTGACAAGAGCAGATAATGTGCTAAATGTTGTTCTAGTACCATTTCATGATAGATTGATTCCAATGGGTGTTATTATGATAGTTAAAAACATTACAGAAAACGAAAAGTTAAATAACATGAGAAAAGAATTTGTTGCAAATGTATCTCATGAATTAAAGACACCGCTTTGTTCAATTAAGGGATATTCAGAAACTATTATGGATAGAGATTTAAGTAAGGAAGAGATTACTAAATTTGCAACGGTAATAAATGCAGAGGCAAATAGAATGGATAGAATTGTTGCAGATCTACTTCAACTATCTCGTTTTGATTATAATAAAAACGTCATGAATAAGACTAAGTTTAATCTTGATGATTTGGCAAAACAGGTTGTAGAAAATATGCAATACGTAGCACTAGAAAAAGGTCATACATTGACTTGTACCGTTAATATGATACCACCTGCTGTGTATGCGGATAAAGACAGCATACAACAAGTAATAATAAATATATTAAGTAACAGTATAAAATACACACCTAATGGTGGAAAAATAGATGTGTATATAGGAGCTGCTGGTGGAAAAGCTTACATGAAATTTGTAGATAATGGAATAGGAATACCAGAAAAGGATCTAAAGAGAATATTTGAAAGATTTTATAGAGTAGATAAAGCTCGTTCGCGTCAAATGGGTGGAACAGGGCTAGGTCTTTCAATAGTAAAAGAGATTGTAGAGGCCCATGAAGGCTCTATAGACATAAAGAGTGAACAAGGAGTTGGAACTGAAGTAATAGTCACAATTCCTACTATTAAATAGGAGACAAAATGAAATATATAGATGTACATGCACATTATGATGATGAAAAATTTAACTTTGACATGGAAGATGAGCTTAAAATAGTTAGAAATGCAGGAGTAAAATACATAATAAATGTAGGAAGTAATATAGAAAATTCTAAAAAAGCATTAGAAATTGCAAAAGCGCACGATTATATATTTTGTGCTATAGGAATACATCCGGAATACACAGATGAGTTAGATAAAGTAAATGAATTGGAAGTGATGTATGGCCATGATAAGGAAAAAATAGTTGCAATAGGGGAAATAGGCTTAGACTATCACTATACCGAAGAAAATAAAGAAAAACAAAAGGAACTTTTTATATCGCAGATGAAAATTGCAAAGAAGCTAGATATTCCGGTTCAAATTCATTCGAGAGATGCAGTATCAGACATGTTGGAGATTTTAAAACAAGAAGAACTATTGCCTAAAAAGATAATGTTTCATTGTTATGAACTTAATGAAGAAATAACTAAAATAATTATTAAGAGGGGATACAGTATATCGCTTGGAGGGAATATTACGTATAAAAGGCGTGACAGTGCTATAAAGCAAATTAAAGAAATTCCTTTGTCACAAATTATGCTAGAAACAGATAGCCCATATCTTGCACCACAAGATGTGAGAGGTACCCGTAATAGTTCAAAAAATCTTCACTTTGTTGCAGAAAAAATTGCTGAAATTAAGGGAATAACTTTAGGAGAAGTAATAGATACAACATACAATAATGCAGTAAAATTTTACAACCTACCAGAATAATGTGGTAGGTTGTTTACTTATTTAATCTTTATCTATTGGAACATATAGTTTACAGCAACACTTTCCTTCATGGATAAATTTATCACAAGGACAAAGAGTAGTATCGTCTACTTTTAGTTGACATGGACAATGGCCATCTTTTCTATATATTCCATCGATTATTTTTTCAACATAATCTCTGTTTGGATTTAGTTTAAAACCTTTCATTTATTCCTCCTGTTGAATAAATTTAGTATGCATACATTGCTTTGCATGCAGTACTATACTTATATAGTATCATATCTGTCAACCTTTTCTTGACATCAAATGTTACAATGATATAATTATCAATATAATAAAAGGTAGGAGATGGGAAATTTGAAGGAAAATAAAGCTAATGTAAAAATATTAAGGAGTGTTTTCATTGTTATTTTGTTAGTGATTGTTTTTATTGCAGTATATTACATGAACATCAAAATGGTAAAAGAAACACCACTTTTGAGCAAGGCTGAAGTTCAGAGCGTTTTAGGAACGGATGGGGCGGTGTTTTGTATTGAAAATATAGAAAAAGATGAAAATGAATACATAATAACAGCAACAATGCTGGAAAAAGAACCAAGAATGTTTTCTGACAGTGAGATCGAAGAATTGAAAAATGGAAAGAAAATCGAGTTTAGAGGACAAAAATGGAAGCTAAAAAATGAAAATGAAGATGTTATTGAGATTGAGTCCGATGATGATGCGTTAATGTTAGACAAAACGCAAAGAACATTATTAAACGTTGCAGGTGTAGCTAGAGATTTATGTGATTATTCGGAGCAGAAGGTAAAATTTAAAGTATCTAATGATATACTTATTGGAACGTTTTGGTCAAACTTTAAATATGATGAAAATGGAAATATAAAAGCATATGGCCTAGGGGAATTTGAAGAAGAAATAACAGATTATAAGGGTATATCATTTGAGCAATTACAGGAATTTTCGAAAGGTTGTAAAGGGACTTACGATGAATGTACAGCTTACGTAAAAGACGGCGTGGTAGGAGCTATAAGAATAGGTTGGAAGTAACATTTGAAACTCATGTAGATATTTTTAGTTTATAAATATTAAAAACCGCGAATTTAAAAATAGTTTCAAATTCGCGGTTTTTTGGTATATAATGAAAAAGAAAGATAAATAGTTACAAACTTTATTTTTAATCTAGATATCCAAATTTTTGCATTCTTTCCTTTTCGCTTTTAGATAGTTCTTGTATCCATTGAGCTAGGCCTTTGCAATCTTTAGTTCTTAAATACTCAAAGTATTTTACTCTATCTTCTTTAGATATTACTATCGGTGGAAGATTGTTCTTTAATAGTTCATAGTTTATTAACAATCTACCCGTTCTACCATTACCATCCTCGAATGGATGTATCGTTTCAAATTGTATGTGGTAATTTGAAATTTTAGTGTATATGTCAGCCGCATCATTGTTATAATTATACACAAAATAGTTCATAAGATTAGGTATTTGTTCTGGTTTTGGCGGAATATGCTCACTACCTTGTATGAAAACTTGCAATTTTCTATATCCTGACGTACCTTTTATATTTTCGTTTATAGTCTTGTTTATATCTTTAATTAATTTTTCATTAAGACTTACATTAACATCATTTAAACTCTCAAAAATTAATTCTAAAGCACGTTTATGGTTAATAGCTTCATATATTTCCCTTGGTTCTTTTCCGTCAATTTTAAAGCTATTATCGTTGTATAAAATAGCATAAGTTTCCGCATATGTTAAAGTGTTACCTTCAATTGCATTTGAGTGGTAAGTGCTTCTAGTAACAAAATCTTCTAAATAATCTTTATTGCTTAATAAGAATTCAAACAATTTCATAAATGCCTTTCCTTTCAAAAAAAGCAACAGAGCTCACGAAACCCTTGTTGCTTTAAAAATATGGTCGGAGTGACAGGACTTGAACCTGCAACCCCATGGTCCCAAACCACGTGCGCTACCAATTGCGCTACACCCCGTGACATAAAATATTATAATACATAAATTGAAAAAAAGCAATAGTTGTGGTAAAATTTACATGGAACTTTTTTGAGGTGAGGTATGGCACAGTTTTGTGGAGTAGATATAATAGAAGTAAATAGAGTAAAAGAGGCAATATTAAATACACAGGGCTTTAAAGAAAGAGTGTTTACCAAGAAGGAAATTGAGGTTGGAGATAATAAATCAGACGCTGTAAAGTATCAGTATTATGCTGGAAGATTTGCCGCTAAAGAAGCAGTGTACAAAGCTCTATCAAGTAAATTTGGCGATAAATTATGGCTTGGCGACATTGAGATATTAAATGATTCCAAATTGCTTAATAGGCCATATGTTGTTTTTAAAAATACAGATTTAGAATTAATGCAAAAGCAAGGAACATTGGAGATTGATGTGAGTGTATCACATATAGAAGCACTAGCTATAGCAAGTTCGACTGTAAGTATACATTAGCATTCCGTGTGAATGTATATACAAACAAATAGTTTGTTCAAGTTTTGATGACATTACTATATATTTTACCTGGGGTGAGAATAATGTCAGAATATTTGAATTTGAACATGTTAGGTAAAAGAGTAAGAGCTGGGAGACTAAGCAAAGACATGACTCAATATGCATTAGCAGAAGAAGTTGGCGTATCTCAAAACTTTTTAGGTGATATAGAAAGAGGAATAAAAGCACCAAGTATAACTACTGCAATAAGATTAGCTAATGTCTTGAATATGAGTTTGGATACTATGTTTGCAGATTCTTTAACTATACCAGCAAATGAAGTTGCGGATGTATATTTAACAGACAAACAACTAGCGGTATTGAAGAAGATGGTAAAAGAATTTAGAGATAATTTTATGGAATAGAAAAAAGACGCATTAAGCGTCTTTTAAGTTTTCTACTAATTTACAAAAATGTTCTCCTCTTTCTTCAAAATTTTTATACATGTCAAAAGAAGCAGAGGCTGGTGACATCACAACGATATCTCCTGTTTTTGCTATTTCATCACAGTAATTAACACATTCTTCTAATGTTTTAAATTCAGAAATTGTAAGAAACTCTGTATAATCCTTATTCATAGTTCTTGCTGCATTTATTACCGCTTCTTTTATTTTAGGAGCAGTTGCACCAAGTAAGACTAAATGTTTTACTTGGTTTAAAATAGGATTTCCTATTACATCATAAGGAATATGTTTGTCGTATCCACCTGCTATGAGGATTATTTTTTGGTCAAATGAGTTTAGACCAGCCATAGTTCTTGAAGGGCTTGTTCCTATAGAGTCGTTGTACCATTTTATACCTCTTATTGTAGCAATATGTTCCATTCTGTGTTTTACTCCATTAAATGTAGTTATTATTTTTCTTATGGCATCAAAACCGGTCATATCTATGACAGCTGAAGCTGCAGCACATATATTGGCGATATTATGAATTCCAACAAGGCGAATATTCTCTTTTTTTTCTATTTTTGTTATAGTATTTCCATCATTGTAACAAACGGATTCTCCATCAAAAAAGCAACCAACATTGTTAGAATTATTGAGACTAAAGTATTTAACATTTGAATTAATGTTATTTTGCTCAATGTCTTTTAAGAATTTTTCAGTCATTTTATCATCTGAATTAAGCACAATTGTACCGTTTTGTTGATGTAAAAATATATTTTCTTTAGCTTCGATATATTCATCATAACTTCTGTGATAGTCTAAGTGATTTGGAGATATGTTGGTTATAACAGATATATCTGGGCTTTTTTTAACCGTCATAAGTTGGAAACTGCTTAATTCTAATACAATAATATCATCGCTTTTGATCTCATCAAGTTTACTAAATAGTGGAGTCCCAATGTTCCCTCCAAGCCATACATTAAAACCAGCTTCTTTCAAAAACATTGAAATTAACGTGGTAGTTGTTGTTTTACCGTCACTTCCTGTTACTCCAACAATTTTGCATGGTGCAAGTTCCATTAGAAGTTCGATTTCGGAAGTAAGAATAGCACCATCATTTACAGCTTTTTCTAATTCAGGAGTAAAAGGCTTAACTCCTGGGGAACGAAGAATGTAATCAAAACCAGATAGGTTTGATAGATACTCCGTTCCAAGTATAAAAGTTATTCCCATGTTTTTTAATTCTTCTATGTTTATGTCTAAAACTTCTCTTTTGTCCAGAGCAGTTACATGAGCTCCCATAGAAGCTAAGTATTTTATAGCTGGAATATTGCTAATTCCGATACCTATTACAGCAATTTGTTTGCCCTTAACACTATTTTTAAAATTTTCTAATCTTGTGTTCATATTTTCACATCCTTATATATTCTAAAGTATATTACACAAATGTAAAAATAACAATAAAAATATGTAATTTTAGAAATTTATTTTGGTAATAGGGAATGTTTATTTTCGTTGACAAAACCTCATTTCTGTCATATAATTATATCCATAATTAACGGAGGAATAACATGAACGAGAAAGAAAAGTTTTACATAACAACAGCAATAGCATATACATCAAGAAAGCCTCATATAGGAAATACATATGAGATAATACTTACTGATGCAATAGCAAGATATAATAGAATGAAAGGAAAGGACGTATATTTTCTAACTGGTACGGATGAACATGGCCAGAAGATACAAGAGTATGCTGAGAAATCTGGAATGTCTCCAAAAGCGTATGTAGATGGTGTCGCTGGAGAAGTAAAAAAAATATGGAGCGGAATGAACACTACTTTTGATAAATTTATTCGTACAACAGATGAGTATCACGTGAAGACTGTGCAAAAAATATTTAAAAAATTGTACGAACAAGGTGATATATATCTTGGTGAATATGAGGGAAATTATTGCACTCCATGTGAGTCATTTTTTACAGACACCCAGCTTGTGGATGGAAAGTGTCCAGACTGTGGAAGAGAAGTAAAAAAAGCTAAAGAAGAGGCATATTTTTTAAAATGTAGTAAATACCAAAATAAACTTATTGATTATATAGAATCACATCCTGGATTTATTGAACCTGAATCAAGAAAAAAAGAAATAATGAACAACTTTTTAAAAGCTGGACTTCAAGATTTATGTGTTTCTAGAACTTCATTTACATGGGGAATACCTGTAGATTTTAACCCAGGTCATGTTGTATATGTATGGATAGATGCACTAACTAATTATATAACAGCATTAGGCTATGAATGTGATAGTAAATCTGAATTGTATAATAAAAATTGGCCTGCTGACTTGCATGTTATAGGAAAAGACATATTGAGATTTCACGCTATTTATTGGCCAATAATACTAATGGCATTAGGCGAGCCTCTACCTCATAAAATATACGCACATGGTTGGATGCTATTTGGAAATGATAAAATGAGTAAATCTAAAGGTAACGTCATATACGCAGACGAGTTAGCCAATGAATTTGGCGTTGATGCAGTAAGATATTTTTGCTTATCTGAAATGCCTTATGCTCAAGATGGTAATATAACTTATGAAACTGTAATTGAAAAATATAATTCTGATTTAGCAAATACATTAGGAAATCTTGTAAACAGAACAGTTACAATGGTAAACAAGTATTTTGATGGTGTGATATATGAACCAGTAGATATACTTGATGTAGATTCTGATCTTAAAGCATGCATAAATTCTGCCGTTCAAACGTATATGGAAAAAATGGATTCGCTAAGAGTGGCTGAGGCCATAGAGCAGATAATGATAGTAGCTAGAAGAAGCAATAAGTATATAGATGAAACATGTCCTTGGGTACTAGCAAAATCTGATGAGGGGAAAGAAAAGCTAAAGACGGTGTTATATAACTTAATAGAAGCTATTAGAAGTATATCTGTAATGTTACAAAACATTATGCCGGAAACAGCAAAAAAGATAGCAGAACAAATAAATGCAACAGAGCTTACACTAGATAGTATAAGTGAATTTGGAAAGACTGTACCTGGTACAAAAGTAGGTACACCAGAAGTGTTATTTGCAAGAATTGATGCCGAAAAGAAACTAGAAGAGTTGATAGCAAAAGCAAATGAGCAAAAAGAACAAGCAAAAGTGGAAAATGTTGAAAAAGAAGAGGAAATATCTATAGATGATGTGGATAAAGTAAAACTTAAAGTTGCACAAATACTATCTGTAGAAAAAGTGCCAGATGCTAAAAAATTGTATAAGCTACAATTAGATTTAGGATATGAGAAGCGTACAGTGGTATCAGGGCTTGTACCATATTACAAAGAAGAAGAACTAGTTGGCAAAAAAGTAGTACTTGTAAGTAATTTGAAACCAGCAAAGTTAAGAGGTATAGAATCTAATGGAATGATTCTTGCCGCAGGAGATAAGGATACAGTAAAAGTGCTATTTGTAGATGATGCAGTACCATTAGGAGAAGGCATACATTAGAGAAAAGAGGAAAAATATTGAAACAAATATTTAAGAATAAAGTTGTGAAAGAGACTCTTGAATGGATAGTTTGTTTTTTGATAGCTTATGTAATATATGTTTGTATAAATTATTTTATTGGAACTATAGCAGGAATTAAACAAACATCCATGTTCCCTACTGCAAAAGAAGGAGAAAGAGTTGTCGTTGGTAGAAGAATTTTATATAATCATGAAATAAAGAGAGGACAAATCGTAACTATTTCTGCTCCTGATGATATAGCTAAAGATTCTGCTGATGTGACAGCTACATATATAGATAGGCATGGATTTAATTGGTTTACATACAATGTACTTGAAATAGGAAAGAAGAGTTATATTAAGAGGGTTATAGCCGTTGGAGGAGATACTCTTAAAATAACAGAAGAAGGAACAGTCATTTTAAACGGTGAAGTGTTAGAAGAAAAATATTTGCCAGAAGGAACAATTACTCCTATTACGGGAGATTACTATGATTTGAAAATTCCGGAGGGCTACATATTTGTAATGGGAGATAATAGGGCTACAAGTAGAGATAGTAGAGAATTTGGAGTGGTTCCGTTAGATAAAGTAGAAGGAATTGTACATATTAGAATTTGGCCATTAAATAAAATAGGAGAAATTTAACATGTTTGAGGGAGTTCTAGGACATAAAAATGTATTAGAAAAGTTAGAGAAAACATTAGAAAGCGATAAACTATCACATGCATATGTGTTTTATGGAAAAGAAGGCATAGGAAAACGTTTAGTAGCGTGCGAATTTGCTAAAGGTTTACTTAAAACTAACAATTTAGAAAACAATATAGATTTTAAATATATTACTCGTATGGAAGATAAACAGAATATTTTAGTAGAACAAGTTAGAGATGAGATTATATCTGATGTTTATACTGCCCCTGCAACTGGGAAATACAAAGTATATGTAATAGATGAAGCAGACAAAATGAATGACTCAGCTCAAAATGCATTACTTAAAACCTTAGAAGAACCTCCAAAGAGCGTAGTTATAATATTGATTACAAGTAATATAGATGGATTGCTTGGTACTATACTTTCTAGAACGACAAATATATTCTTTGAGCAATTGAGTGAAAAAGAAATAAGAAAGTATATGGAGTTAAATGAATTAAGCGTAGAAGAGCAGCTATTAGATTTCTCACAGGGGTCAATAAGTACGCTTATTGAAGTATCCAAAGAAGATAACAAAGAAAAAATTATAAAGGTTTGCGATTTATTCGAAAAAATTAAGTTGTTAGACAAAATAGGAATAATAGAAGCGTTAAGTGATGTAAATTTAAAGGATGAATTAACTATAGAATACATGGAGTTTTTAATGTTGAAAAATTCTATGTATGATAAAATAGAGTTGATTGAGAATATAAAAAAAGCTATATTAAGTAATGCAAATGAAGATATGCAAAAAACAAAATTTGCTATAGAGATTATTAAAAAGTGAGGTGAGTTGAATGGAAGGAAAAGTATTAGGCGTAAGGTTTACATCTACTGGTAAGTTAAGTTATATCAATCCCAAAAAGTATTTATTTAATGTTGGAGATTTGGTTGTAGCCGAATCAGACAGAGGAATTGAAATTGCAAGGATTGTATCAAAATTGGATGCGTCAGACAAGAGATTACAAGGTCAGGAAATAAAAGAAGTATTAAGACCAGCAAGTAAAGAAGATATAGAAAAGGGAAGAAAGCTTAAAGAACAAGCTAAAAGTGCTCTTAAGACATGTAAAGAAAAAGTAAAAAAATTTAATTTAAACATGAAACTAATAAGTGCAACATATACTTTAGATGAGTCAAAATTGGTGTTTTACTTCACTTCAGAGGAAAGAGTAGACTTTAGAGAGCTTGTAAGAGAACTTGCCATAGAATTTAGAACAAGAATTGAGTTAAGACAGATCGGTGCGAGAGATGAGGTAAAAGAGTATTCAACATTAGGTGTGTGTGGAAGAGAGTTGTGTTGTAGAACATTTTTGCCGGATTTTGAATCTGTAACTATTAAAACAGCAAAAGAGCAAGGGCTTCAAATCAACATGCAAAAGTTATCTGGATGTTGTGGAAAATTAAAATGTTGTATAAAATATGAGGAAGAAGCATACAAAGAAAAGATTAAGGAAATGCCTAAAATGAATGAAATAGTTGAATTTGAAGGTGAAAAAGCTAAGGTTGTTGGCGAGGACATATTAGGCCAAAAAGTAAAATTAAAAATTGGGGAACCGGGAGAAGAAAGATTTGTTGTTGAAAGTATAAAAAATATTAAAAGAATAAATAAAAAAGACAAAGAGGTGAAATAATATGGCATATAGAATATCTGATGAGTGTATATCTTGCGGAGCATGTGCAGTTGAGTGTCCTGTTGGAGCAATTAGTGCAGGAGAAGATAGATTTATAATAGATCCTGAAAAATGCATTGATTGTGGAACTTGTGCATCAGTGTGCCCAATGGGAGCACCAAAAGTAGAAGAATAGGTGAGTGTAGGAAATTAACTTTCCTACACTTATTTTTAAATGTTAATTCATAAATATTGTAATTCGAAATGCTCATAATAATTTTGGTGATTTTTTTGATAGTAAGACTAGGATATGTTGCTATGAGTAAAGCGATAGATGAAACTAGCTCTCATACGATTAGTTATACTAATTATTTAAAGGAGCTGGATAAAACACAAAAAATAGATAGTATAATTCGTAAAAACTTGAACGTTTTAAAAAATACAATAGATTATAACATAAAAAATAATATTCATTTTTATAGGATAACGTCAAACTTAATACCACTTGCCACTAAAAGTGATGTGAATATAGATTATATTTTACCATACAAAAATATATATAAGGAAATTGCAGACAAAATTAAGAGCAGTAATATGAGAGTGGACTTTCATCCTGATGAGTTTTGCGTACTAAATACAACAAGAAAAGAAGTATTAGAGGCATCTTTTAATATACTTAATTATCATTATAACTTGCTTAAAGCGTTTGGTATAAAAGAAAAGGTAATGATAGTTCATGTAGGAAGCTCTACATTTGGCAAGGAGATGTCAATTGCAAGATTTAAAAAAAATTTTGGAAAACTACCCAAACATATTAGAGAATGTATTGTTGTTGAAAATGATGATAAAATATTTAATATTAAAGATACTTTAGAGTTGTGTGAGAGTATAGATAGGCCAATGGTATTAGATTATCACCATTATATTTGTAATACTGGCGAATTAAATATAGATGAGTATTATGAAAGGATTTTTAATACATGGAAAAGTATTAACCCAAAAGTACACATCTCTAGTCCAAAGAGTAATCTTAAGAGTGAGTTTAGAAGTCACCATGACTATATAAATTCAGATTCATTTATATCTTTTTTAGAGCAAATAAAACATTTGCCGTATGATATAGATGTTATGTTAGAGGCGAAAGCTAAGGATGATGCTCTGTTTAGACTTATAAGAGAATTAAAATACAAAACTAATTATAAGTTCATTGATGAGACTAGTTTTGAAATTTAAAGAGTATAAAAGATATAATAATGAGATTTAAAAATATAAATGAAGGATATCTTTTAGAAAATGTTTTTATTTTAAGTAAGATTATCAAAATACTTGGCTGTTGAGAATAGCTAATTTATGTAGTATAATATACATGTATGGAGGTAGATTATGCAATACGAATTAGCAAAAAAATTAGGAATTAAAAAAGAAGTAGTAGATTTATATAATGAATGTGAAGAAGAAATAGGAGAAAGATTTAGAGAAATACATGATATAGCAATGCAAAATACAGCTAAAGTAATGGATGCTTTTTGGAAAAATAAACTTAGTGAAACTCATTTTATACCATCAACAGGATATGGCTATGATGATATTGGAAGAGAGACAATTGAAAAGATTTATGCAGAAGTATTTGGCGCAGAGGATGCATTAGTAAGAATACAGTTTGTAAATGGAACACATGCCTTATCTACAGCATTATTTGGCAATTTGTTACCAGGGGATACTATGCTTAGCATAACTGGGGCACCATATGATACATTAGCAGAAAGCATTGGTATAGTTGAAAATAAAATGTCTTTGATAAATCTTGGAGTTAAATATGAACAAGTGGATTTAGTGGATAACTCTTTTGATTTTAAAGCAATACGTGAAAAACTAGAAACACAAAAAATTAAGCTTGTATTTATTGGAAGATCTAGAGGTTATTCAACAAGAAAATCTTTAACAATTTCAGAGATTAAAGAAGCTATAGATTTTGTAAAAAATATAGATAAAGATGTTATAGTTATGGTGGATAATTGCTATGGTGAATTTGTGGAAAAACTAGAACCAACTAATGTTGGCGCAGATTTAATAGCAGGGTCTTTAATTAAGAACATAGGTGGAAGTCTTTGTGAAACTGGAGGTTACATAGTAGGGAAACGTGAGTGTGTAGAGCGTTCAGCTGAGCGCCTTACTGCGCCTGGAATTGGTAAAGAATGTGGAGCAACGCTTGGAAAGAATAAAGAAATTTTGCAAGGATTGTTTATGGCGCCACATATAGTTGAAAATGCTGTAATGACTGCATGTATATGTGCAAGCATGCTTGAAAAACTTGGCTTTGATGTTTCACCTACAGCTTTTGAAGACAGAACAGATATAATTCAATCTATAATATTTAATGATAAAGAAAAACTAATAAAATTTATCCAAGGAATACAAGCATCTAGTCCAATAGATAGCTTTGTAAGACCAGAGCCTTGGGCAATGCCAGGGTATACTGATGAGGTTATAATGGCAGCAGGTACCTTTGTGTCTGGTGCAAGTATAGAACTTTCAGCAGATGCTCCAATAAGGCCTCCATATATGGCATATATGCAAGGAGGAATAACTTATGAAAGTGCAGTTATTGCTATATGTAAGGCTATATCTGATGTTTTGGGTAATTAGTTTATGAAAGTTTGTATAATAGGTGCTGGACCTGCTGGCATGATGGCAGCAATAACTGCCAAAGAACAAGGCCATGATGTTGTTATATTTGAAAAAAATAGCACACCTGGCAAAAAATTAGATATTACTGGAAAAGGTAGGTGTAATTTAACCCATAGTGGGGATGATGAATACTTTTTTAGTAATGTTGTGTCTAATCCAAAGTTTCTTATGAGCAGTATAAGTAACTTTAATAATAGTGATTTAATAAGATTTGTACATGGGCTTGGTGTTAAAACTAAAGAAGAAAGAGGTAACAGAGTATTTCTTGCTTCAGACAATGCACATGAATTAACAGTAGCACTTGAAAAAAAGTTAAAACAATTAAAAATTCAAATTATAACAGAAAGTGGTATAAAGAAAATAGAAATAGAAGATAACAGAGTAGTTGGAGTTGTAACGCTATCTGGAAAAGAATACAAGTTTGACAGAGTTGTTATAGCTACGGGCGGAGTAAGTTATCCTGCGACTGGTAGTACAGGCGATGGTTATACCTTATCTAAAGAATTGGGTCATACGATAGTAGATATAAAACCTGCTCTTGTACCTTTAATATTATTTGAAGCTGATGAGTGTAAATTAACAGAGGGACTAACTCTTAAGAATGTTAACCTAAAAATTAAAGTAGACGGAAAAGTAATTGATGAGAGATTTGGCGAGGCTGTTTTTACATCAAACGGCATAAGTGGACCAATAGTTTTAAGTACAAGTAGCAAAATGACTAAATTAAGTAATTTAAATGAGCTACTAGAGAATAAAAAGATTATAGTTAGTTTTGACCTGAAACCGGCGTTATCTAATGATGAATTGTATAAAAGAATTACTAGAGATTTTGAAAAATACAAGAATAAAGAATTTAAAAATTCACTTTCAGACTTGCTTCCAAAGAGCTTGATTCCTTTAATAATTAAAAGAAGTGGTATACAAGAAACAAAACAAGTAAATAGCATAACTAAAGAAGAAAAACAAAAAATGGTACATATACTTAAGAATTTGGAGTTTGATGTTAAATCTCTTGGTAATGTTCATACTGGAATTGTTACTAGTGGAGGCGTATCTACAAAAGAAATAAATCCTAAAACTATGGAATCTAAAATAGTATCCGGATTGTTTTTTGCAGGAGAGGTTATTGATGTAGACGCATATACAGGTGGATTTAACTTACAAATAGCATTTTCTACCGGATATTTAGCTGGACTTAAACTTTAGGAGGAGTTATGGATAAGAAATACACTTTAAAAGGCAATTATGAAGTACTTCTTTCAAAAGAAGAAATTGTAGTTAATAAGTCTAGATTTATAGCGTATGTGTACAATATTGAAAATACAGAACAAATTAACAAAATTATAAACAATATAAGGGCTACAAATAAAGATGCTAAGCATATAGTTTATGCATATAAATTGGAGAATACTCGGAAAGTATACGGATGATAAGGAACCAATTGGAACAGCTGGAAAGCCAATATATGCAATGTTAGAAAGAGAAAATCTAATAAATGTTCTAGTGGTAGTGGTTAGATATTTTGGCGGAATACTGCTTGGAACTGGCCCGCTTACAAGAGCATATATGAAAGTAGCTGTAACGGCTGTACAAAAATGTAATAAAGAAGAGTATATAAAATATATTAAAAAAGAGATTACTGTAGATTATAGCGATGAAAAAGAAACAATAAAAAGTATAGAAGAGAATAATGGAAAAATATTGCATATAGAATATGCAGAAAAAATAAAAATAATAGTTAATATGCCAGAAACGTAACCTAAAAATTACTAATAAAAACTCCAAATTTCTTTTTGTTAAAATCGACACGAAAATACAAAACTTTACGCTAAAAAAGCTTGAAAACCGCGTTTTGCGAGAGTAGAATATAGTTGTCGGCTGGGAAAATTTAGGAGGAAATATGGAAGAAAAATTGAAAGTAATGATTGTAGATGATAACGCAGAATTTGTAAAACTAATAACGATGTACATTAATGCTCAAAGTGGCATGGAAGTAGTAGGTAGTTTAAATGATGGCACAAATGTAATTCCTAAAATTAAAGAGTGGAGACCGGACATTTTATTACTAGATATAATAATGCCAGAAAAAGATGGTCTAGTAGTTCTAGAAGAACTAAGCGAAACGGTTGTGGAAAAGAAACCATTTACCGTTGTAATGTCCGCAATAGGACAAGAAAAAATAACAAGAAAGGCAATAACTTTAGGTGCAGCGTATTATGTAATAAAACCATTTGATTTAGAAACTTTAACGAGTAGATTAAAAGAAATGGTTAGTAATGAACCTGCTGCTTTTTATGAAAATAGGGGTACAAAATATGTAACAGCCCACACTCCTATGCAAAAAGGCGAGCCTGTAGAAGTAAGAGTCACGAATATAATTCATGATTTAGGTGTGCCAGCCCACATCAAAGGATATCAATATTTAAGAGAAGCTATAATAATATCTGTAGAAAATGAAGAAATAATAAATGCGATAACAAAGACAATGTATCCATTGTTAGCAAAGAAGTACAAAACTACTCCTTCAAGAGTAGAACGTGCTATAAGACATGCAATAGAAGTTGCTTGGAATAGAGGAGAAATTGCTATGCATGACAAAATATTTGGTTATACGGTTAATTCTAATAAGGGTAAACCTACAAACTCTGAATTTATTGCAATGATAGCAGATAAAATAAGACTGGAATCTATGCAACCTAATAGAGCGGTAGTATAAACTATATAAAAGGTCTCAACGTAAGTTGGGATTTTTTTATAAGAAGGACTAACGAAGTTAATAATTGCTTTTACTTCGAACTAGCCCTTTTATAATTTAATTTCTGCCTAAATATTCTATAATGATAGTTACTATTGAATTAGTAAAGTAAGAATCTGAAGATATATTTTTTAAGTCTGGGGACGCAAGATAAAGTGTTTCTTTGCCAAGATTTACGAGTTCATACAACTTTGAGGTATCAGCAATTGCCAATATTCCTTGAGCAGTTACTTGAGTAGCAATTTCGTTATAATTCCATTTGCTTGCGCCTATATAAATATTATCTGTTCCAACTTCTCTAAAACCAACAGACATAAAGTCAGAGTCTGGTCTAAAGTCAGTATCTGTTTTTTGTGAGTAGCCAGATATAACAAAAGTTACTTTATAGTGACCTACTAAATTAAATTTAATTGTTTCAGCATCAGAATCTAATGTCACTATATTGTTAATATTTAATTCAGTTCTATCAATAGGTAGTCTTGCACTTGCAGGAACAGGAACGCCTTCTGCAGAAGTTCCGTCATTGTATGTTACAAGATACGCAGAACGAATTAGATTTGGGCCTGGATCTCCTTGTTCACCTTTCTCTCCTGCGTCACCTTTAGGCCCTTTTATTTCGCCTGCATCTACCCAGGCATTATCTTTATCTGACCATACATACAAATGTGTACCTACAAGATATGCATCCCCTATATTTCCTACGGGTTGTTCTGTGACCAAATCTTGATATGTTGGGTAAGTACCCAATATGTCAACACTAGTTCCATCAGTTCCACGTGGAATAACAAATTCAAGAATGTGTTGGTTTCCAACCTTTCTGTGATTTACTGCTGCTGCAGAGCCTGGTGGAGCAGTAATAGTAGAACTTATAGCAATTGTTTCTGATTCACCAGTAGCACCTGTAGGCCCAGTAGTTCCAGTGGCACCAGTTGGTCCTGTGGCACCCGTAGGCCCAGTTACACCAGTGACACCGGTAGGGCCAGTTACACCAACAGGGCCAGTAGCGCCTGTAGTTCCAGTAGGTCCAGTTGAACCTGTAGGCCCTGTAGCGCCTTTTACGCCTTGCATTCCTTGCACGCCTTGAGGCCCAGTGGGTCCAATAGGTCCGGGTACACCCTGAATTCCCTGTACACCTTGAGGCCCAACTATACAGCAAGGCCTAGGACAACAACTAGGATTGCAGCTAGTATTAGAACATTCAGGCGATTTAAAGCAATTATTCATATATTATTTATCCTCCTTTATTATTTTGAGACATGCTCTATATATTTTATGCAAAGAGCATTATCCCTGTTAACACGCATTATTCAGCGTTTAATTTTTCAAAAAGTTCTTTGTTATGTAAATAAGATTTGTTAAGAGGCTTTACCTTTCCGGCTAATTCATTGTATGCTTTAGCTTGAGCCATATCATTAAGGTTATAATAGCAAACACAAAGCTCAATATATGGTATAAAGTTATAACAGTCTAAATTATAAAACCCACCTTTAGTAGTATCTAAAGGAATAGTTAGAGCTAACTTATACCAATATATAGCATTAATGTAGTTTGTAGCATTTAGAAAAAAATTACCAAGTTCGCAGCATATTTCTGCTCTAGGTAAGTCGTACATAAAGCTTCTGGTAAGAGTTAAAAATGCATTATTTTTATCCTCAATATCCATATAACAATGATACAAGTCAAGGCAAGCATTTATTTTATTTTCTACCCAGCCATCTTCACGATTAAGAAATTCGTTAAATTGGGAAATAGACTTATCATATTCTTTTGCATAATATAATTCTCTTGCATAATAGAATTGTTGCCTTGCATCAAGATTAAGCCCTTTTTTTATCATGTTTTCAAATATTTTTAGATTTCTCTTTGGGTCTGTTACACCTATTTTTTTATGTGTTACACATATATCGCTATACAAAGTTTGACCTGAAATTGGAATTACCTCATGAATTGGACTTACCCACATGTATTTCTTTTCTCTTTTTAAAATACGTTCTCTATAATATGAAAAGTTGACATTACCATTTTCGTCAAAGCCAGTGTTATATTTAAGTAAAACCATATCTACTTTTTTATCCAGATTTTCTTTTAATTTTAAAAGAGCTTCCATATCTTTTTTAAGAATTACATCATCTGCATCTAACCAAATTATATAGTCCTTTGTTGCTTTTGAAAATGAGTAATTTCTGGCTGCTGAAAAATCATCTATCCATTTAAAATCATATATTTTTGTGGTAAATTCTTTAGCAATATTTTTTGTATTATCCGTTGAGCCTGTGTCTACAATAATTATTTCATCCACAACATCCTTGATAGAGTCAAGACATCGTTTAAGAACTTTTTCTTCATTTTTAACAATCATGCAAAGGCTTAATGAAATCATAATTACCTCCATATATATTAAGTATATGTGTTCATATGAAGTGTGTTACAATTTGAAAATTATTAAAATATGTAAAAGCTCAAAATTAGTATTGCAAATAGTAAAATTTTGATATAAAATATAACAAACGGAGGAAAAGACGTGAAACTATTGGAAAATTATGTAAATGGGGGGGGGGCAAAAAAGCCTTCTAAATAGTTTTTCAAGACCAAATATAATTGGCCTATGCTTTGCATACGAAATTTGTATGTAGGGCATAGGTCTTTTCTGTGTTTAAATTCAAAAGAAAGAGGGAGATATGAAAATGAGTA
>USES01000006.1 GCA_900553785.1 uncultured Clostridium sp.
GATGCTGTAATGAACTTTGTATCAGATGCGACACATAACATTAAAGATTCAAGGTCTTGGGGAAATTATAGCAATTCAGAAGGAGATGCTGCAACGAATAGCGGTGGTTCAAATATGAATTATGCAACAGGAAGAAACGAGGCATGGAAAGCCAAAAACATATATGACTTAGCGGGTAATGTGTTAGAATGGACAATGGAGTCCGACTCTTCTAGCCACCGCATTTACCGTGGTGGCTTCTTTTTCGACGTTGGGACCATCAGTCCTGCGAGTTATCGCGACGTCAGCAGTCCTACGGATGCGGGCGTCTTCACAGGGTTCCGTGCCACACTTTACATCCAATAGTGAAAGACTGTGAACTGAATTTCCCAGTACTTGGGATTGAGTAGGAAAAGGAAAACAAGAGAATTTAAGAATTAAATTAGAAAGCAAAAATAGGTACGAAGTAGTAATTTTTGCGAGCATAAGCGAGCTCCTTAGCAAGTTCGAGGGATGAGCCTCGAACAGCAAAGGTTTTTGCATATAATTTGTGGCAACTTACGAAAATATTACACCTTTTCTTGACAAACCGCATTTTACCGAGTATACTATATCTTGTATTAAATGCTATGACAAAGGAAAGTAGGATATATGATACTTTAAGAGAGAGATACCTAGGCTGGGAGTATCTTAAGTTAGTATATTTGAAAGACACCTTTAGAGCAGGACTGTAAAAAGCGGTCTCGTGATACTGCGTAAATGTATAAATGAGTTAAAAAAAGGGTGGCACCGCGAAAATATCTTTCGCCCCTAGTATGTAATTAGTTTGCATATTAGAGGCGAAAGTTTTTAATATGTGCTGAGTTTAAAGGAGGAAGAATTATGTCAGAGTTAATTACAGGACAAAAAAGGACAGCAAGATGTGCAGAGTTTACAAAAGATGATGTAAACAAACATGTAACTGCAATGGGTTGGGTTGCAGCTCGCCGTGATATGGGGAAAATAATATTTGTAGATTTAAGAGATAGAAGTGGAATTGTACAAATAGTTATAGACGAGAAAAATGTACCAGCAGATTTTGAAAAAGCAAGTAGAATACATAATGAGTATGTATTGTCTGTTGAGGGAACTGTTGTATTAAGAGATGCAGATAAAGTAAATACAAAAATTCCAACAGGAGAAATTGAAATTGTAGCAGATAGCATAAGAATATTATCTGAAAGTGATACGCTTCCTTTCCAAATAGAAGAATCTAATATGGTATCTGACCAGACAAGAATGAAATATAGATATCTAGATTTAAGAAGTGCACATATGCAAAGAAACTTAAAATTAAAAAGTGAAATTGCATATATTACACGTAACTTTTTCCATGATGAAGGCTTTATTGAGATAGAAACACCTATGCTTACAAAGTCTACTCCAGAGGGAGCAAGAGACTATCTTGTACCAAGTAGAGTAAATAAAGGGTTATTTTATGCATTACCACAGTCACCACAGCTATTTAAACAAATGCTTATGGTTTCAGGTTATGATAGATATATCCAAATTGCTAGATGTTTTAGAGATGAAGATTTAAGAGCAGACAGACAACCAGAGTTTACACAAATAGATATGGAGTTATCTTTTATTGATGAGGACCAAATTATAGACATAAATGAAAGATATTTAAAGAAAGTATTTAAAGAAATTAAAGGAATAGATATAGATATACCATTCATGAGAATGCCATATAGTGAAGCAATGTCTCGTTTTGGTAGTGATAAGCCAGATTTAAGATTTGGCATGGAGCTTACAGATATGTCAGATATATTTGAAGGATGCGAATTCAAAGTATTTGCTGATGCGATTAAAAATGGAGGAAGTGTAAGAACAATCACTGTTCCAGGAGCAGCAGGATATACTAGAAAGCAAGTAGATGAGTTAATTGATTTTGTTAAGATATACAAAGCTAAAGGATTAGCTTCATTTGCTATTGAAAATGGTGAGTATAAATCTAATATATTAAGATTTATGACAGAAGAACAAATTGCTAAAGTAATAGAAAGAGCAAATGCACATGAGGGAGATCTTGTACTATTTGTTGCAGATAAAAATGATGTTGTATTTGCAGCGCTAGGAGCTTTAAGATGTGAAATGGCACGTCGTATGAACATGATACCAAAAGATGTATATAAATTCTTATGGGTAGTAGATTTCCCAATGTTCGAATATGATGAAGAAGAAAAACGTTTTAAAGCAGTTCACCATCCATTTACTGCACCAAAAGATGAAGATTTAAGCTTTATGGAAGAGCGTCCTCAAGATGTTAGAGCTAAAGCATATGATATAGTATTAAATGGAACAGAACTTGGCGGAGGAAGTATTAGAATTCACTCTAAAGACGTTCAACAACGTGTGTTTAAACTTATTGGATTATCTGATGAAGAAGCAAATACTAAATTCGGATATTTATTAAATGCATTTAAATATGGTGTTCCACCTCATGGTGGTTTGGCTTATGGTTTTGATAGGCTAATAATGTTAATGTTAGGCTTGGATTCAATTAGAGATACAATAGCATTCCCTAAGGATAAAAATGCAACATGTCCTATGACAGAAGCTCCAAATGTAGTAGATGAAAAACAGCTTAAAGAGCTTGGAATAAAAATAGATATACAAACGGAGGAGTAGTTATATTGACAATAGGAATTATTGGCTCTGGTGCTATGGGTATTGCGTTTGCAAATACTCTATGCTCCAAAGCAGATATTTTAATGTGGACTAAGTTTGAAGAAGAAAAAGAAAGAATATGTAGTACCAGAGAAAATAGCACTTTTTTACCTGGTATAACACTTTCAGATAATATAGCAGTTACAACAGATATTTCACTGCTTAAAAATACTGATATAATAGTTCTGGCTGTGCCTTTTGTGGCTATAAGAGACGTAATGGATAAGAAAAACATGTGGTATAATAATCAAATTGTTATAAGCGTGATAAAGGGTGTGGAAGACAAAAGTTTTAAAACTACTACGCAAATATTAAGCGAGTATATAAATTTGGAACATGTTTGTGTAGTATCTGGTCCATCATTTGCTGTTGAAATTGCAAAATGTCATCCAATTCATTTGATGCTAGCATCCAAAAATAAGGACTTAATGTGTGATGTAAGTTCTCTATTTAAAGGAACTTGTATAAGATTACATGAAACAGATGATATGACAGGAGTAGAGCTTTGTGGTGCGATAAAAAATGCTATAGCAATTGGTGCTGGTATGCTTCATGGACTAAATGAAGCGGATTCTACTAAAGCTGCTTATCTTGCTACTCGGTGAAAAGGAAATGTCATATATATTAGAAAAGTTTGGTCATAACCCTAAAACTGCATATTCATATGCAGGAATTGGAGACTTAATACTTACATGTACAAGTGGTAAAAGTAGAAACTTTACATTTGGTAAACTTATAGGAGAAGGAAAGACAACAGAAGAAGCGTTTGATATAATAGGGGCAAAGACTGTTGAAGGGTATAAAATAATTAGAGCGCTTCATCACTATGTAAATAAAGATAATTGTAATTCTAAATTACTAAATAACTTATATGAGATTGTACATTTAGGAAAGAGTGCAACTGAAATTGTAATGTAAGATACAATGTTAATAATTAGAGTGTAGATGATGTAAAAATCATTTACACTTTTTATATATTTTGGCTATTTTATACAAGAAAGACTTGCAATTTTGCGCTAAACACGATATAAGTATATACGAGTGAAGAACGATATTATTTAATTTTTTCACTAATTAGTGAGAGGGGTTCCCTCAGAATTTTTGCTTTTATATAAATATTGTCATAAACAACAAAAGCATTTGAGGAGGGAGAAAAATGGTAAGTCTTTTTTTCGTTATCTTTTTGGTGCTAACGGTAATCCTTGTCTTAAAGAGTATGAAAGAGTCTAGGATTGAAGAGGGAACATGGGAAAGATTTCGGTTTTACTACACTTTATCAGTGATTCTTGGAATAGTTACAGCTATTTTCTTTATTTGGACTTTTATACTTATTAGTACTTTAGAAGCAAAACGTGCTACTGATAACGAAATTCCAATGTATGAAGAAAGATGCGTGACTACCGAAGAAAGAATTGATACTGGTGAAAAGTTGCCTGAAGTTTGAATAAAGCCTGTATACTGAAAAAATGAATATAAGCTAAGCCTATACTTTATTAGTTAACGAGGAAAAACCGTCGGATAAACCCGACGGTTTTTATCATATTTCTAGTTCAATGTTATATTCTTTAAGCCACATGTTAATTTGTATAAGATAAGCTAACGTTTGAGGGTATGTCATAAGTTGCCCAAACCAATTTTCTTTTAAGTTTTTACCATGTGTATTTAACATTTCAAATAGATATTTTACATCAATTATTTGTAATACAGGAGCAGTAGAACTTGTAATTATTCTTTTAATTTCGTTTTCTAAAAGTTCTAAATATTCTGGGTCATAAGTTTTAGGAAATGGAGATTTTTTTCTATGCACTATTTCATCTGGTACATCTTTTTCAAAAGCTTTTCTAAGTAAATATTTTTCAACTGGAATGTTGTTACCTTCCACCAATCCAAGTTTAAATTTATATGATAGATTATATACGTATTCAAATAATTTTCTATCTGCAAAAGGAACTCTTACTTCTAAACCACTTAACATGGACATCCTGTCAGTTCTTTCTACTAGAGTATTCATAAACCATTTAGTAGTTAGATAACAAGTTCTTCTAAATACATTTTCATCAGGGTTGCTACTATTGTATACCACATTTGTAATTGTATCGTTATATGCTCGTAGTATATAATTTTTTAGTTCTGACGTTGAAACTATGTCTTTTCTTAATATATTACTACGAATATCAAAAGAGCGGGCCCATGGAAAAGCTACTGAATGTAAAAGATTTTCTTTGTAGTACCAAGGATATCCACCCAATATTTCATCAGAACATTCTCCAGATATACAAACTTTAAAACCTTCTTTTGCTATCTTTTTACAAAATACAAGCATTGAAGAATCTATATCTGCCATACCTGGCATATCTCTTGCAATCATTGCATCCTTTAATGAATCAAATAAATCATGATTATTAAAGTAAACATTTACGTGATTTGTATGTAATTTATCTACCATTACTTTTACATAGTCACTATCTTTAGTTGGTTGGTAATCATTAGAATTGAAATCTTTATCATTTCCTTCAAAGTTTATTGAAAATGTAGTAAGGTCTGGGATTTCACGCCTCGCAAGGGTGGTAAGTACACTAGAATCCAGTCCTCCAGATAACATGGTACATACTGGTGTGTCAGATACAAGTTGTCTTTTAAGTGATGAAGATACAATTTCTTTTACTTTTGAAATAGATTCCTCTATTGTGTCATTTATTCGATTGGTTTCTAAATCCCAGTATTTTATGCAAGTCAAATCTTCACCAGAGAATATACCATAATGTCCAGGTAATATTTCAAATATATTTTTAAAGAAAGTTTTACCAGGTGTATGTGCAGGCCCAAGTCCAAATATTTCGCATAATTCATTTTTGCCTACTTTAGCTTTTATACTTGGATGTTTAAGGAGTGATTTTATTTCTGATGCAAAACAAAATTCACCGATTATTTAGTGTATAAAACAGTGGCTTTATGCCTAATGGGTCACGAGCTAAAAATATTTCTTTTTTATTTTCGTTTAATATAGCAAAAGCAAATATGCCATCAAGCATATTTAAAGCCTCTTCTCCAAAAAGAATGTAAGATGCAAGTACAATTTCTGTATCTGATTTAGTTTTTAATTCATAACCTTTTTTATTTAGTTTTTCTTCTATTTCAGGTGTGTTATATATTTCTCCGTTGTATACAATAGTGTATTTTTTCTTATTGTACTCAATAGTCATGGGTTGGGCGCCACCTTCGATATCTCTTATAGCAAGTCTTGTATGTCCTAAAGCTACGTTAGAGTGAACATAAATTCCTTTATTGTCTGGCCCACGTGGAGTAAGCATTTCTACCATAGAATTTATTGTATTATTATTTTTTATTTTTTCTTTTGAAACATATCCACAAATTCCGCACATCAATACCTCCAAAATTATTACAGAACATATATATTACTAGTTTGAATAAAATATTCATCTTTGTATTTAAAGTAAGTTAAATTTTTTTATCTGAAATATTGCAAATTGTAAAGAAATGGTATAGAATCTTGGAAGATAAAGGAGAGAACAAATGAAACCGATGGAAAATAATGTAAATGGGGGGGGGGCAAAAAAACCTTCTAAATAGTTATTTTCAAGACCAAATAAGATTGGCCTATGCTTTGCATACGTTAAAGTGCGTGTGTAAATCATAGGCCTTTTCGCATGCATTTGTTTTGCAACCTTTATTTAAAAAGAAAGAGGAGGAATATGAAAAAATGAAAAAGAAAAATGCAATATCGCTTATTGTACTTGTAATAACAATAATTGTAATGGCAATACTAGCTGCAACAGTAATTATTACATTGTCTAATACAAATATAATAAGTCAAGCAAATGATGCTGTGAAAAAGACAGAAGCACAGCAAGTAGAAGAGATGAAAGCTCTTATGTTAGCAGATGGAATGCTTGGAAAAAATCCAGAGTCACAAACAATAGGAGATACAACACTTGAATGGGATGATACTAAAAAAGAAATAATAGAAAAGAGAAATGGACAATTAGTAAAAGAAGGAGTAATCATTCCAACAGACTTTTATTATGTAGGTGGAACAAAAGATACAGGAGTAGTAATATCTGATGATGTTACAGATGAAAATAAAGGTGTAGATTATACATGTGTTGGGAACCAATTTGTATGGGTACCAGTAGATGATTTTTCTAAGTTTGTAAGAGGAACAGCAGAAGAAACATCAACAGGTTCTGGCATATATAAAATGACAGGAACATTAGATACAAAATATGTAGAACCAAGTGCAGAAGCGGATGAGTGGGAGAATGCTGAGTATAATGCAATGATGCAGTCAGTTCAAAAATACAGTGGTTTTTATATATCACGTTTTGAAGCAGGTAAGGAGAACAACAACGTAGTAAGTAAAAAAAATGTAACTGTATGGAGTGTGTATGGTGTTTCAGAGCTCGCAGCTAATGGAATAGTATATCTATCACAAAATATGTATAAAAACAGTTCGTCAGTAGTGTCCACATTGTGTTATGGAGTACAGTGGGATGCCGCATTGAATTTTGTATCTGATGCAGAGCATAATATAGTAGATTCAAGGTCATGGGGAAATTATGATGATTCCACGGGGAATGCATCAATAAATAGCGGAAAGTCAAATATGAATTATACTTCAGGTAGGAATGAGGCATGGAAAGCCAGAAATATATACGATTTAGCCGGCAATATGGAGGAATGGACTATGGAGAACGAATATTTAACATTTGCAGAATCTTATTCGCGTTTATTGCGTGGTGGCGCTTGTGATGTACCTGGCAGAGAAGGTGCTTTATATCGTAATGCCGATGGACCTTATGCTTCAGATTATTTTGGATTCCGTCCAGCACTATATATTAAATAAACAAGTATAAATTTAATTGAACTGGTTTAAACTTATTAAAAAGCTAAATAAGTTGGCCAGTTTTTTTGTCACTATACTATTCATTTTGCTATCTTTTTCTTTGTTTTACTTGAAAAATCTTCATTTTATTGATAATATAATAGTGAAATAAGGGGAAGAATAATGCAATTAAAAAGAATAGAACTGCAGGGGTTTAAATCGTTTGCAGATAAAACAGTGATAGAAGTAGAAGAGGGAATTACCACAATAGTAGGACCAAATGGTAGTGGAAAGAGTAATATATCTGATGCTATAAGATGGGTTTTGGGTGAGCAGAGTGCAAAGTCATTAAGGGGCTCTAATATGCTAGATGTAATATTTTCTGGAACAGAACAGCGTAAACCTCTTGGAATGGCAGAAGTTACACTTGTATTAGATAATACAGATCATAGTTTACCTATAGAATATGTCGAAGTATCAGTTACAAGACGTGTATATAGAAGTGGAGAAAGTGAATATTATATTAACAAAAATCAATCACGCTTAAAAGATGTGCAAGAGTTGTTCATGGATACTGGTGTTGGACGTGATGGATATAGTATAGTAGGACAAGGTAAGATAGATAGTATAATTTCATCAAAGTCTGAAGAAAGAAGAAATATATTTGAAGAAGCATCTGGAATTGTAAAATATAGGACAAGAAAAGATGAAGCGCTTCGTAAATTAGAGAATACAAATATAAATTTAGATAGAGTAAAAGATATTTTACAAGAGATCGAAAATACACTAGGACCTCTTGAAGAAAAAAGCAAGGTAGCCAAAAGATACCTAGAGTTAAGAGATGAATTAAAAAACATAGACATAAAGCTATTTGTTGATTTAGTGGATAACACGTCAAGTGACCTTGGAAAATTAAATTCACAAGTGGAAGCACTAGAAGAGAGTATTAAGCAAAATGAAAATACGCTTAATACTATACAAAAAACTAGTGACGAAACGCGTGTAGCTTTAGAGGAATTATTAGCAGATACCGAAAAAAAACAAGCAGATTATTACAAATTATTAAATGAAAAAGATAGACTTTTATCACGCACAGAAGATTTTGATACTAGAATGACAAATGCAAGACTTTCAATAGAAAAATTAAAAGAAGAGATACAGGAAAATAAAGCTAGTATAGAAATATTTGAACAAGAAATAGCTACTCGTAATTCAAAAAAAGAAGGCATGAGAGAAAATAAAGAAAGATTTGTTAAGGAATTACAGGAAAAAGAGGCTGAATTAAAAGAGCTTATCATGAATATGTCCGAAAAGGAACTTGAAATAGAAAATAAAAAATCAGAGTGTGAGCAAAAGAAAGAAAAGATTTCTGAACTAAAACTTGAAATTGGAACTGCAAATGCAAAAATAGAGGCAGCCCAGTCAAGACTAGATAGTTTAAACAAAGTGTCTAGCGATAGTAGTAATACATCTGAGTTATCATCTGAATTAGATAAAATAAAGAAAGAGTTTGATACAAAAAAAGAAGAGTTGGAGAAAGCCCAAAATATATTGGAGCAAGAAACTTCAAGAAAGCAAGAATTAGATAAGTACTTTTTAAGTATTGCTTCTACTGAAGATAGCTTGAAACAGAAGATATTAGAAGCTAAATCTAAACTTGGATATATGACAAATCTTGAAAATGAAAATGCAGGATATGTTTCTAGTGTAAAGAGCATTATAGACATGACAAGAAGAAATGTATCATATGCAAATAGAGTCTTTGGAACTATGGCAGGCATTGTATCTACTGATGAAAAATATGAAAAGGCAATAGAAATAGCTATGGGAAGTTATCTTCAAAACATAGTTGTAGATACAGATAAAACAGCCAAAGATTTAGTACAGTTTTTAAAAGATGGTGCATTAGGAAGAGCTACTTTTTTACCAATAGAGAGCATAAGACTATATAAAGAAGATATTCCATCAAAAGCAAAAAGTATGACAGGATATATAGGTACAGCAATAGAATTGGTGTCATATGATAAAAAGTTTGATGCAGTTGTAAGACTAGCTTTAGGAAGAAGTGTAATAGTAGATACAATAGAAAATGGAATAAAGATTTCTAAAGTAACGGCCCACAGTGCAAAGATAGTTACACTCACAGGAGATGTAATAGCTACTACTGGAAGTATAACTGGTGGACAAGCCAATACTAAACAGGTTAACTTGGTTGGAAGAACAAGAAAACTTGAAGAGTATAAAAAAGCACTAGATATGGCAAACGAAGAATATGCTGAATTTCAAAATACATTTAAAGATAAAAAGTATGAATTAGAAACGCTTGTTACTAAATTAAATGTATCTAAAGCTTCTTTTGATAAAGCAAATATAGAATACAACATAATATCTGAAAGACTTTCTCAAATGTTAAAAGAAGTAGATAGACTAAAAAATAGCGTGGCTCAAAGAGATTCTGAAAAAGAAGAACTTAAAAACAAAATAATTTCATTAAACGAAGTTATTGAAAAATTATCTGAAAATACTCAAGTTATCTCTCAAGAATTAAATGTTACTTTAGAAGAAATTAGTGAGTACACAAGATTTAATAAAGAAAAACAAGAAAGAGTAAATTTCTTAAACGAAGATATAATGAATTTAAAAATATCTGTGTCATCTTTTGATGAGTCTACTTTATCTATAGATGAAATGGTAGAAAAGATAACGCAAGATATATCTAATTTCCATGATAGTATTGCAAGAAAAGAAGAACTTATTTTAGGTTATACAAACGAACTTGAACAAGGAGAGACAGATAATATAAAAGATAAAGAGGCTTTGGAAGATATTATACAAAGAATAGATGTTGAAGCTAAAAATCTAGAAAAGCTTAAAGAAGATAAAGGCATAAACATAGCAAGACAAAGTGAACTTGAAAAGGAAATGCTAAATACAGTAAGTGTGTTAGATAAACTTAAAGGAGAAAAATCTAAAGTCGAAGCTAAAAAGAGCAAGTATGATGCAGAAGTGGAAATGCTTAGAGTGAAAATGTGGGAAGAGTATGAACTTACTACCATGGGAGCAAGAGAACTTGCTAAAGGTTTAAGCTCATTAGAAAATGAGTCTAAAGCAAAACTTGAATCTCGTGCAAATAAGTTAAAATCTGAAATTAAATCATTAGGAGAGGTAAGCGTGTCTTCTATTGAAGAATATAAAGAGTTAACTGAAAGATACTCATTCATGAGTAACCAAAAAGTCGATTTAGAAGATACAAAGATTAAACTTGAAAACTTGATAGAAAATACAACAAGTATAATGAGAACACAGTTTGCAAAACAATTTAGACAAATAAATGACAATTTTAAAGCTGTATTTACTGAACTATTTGGTGGAGGAAGAGCAGAGCTTAAACTTACTGATGAAAAAAATGTATTAGAAAGTGGAATAGAGATAGTTGCTGAACCACCAGGAAAGAAACTGCAAAGTTTGTCACTTCTTTCTGGAGGCGAAAAAGCGCTAACTGCTATTGCAATTCTATTTGCAATACTTAAAATTAAGTCACCACCATTTTGCATATTAGATGAGATAGAGGCAGCTTTAGATGATGTAAACGTAGCACGTTTTGCATCGTATATAAAGAAGTATTCGGATGAAACACAATTTTTAGTTATAACACATAGAAAGGGAACAATGGAAATTGCATCATCTGTGTATGGTGTAACAATGCAAGAATATGGTGTATCTAAGCTTATTTCTATGAAAATGAAATAATACATAATAAAAATAGAATAAAAAAAGAGGAAATATCCTCTTTTTTTTATGTTTTACGAAATTTGCCTATAAAGTGAAATTACTCTTTTATGGATCGTCTGTTTGAGATCTTTATCTGTGCAGTTCACAAAGATAAATTTTAAAAAATCACAGTTCGTGATGTTTTCAATAGCAACTTTTCTTACCTTCATACTTTCATCGTTCATTGCGATCTGGGCAAGTGTAATCTGGTCGTTAAGCTTAGGCACTGCCAAAATTCTGATTCTCCAACTTACAGCTGTAGTTGCTATATTTGTAAGGCATTCTTGGGAGGACAGTCTAAGAGTTGCTGCTTTTGCAATTTTGAAAAATGCGCTTGTCAGAGCAATAGTTGTAAGAATTTCTTGATTATTGATTTGTTCAAGCAAGTCGAGTCTGGTATCCATAGAGTAATATGGATCAGTTACGATCTGCATGAATTTTTTGTCCTTTTCAAGGGATTGAAGAGTGTTGTCTTTGACATTAGTCATAACTTTTAATACCTCCAAATTATTTTAGATAATAATTGCATGTTGTATATTACACATGTAATTATACCATATATGTCAACTGTATTGTGCTACACAGTATAATATACGCGAACTGTACAATAATATATTGTATAAGAAATTTGTTGTATATTTCAAGAGTTTTAAAATAGAATAGTAATATAAGGAGAGTGTAGAAATTGTCAAAGTTTAAAACATATTTTAAAGCAATTTTGGTACCTTTAATTGTAGGTGCTGTAATCGGAATAATTATGTCTGGTTCCATAGATTATGAAAGTTTAAAACAGCCACCACTTGCACCACCATCATGGCTATTTCCAGTTGCATGGACAATACTTTATATACTTATGGGTGTATCTTTTGGAATTTTGAAAGTAAATGATGTTATGGATAGAAAAGCTAAAACAATATATTATATTCAACTTGGTATAAATGCTTTGTGGTCTATAATTTTCTTTGTATTAAAAGCAAGGCTTTTCGCATTCATATGGATACTTTTATTAGATATAGCTGTAATAGCATTTTTAGTTGTATTTTATAAAAGAAACAAGACCGCAGGACTACTTCAAATACCATATTTGTTATGGGTTTTATTCGCATCATATTTGAATTTAGGTGTATATTTGCTTAATAGATAAACCATGTCAAATGTGTCAAAAATATGTGACAATATGTTATTTAGCACTTGATGCTTGCGAGTGCTAAAATTTGATGTATAATATAAATGTAAAAAGTAAATAATACTTTTACATGTGTTATATATGGATATCACACATAGTATAAAAAGGAGTGGTTTTTATGTTGATGATACCAAGAAGAAAGAATGAATTTGATTTATTAGATGATATGTTTGGAAGCCCATTTTTTAGTGAGTCTGAAAGCAAAATTATGAAAACAGATATTAAAGAAAAGAAAGACAAATATGTCATAGATGTAGATTTGCCTGGATATGATAAAGAAAATATTAAAATGGAAATTGAAGATGGTTACCTAACTATTCATGCTACTACTGATACAAATAAAGAGGAAAAAGAAGAAGGTAAATTTGTACGTAAAGAACGTTATGTAGGTTCTTGCTCAAGAAGTTTCTATGTAGGAGACGAAGTACAAATTGAAGACGTCAAAGCTTCATTTAGAAATGGTACTTTGAGAATAGAAGTTGCTAAAAAAGAAAAGGAACCAGAATTACCTACTAAGAAATATATAGAAATAGGTGACTAATAGATTGATGATATATTAAATATACTTACTTTTGGACTGGGTTTTAAAACCCAGTCTATATTTATATATACATACATATTATATTTGTAATATATGTGTCTATATGGTATTATAAAAAAGTGGAGGTAATATGCAAGAGAAACGATATATATATATAATACAAATGCATACAGGTACAATACCAGCAAAATTGGTTAGAAATTTTACTAGGTATGAATATAGCCATGTTGCAATATCTCTTAATAAAGACTGTAGCACACTTTATAGTTTTGGAAGAAGAAGTCTTAATAATGTATTAAATGGAGGATTTACTTATCAAAGTAAGAAGGATAAGTTTTTTGAAAAGTTTAAAAATACCGAATGCAAGATTTATGAGATGTGTATTACCGAGGAACAGTATGAAAAGCTATGTGATATTATACAATATATGAGAGAAAACGATAAAAAGTATAAATATGACTTTGGCGGTATTGTACTTAGACATTTAAAACTTCCAATTACTTTTAAAAATAAGTACGTATGTAGTTATTTTATAGCAGAACTATTGGAAAGATGTAATATTTATAAATTTAATAAAAAAACATGTTTTGTTACACCTAAGGATTTTGAAAATATGGTTGGCACAGAAGAGATTTTTTATGGTAAATTTATTGAGTATTAGAAATGAATGATATAAATTTTATAATAGTATATTGCAAATAGTAAAAGAATGGTGTAGAATGAAAAAATAAATGGGAAAACAAAAGAAAATCAAAGAAGGACAACTAGTGAGAATGCAAATAATTTTTTTACAATATTAAAATAAATGTGGTTTATATTTTACATATTATATTTCGTGTAAATATGATTTTTGGGGTTATAATTAACTTCTATGTTTTTTATCATTTATTAAATTACAAAAGAAAGAGGAAATAATATGAAAATGAAAAAGAAAGTGGCAATTTCGCTTATTGTGCTAGTTGTAACAATTTTAGTTTTAGCTATAATTGCAACAACGGTTATAATAGCATTGTCTAATACAAATATTATAGAACAATCAAATAGCGCCGTAAGTAAAACTAAAGAACAGCAAATAAGAGAAGCAAAAGAATTGATGAAGGCGGATGGAATGGCTAATGGAAATCCTGCAAGTATAACAATAGAAGATACAATCCTTATATGGGATAATGACAGAAAAGAAGTTATAGAAATGAGAAATGGACAACTTATAAAAGATGAAGTTGTTATTCCTGACGGATTTTATTATGTAGGTGGAACAAAAGATACAGGACTTGTAATATCTGATTCAGAATCAGATGAAAACCAAGGGGTAGATTACATATGTGGTGGTAACCAATTCGTATGGATACCGGTTGAAGATTATTCTAAATTTGTAAGGGGAACTGCAGTAAAATCAAATACAGATTCAAATATATATAAAATGACAGGTGAGTTAGATACAAATTATTATACGGAGCCGTATATAAACGCAGAACAATGGGAAAAAGATGAGTACAACGCAATGTGCGAGTCTGTTAAGAAGTATCAAGGATTTTATATAGCACGCTTTGAAGCTGGAGACGCAGATGCTGTAGAAGAAAGAGGTCATCAAACTCAGGCAGGGGAAATTGTAAGTAAAAAGAATGCGTATGTATATAATTATGTACCATGGGGAACTTCAATTGAAAGTGTTGGTGATAGCAAAACAGGCGGAGCAGTATATTTATCACAAAGAATGTATTCTGGTAGCAAATCCGTAGTATCTACATTGTGTTATGGAGTACAGTGGGATGCTATAATGAACTTTGTATCTGATGAAACACACAATATTGTTGATTCAACTTCATGGGGAAAGTATTCTGGTAACATTCAAAGATGTGGAGAAAATGAGACAATGAAAGCTAAAAATATATATGACTTGGCAGGTAATGTAGCCGAGCTTACAATGGAAGCATTTGATGAAAGCACTACAACTTCAGCACGTGTACAGCCAGTTAACAGACGAGGACATTTAATGTATTCTCTCATTGAAACAGTTCTTAGTAGAGAAATATATATGGCTGCAAAGGAACCGGTTAGTGACAAAAATAGCGGTCGCGTTGTGCGTGGAGGAAATATTTATTATACTTCTTATGAACAACAAGCTGTTTATCGTTATAACTTTGATTCTAACGAGGTTTCAGAGGGAATTGGATTTAGAGTAGCATTGTACATAATATGATAATTTTAGTATAACAAATATAGTTAATAAAACTTAATATAAATTTAAACAAACCTTTCTATTACTTAACAAGGTTTTAGGTAATAGGGAGGTTTTGTTATGTAGTAAAAGTCCAAAAAAAAATCGGTAATTGTGTGATAAAAGTACATGTTCTTGATATATATATATATGTGTGTTATCATATGTAAGATAATAGGGAGTTGAAGTTTTATGCTTAATTTTTTTAAAGGAATTGTCGTTGGAATTGGAGGAATTGCACCAGGCCTAAGTGGGAGTGTACTTCTAGTTATATTTGGTTTGTATCAAAAAACAATAGATGCGATAGGCACATTGTTTAAAAAATTTAAAGAAAACTTTTTGTTTTTGGCACCTTTGTTTTTAGGGTTTGGTGTTGGAATATTATTGTTTAGTAAAGTAGTTGACTTTTTACTTAATAATTATGAGGCACAAACTAGGTTTGCATTTTTAGGTCTAGTTTTAGGAACAATACCTTTGTTTTATAGAGAGGTAAAAAAAGAAGGCTTTAGTAAAAAGTATTATATATATATTATAGTTGCTGCAATTTGTGGTTTTGCGTTGTTCTTTTTTAACGGAAATTTATTTCCAACAGTTGTAAACCCTAATATATTTCAATCATTTATGTTAGGAGTAGCAGTGGCAGGTTCTTCAATAATACCTGGAGTAGATAGTGCAGTTATACTTTCATCTTTAGGTTTATATGAGCTTTATGTATCATCAATAGCATCATTAAACTTTCAAGTTTTAATACCAGCAGCAGTTGGCTTAGGAATAGGGGCATTAGTTATTTCATTTGTAATGAGTAAGCTTATTAAAAGATTTTACACAGCTACATTTTCAATAATATTTGGTTTGTTTTTGTCTATAATACCAAATGTTTTAAATGAAAGTTGTCATTTAGGCTTTAACATGTCATCAGTAGTTTCTATATTATTAGTTGTTATAGGTTTTGGAGTATCATATTATTTGGGAGATATAGAAGGAAATAACCAAAAGATTAAAAAGTTGTTCAAAAAAGAAATAGCTTAATATAATTTAAATATAACCTTTCTTATTTTAGAAAGGTTATACTTTTACGTACTTTTTCAATTTATTTTGAATTTTAGTTTCTATTCTAGAAACGTATGAACGAGATATGCTAAGGATGTCTGCTACTTCTTGCTGCGTTTTAGGAGTAGAACCACCTAATCCATAACGCATGCAAATTATTTGTCTTTCTCTTTCTGGCAATTTAGTATTTATATATTCTAATATTTGTTTTGTTATAACTTTGGTATATATATTTTCAATTGGATCAACTTCGCTATTTTCTAAAATATCTACAAGCTCCATGTCGTTTCCATCTTTATCTGTTCCTATGACGTTATTTATCGAAATATCTCCGGCTGTTTTTTTAGAACTTCTCAGATGCATTAAGATTTCATTTTCAATACATCTAGAGCAATAAGTAGAGAGTTTAAAGCCTTTATTTTCACTAAAGCTGTTAATTCCTTTAATTAAACCTATAGTCCCTATGGATATAAACTCTTCATTGTCTTGAACGTTTGATGAATATTTTTTTGCAATATGTGCAACAAGCCTTAAATTATGTTCTATAAGTTTGTTTTTAGCATCTTTATCTCCATCAAACATTTTCTTTAACAGGTAATCTTCTTCACTTTTAGAGAGTGGTTCAGGGAAGAGATTGCTTGAAGATATATAGCCAAATAATAAAAATATATAAGAAAAGATACTAGATAAAAAAGATAAAATCATTTCATTCGCCCCTAATAAAAAATATGATTTGAGGGCTAAATTTTGCATGTCACGGTTGTCAAAAACTTTATGTTTTGCCATTGACATATATGTTATACTTGAAGTATATGCTTTCATAGCTCAGTTGGCAGAGTGCGTCATTGGTAATGACGAGGTCACGGGTTCGACTCCCGTTGGAAGCTCCAAAAATTGTAAAAGTGGGCAACTGTACATTTCAAAAGTTGTCTTTTTTTTTTACACTATAATAAATGTGTTGCAAAAGATGTGTATCTGTGGTACAATTATTATGTTAACTCTCCGGTTTTACATTTCATTAAAATAATTATTTTAGGAGGATATGCTGTATGCATGAGTATCGCATTGTTCAGATGGAGGCCAAAAATTTATCGTTTGCAATTGAAGAAGTCGAAAAAGAAGTATCATATTTTATGCAGATGGGGTGGAAACCTCAAGGTGGAGTGAGTATTTCAATAAAAAACTTGCCTACCACAGCTATATATATTGTTTGTCAGTCGATAATAAGGCAGTAAAAAGGGAAAAATTGTATAACTCAACACAAAAAGAGCATGTCAGATATGATATGCTCTTTTTACATGGAAATAATTTATCCAAATTTGTATATTTTTCGTGACAAATTTTTGACTATATGTTATAGTTATATTGAGGTGCAAAATATGGCAAAATCATTTAATGATATATATAATGAGGTTTTTTCTAAATATGGTGATGAAATAAATAAAATACAAAACTCTACAAAAAAGAAAGTTAAAATAGCTGTAATTATATATTGTATAATTTTGCTGGCTTTAATACTTCTTAAGATGTATTTTGCTATTATTCAATGTTCAATATTCTATCTTGTAATTAGTACAATAATTATAAATCTTACTTCAAGATATGGAAACGGGAACAAATATAAAACTGGTGTAATAAATGATTTAGTAAAAGCTGTATATCCATCATCAGAGTACAATTACATTAAAGGTATTCCATCAAGCAAGTATAACAAGAGGGCATTTAAAGATCATTATGATAGGTATTCTTCAGAGGATTTGGTTGTTACAAACAACGCTATGAATTTAGAGTTTTCTGAAGTTCATACTGAGGTTGAGTCTGAAGATAGCGACGGTCATACTACATATACCACATCATTTTCAGGAATAGCTGGTTTGTGTGATTTAAGAAAAAATATAAACACAAATTTATATATAACAAGTAATAGAGCATTTGCAAAGTCTAATAAAAACAATGTCCGTGTGGATATGCCTGAGTTTGAAAAAACGTTTGATGTGTTTGCAGATAACAAAATAACTGCGATGGGACTTTTAACAGCAGATGTCATGGCAGAATTATTGGAGATGAAAAAAAATCTTGGATGTATGTTTGAAATAGCTGTTGAAAACGATAAAATCTATTTCAGAATGCATACAGGAAATTCTTTTGAAATGACTATATTTAAAGATAGTATGGGAGTAGAACAATTAAAGAAGTACTATGATTTACTTGTTTATGTGGATAGAATAACTAAATTATTGGACAAACATATACAAGCTTTGGAAATATAATTTTAACAAAAATAGGATGTGAGATAGTATGAGAAGGTCTTTGGATGAGATATATGAGGAAGTTTATTCCAAATATGGGATAGAGCTTGAAGAGAAGAGAAAAAAAGCTAGAAAAACTTCAAAAGAAATCATGAAGGTTTGGGCTATAATAGTAGCAATTAGTATTGTAATCCTTATATTTGTTGGCTTTAATTTTTCTAATATAATAAAAATAGGGGGCGTAGATTTTATCTGTTGGCTGATAGCTGGTGTGATAATTGCATGTATTTGGCCCACAGGTGAAGGTACAAATATCAACTCTAGAAGGGATGTAATTAAAACTATTGTATATGGAGTTTTCCCTTCAGCTAAATACTCTCGTGGAGAAGGAATCCCTTCTTCTGAATATAGAGGCTATTTTTTTGGAGATAGGTGCGATAGATTCTTTTCAGAGGATTTGATTGCTACAAACGATAAAACCAATTTGAATTTTTCGGAAGTTTGTACAAAATGTATGTACAAAAACAAAGAAGGGGATTATGATTACAGAACATCTTTTTTAGGGATAGCAGGATATTTTGATTTACCAAAGTCGATCGATACAAAAATATATATCACAGCAGATAAGAAACTCGAAAAAAAGACGGAAGATAAAGTTTGTTTGGATATGCCTGAGTTTGAGGAGATATTTGATGTTTATACAGGTAACAAAATAACAGCAGTTGCTCTTTTAACAGCAGATGTTATGACAGAGCTCATAGAAATGAAAAATAAATTAAATTTGATGTTTGATATTGCAATAGAAAATGATAGAGTTTATTTTAGAATAAATACTGGGGAGATATTAGAATTAGAGATGTTTATTGATGATCAAATGAGACCAGAAGTGCTATCAAAGCATTACAATTTACTTTGCTATGTAGATGATGTAGCAAAATTATTATATAAACATATAGCAGATTTAGAAATTTAAGGAGAAAAAAGATGATAATATTAGGAATTATTTTATTTATACTTATACTTTACATTATAACGAAGTATAACGGATTTAAAAAGAAAAGATTACAAGTTGAACAAGCAAAAAAAGCAATTGACATATATTTAAAACAGCGTTTTGATTTGATTCCAAATCTTGTTGAAGTAGTAAAAGGAGAAAAAGAATACGAAAAAGAAGTATTAGAAAACTTAACTAAATTAAGAAGTGAGGCTATTAAAGAACATGGGTTGCAAGAAAAGGCAAAATTAAATAACGAGTATAACAAGATACTATTACTTGCAGAAAATTATCCTAATTTGAAATCTAATGCATCATTTTTAAATTTACAAAAACAGTTGACTAAAATGGAAAATCAACTTCAAGCTGCAAGAAGAATATATAATGTGGAAGTTACTGAATATAATACAAAAATTGTTACAGTTCCAACAAATATTATAGCAGGGCTATTTGGATTTAAACAAGTAGAATATTTTGAAGTAAAAGACGAAGAAAAAGAAAATGTTGAAATCAACTTAGACTAAATAAAAGAGTATTACCAGAGGTGTACATTAAAAGTACAATCGGGTAATATTTTTTTACCTTTAAAACAATTGTCGATAACACTTCAAACCGGTCGAAAGCATGTGAGTCATATGTAATATGTAATATAATAACAAAGAAAACAGATAAACATATTGGAGGTTTGAAGTGATGTATGAATTTACTAAAAGAGCACAAGTAGCTCTAGATTATACAAAAAAGTTTGCAATAAGCTTAAATTCCGGATATGTCGGAACAGAGCATATGTTATATGGTCTAATCAAAGAAGGAAAGGGCTTAGCTTCAAAGATACTTATGGCTCAAAATCTTACTGCAACTCAAATAGAAGAGAGCATAGTTAAACTATATGGTAAAGCTAGTAAACCTAATAAATGTAGTGATCCTTCACTTACACCTAGAGCACATAGGGTGTTAGAAGAAAGCGTAAATGAAGCAAAAAAGCTTAATTGCAAATATATTGGAACAGAACATATTTTAGCATCTTTACTAAAAGAAACAGATAGCATGGCGGTTAGAGTTTTAATAGATTTGTCTGTTAATCCTAATAAAATATTTATGGATATATTTAAACTTACATCTGAGTCTGAAAGTATAAATAATTCTGGTATATTTAAGTGCGCAAATACACCTAATCTAGATATGTATGCTAAAGATTTAACACGGACTTGCAAAGGCTGGAAAGATAGATGCAGTTATAGGTAGAGAAGAAGAGTTAAAAAGAGTTATTGGAATACTTACTAGATGTACAAAGAATAATCCATTGCTTTTAGGAGAGGCTGGAGTTGGTAAAACTGCTATAATAGAGGGACTAAGTTTAAAAATTGCAAAAGGGGAAGTAAGTGATTGCCTGCTCGGTAAAAGAATTTTTATGCTAGACATTTCTTCTTTAATAGCTGGCGCAAAATATAGAGGGGATTTTGAAGAACGATTAAAGCTTTGTCTGCAAGAAGCCATGGAAGCACAAAATATAATTATATTTATTGATGAAATGCATACACTAATTGGTGCAGGTGCAGCAGAAGGGGCGATTGATGCTGCAAATATTTTAAAACCTTTCTTAGCACGATCACAAATACAGATGATTGGTATTACTACAAATGCAGAGTATCAAAAGTATGTTGCAAAAGATAGTGCGTTTGCACGTAGATTTCAAACTGTAATGGTTGATGAGCCGAGTATAGATGAATGTTTTAAAATCTTAAAAGGTGTTAAGAAAAAATATGAAAGCTATCATAATGTTATAATTCCAGATAGCGTAATTAAATTTGCTATAACAGAATCTGTAAGGTATATAACAGATAAAAATTTACCAGACAAAGCGATAGATATTATAGATGAAGCTTGTACTAATCAACAATTGAAACTTGTTGCAGATAAAAAAGGAGCATCTAAAAATGAACTGCAAATATTTTTAGAGAAAATAAATAAAACTGGAAAATCTGAAAAAAGAATACTTACAAAAGATGATGTATGTGATGTTATAAGTAAATGGACTAAAATCCCTGTGACAAAGTTAAAGTCTAAAGAAAGTAGTAGATACAAGAATATTGAAAAAAACTTAAAGTCTAGGGTAGTTGGTCAAGATGAGGCAATAGAGAAAATATCTCGTGCAATAATTAGAAGTAGGGTGGGTCTAAAAGATCCAAAAAGACCTATAGGTAGCTTTCTATTTATTGGCCCAACTGGTGTTGGTAAAACAGAACTTGTAAAAGTTTTAGCAGAGGAGTTGTTTGCAAAGCCAGATGCTCTAATACGTTTAGATATGTCAGAGTTTTCAGAGCCACATAGTACGTCAAAGCTTATAGGGTCACCTCCTGGATATATTGGATTTGGAGAACAGGGTGTGCTGACAGATAAAGTTAGAAAAAAGCCATATAGTATAATACTTTTTGATGAAATAGAAAAAGCACATCCAGATATATATAATATTTTATTACAAATACTAGATGATGGTCGTCTCACTGATTCGACAGGTAGGGAGTGTGATTTTAAGAATACTATTTGTATAATGACATCAAACGTTGGTGCAAGAAATATTACAGATAAAAATACTGTTGGATTTGTGAAAGTGGCTGATGAAAAAGCAGAATATGAAAGAATGAAAGATGCTGTTATGGCAGAGGTAAATAAATGCTTTAGCCCAGAGTTCTTAAATAGATTAGATGATATAATAGTATTTAACAAATTAAATGAAAACAGCGTAAACAAAATTGCAAAATTACTTTTAAATGAGGTAAAATCCAGAGCAAAATCTAAAGGAATTAGGGTTACATTTGAAGATAGTGTAGTAGAATATATAACACGTGTTGGCTTTGATACAAAAAGAGGGGCAAGACCGATTAGAAGAGCTATTGAGAAGAATATAGAGGATAAATTTGCTGAGTATGTTATAGATAAAAAGATAGATTATAAATCTGAATTTAATGTTTCATTTTCCGAGGAATTAAATGATATAGTTATATCTAAAAAGAAGAAAGTAAAAGTGTAAAAATTAAAACAGTCATGAACAAAATTTAGCTCATGGCTGTTTTATAAAATTATTAAACTTCATCAGAAGTGTCATCAACCGTTTCGCTAAGTGAAAGATTATAGAACTCCTTTTCATCAGCTACTGGCAAGGCTTCTACACTTTTTAATTTTTTCTCTATAGTACGAGTCTTTCTTGTTGCATCATTCATTGTATTAGAAATCTCTATTAGTTTTTTATTTGTTTTATCTAGAAGATCTCCAAATTTGTTAAATTCTGTTTTAATGTTTCCAAGCAATTCCCAAACTTCACTAGAACGTTTTTCTATTGCTAGAGTTTTGAAGCCCATTTGTAAACTGTTTATTAGTGCGACAAATGTAGAGGGACCTGTAATAAGCACTCTGTATTTTTGAGTTAAAATTTCACATAAGCCTGTATTTTTAATAACTTCACAGTAAAGACTTTCTGTAGGAAGAAACATTATTCCAAAGTCTGTTGTATAAGGTGGGTCAATGTATTTTTCAAATATTGCTTTAGCACAAGATTTAATTTCGTTTTCTAAACTTTTTTTACATTCTGCAACTTGTGTTACATCTCCTGCTTCTTCTGCTGTAACAAGCCTTGAATAGTCTTCAACTGGAAATTTAGAATCAACTGGAAGCAACACTGTATCTATTCCGTTTTTTCCTGGCAATTTTATAGCAAATTCAACAAAGTCATTTGTTTTAGCTTTAATTTTTACATTTGTAACGTATTGTTCAGGTGTTAAAAATTGCTCTAGTATATTAGACAGTTGTACTTCACCCCAATATCCACGTGATTTTACGTTAGTAAAAACTTTTTTTAAATCTCCAACTCCTTGAGCAAGGCTTTGCATTTCTCCTAAACCTTTATATACAGATTCTAGTCTATCATTTACAAGTTTGAAAGATTCGCCAAGTCTTTGTTCTAATGTGTTTTGAAGCTTTTCGTCAACTGTCATTCTCATACGCTCCAATTTATCATTATTATCTTTTTGTATATGCTGCAAGTTTTCTTCTACAGTTTTACGTATGTTTTCTAATTTCACTTCATTTATAGTTGTCAAGTTTGTAAGACTGTTTTGTTGGATATTAGTACTTTCTACAATTTTTCCACCAATAATATTTGTGAGTTCCTCACGAGTTTGTTTAAGCCCATTTGCGAGTTCACGTTTTATATCCTCAGACTTGTCACGCTTAGATGATTTTATTAAAGCTATGACAAGCAAAATAATTACTACGACTAATGCTGCTATAACTCCTATTAAAGTAGTTTCCATATATAATACACCTCGCATATTATTATACTGAACAAAAGTTCATTTGTCAATTAGAACTTTAAATTTATATAAACATATAATTAAAAGTAAATACAGAACATATCTTGTATATGGGTGATTTGTTTGAAAAGGCCAAGTAGATTTATGTTTGATGCACTTGTATTAACTATATCTGGAATACTTGCCAGGGTAATAGCAGTTTCTTTTAATGTGTACGTCTCAAAAAGAATAAGTACAGAGGCAATGGGTGTATATCAAATGCTTATGTCTATATATCTATTTGGTATAAACATAGCTGTTGCTGGTATGGGGCTCACAACTATAAAACTTGTATCTAAAGAAGAAGCACTAGAAAATAAAGAAAAAGTGTCATTGATAATGAAAAAAATAATTCGTTACACGGTAACTATGGGAAGTATTGCTATGGTACTTTTAATGATGACTTCAAGTTTTTTAGTAGAACATGTTTTAAATAATTTAGTAACAGAAAGAGTAATATATATACTTGCTGTGTCACTGCCATTTCTTTCAGTATCCTACTCATTGAATGGATATTTTACTGCAGAAAGAAAAGTTTTTAAAAGCGCCATATTGCAAGTATTTGATCAGATATCTAAAGTTATTGTAATGATAATATTTATGAATAAATTTTTACCTGGAGATTTAGAAAATGCATGTATCGCACTAATCTTAGGAGATACTGTGTGTGAAGTTATATATTGTATTATTACTGTATTTTTGTATAGATTAGATGATAAAAAAGCAACGTGCGATACAAAGCTAAAAATCAAAGAGATGAAAAAAGAAAAAGATACAGCAAAAGAAATAATCAATATTGCATTTCCAATAGCTTTTACTGCATGTATTCGTTCGGGGTTAAATGCGTTAAAACAAGTCACCATTCCAAAAAGCCTTTCAAAATCCAATATGTCATATAAAGAGGCAATATCTGAGTATGGTGTTGTAACTGGAATGGCAATGCCAATAATTTCTTTCATGGCGGTATTTATTCAACCTTTTAGTGGACTTTTGCTTCCACAATTTTCTGAATATGCTGCAAAGAAAGATAAAAAAAGAATACTGTATACAATAGATAGAGTTTTTAGTACTACCATATGCTATGCACTGTGTATTATGGGAGGCCTTTGGACATTTTCTACAGAATTAGGAGAGATTTTATATAATAATTCAAGCGTTGGGTGGTATATTAAGATGTTATGCCCTCTAGTTGTGTTTATGTATTTAGATTCAACTGTAGATAGTATGTTAAGGGGACTAGATAAACAGATTGGGGTAATGGTTTGTAATATAATAGATTTAATAGTAAGCATAAGCTTTATATATTTTGTAGTCCCTATTATGGGTGTTAAAGGATACGTTGCATCAATGTTTTTAAGTACTATTCTTAATGCTAGTATAAGTATAGCAATTTTAATACATACAGTTCATTTTGAATTTAAACTTTTTTCATGGATTATACTTCCTGCAGGAGGAGTTGTACTTGCTGCAGTCGTTTCAAGAGTAATAATTAGTACACTAAATGCAAGTTATATAACTTTAGCTATTAGTGCTGGAGTATATGTTTTAATATATATGATTTATTATTTACTCATAAAGAGGATAAAAAGAAAGTTGTAATTTATATTAAAATGTTTGAAAAAATACATAGCAAAACAAACTTCTTTGTAACCGAATGTTTATCCTTCGGACAACAAAGAAGTTTTTAATATGTAATAAGCATATATGAATTTATTGTAAAAAATATATCTAAATGTGAATTCAAAACTTGAAAAAAGTCAATAATACTTGTATACTATTTGCTATACAAGGAGAATTTATTATGTGTGGATTTGTGGGTTATGTTGAAAAAGGTAAAAAAGATACAAAGATAGTTGAGGCGATGGCTGATACTATAAAACATAGAGGACCAGATGATGAAGGAATTTATGAAGATGATGGAGTATCATTAGCTTTTAGGAGACTTAGTATAATAGATTTAAACAATGGTCACCAACCAATGTTTAATGAAGATAAATCAATGGTAATTTTATTTAATGGAGAAGTATACAATTTCCAAGAGTTAAGAAAAGATTTAGAAGAAAAGGGTCATGTATTTTGTAATAATTCAGATACTGAAACTATACTTCACGGATATGAAGAGTATGGCGAAAATATAACAAAAAAACTAAGAGGAATGTTTGCCTTTGTTATATGGGATATAAAGAATCAAAAATTATTTGGAGCAAGAGATCCATTTGGTATTAAACCATTTTATTATTATAACTCAGATAATTTGTTTATATTTGGCTCTGAAATAAAGAGTTTTATACCGCATCCTAGATTTAAAAAAGAACTTAATGAAAAAGCACTTAAAACATATTTAACTTTTCAGTACTCTGCATTAGATGAAACTTTCTTTAAAGGTGTATACAGATTAAAGCCAGGCCATCAATTTACATATGAATCAGGAGAACTTAAAATAAATGAATATTATGAAGCTAGATTTAGTGAGAAAAAACAAGATTTTGATGAAACTGTAAATAAAATACATGAAACTATTAAAAGTTCAATAGACTACCATAGAATAAGTGACGTTGAAGTAGGAGCATTTTTGTCTAGTGGAGTTGACTCAAGCTATGTAGTATCATATGCTAAACCAGATAGAACATATACTGTTGGATTTAACTTTAATAATTTTGATGAAACGGTTTATGCCAAAGATTTATCTAATATGTTAGGTATCACAAATACAAGTAAGTTGATTACAGCAGAAGAATTTTTTGAGTCACTTCCTTATGTACAGTATTATTCAGATGAGCCTCATGCAAATCTTTCAGCGGTACCATTGTATCATCTTGCACATCTTGCTGCAAAAGATGTAAAGGTAGTATTATCTGGCGAAGGAGCAGATGAATTGTTTGGAGGATACCAAACTTATCACAGAACAAACTTTTATAACGCATATGAAAGTTTACCTTTGTCTTTTAGAATTAAAATGAAAAAAATGGCTGAAAGATTGCCTAGCATTAAAGGTAAAAACTTTTTAATAAATGAGGGAACACCAATAGAAGATAGTTATATTGGTCAAGCGTTTATATTTGATGACGATGGAGCAAATGACGTACTAAAGAATGAGTATAAGACAGATATAAGTTATAAGGATATAACACGTCCAATATTTGAAAAAGTAAAAGACAAAAACGACTTAATTAAAATGCAGTATTTAGATATGAATTTGTGGCTACCAAACGACATACTTCTTAAAGCGGATAAAATGACTATGTCTGCATCATTAGAGTTACGTGTACCATTTTTGGATAAAGAAGTGTTTAGTTTAGCTTCGACACTTCCACGTGAATATAAAATAAAAGGAAAAGACACAACAAAATATGCATTAAGAAAAGCAGCATCAAAAATTGTTCCACATGAATGGTCTGAAAGAACTAAAATTGGCTTTATGGTACCATTTAAGTATTGGCTAAAAGAAGAAAAATGGTACAATGTTGTAAAAGAGACTTTTGAAAGTGATTATGCAGCAAAGTTTTTTGATACAGAAAAAATTATGAAACTTTTAAATGATTATTACGAGGGAAAACAAATGTCACATAGAAAAGTATATACAATATACTCATTCTTAATTTGGTATAAAAAGTACTTTGTAGAAATGTAAGAAATATATATAAATAGCTCAAGACTAATACTTGGGCTATTTTTGTATAAATATTTGAACCCATACAAAAAAACTCAAGGTTAAACCTTGAGTCGTTTTGGTGCCACAAAGGTTTTAGTACAACAACTTTTAAGACAATAATTATAAGTAGTAATAAATTACTAACTGATATAAGTATAACACGATAACTATTTTAATGAAAATCAATCTCAAAATATTTATTAAAAACTTGATATATGTTAAAATATATTTGACAGACAAATAGTAATTTGTGTAAGAGATTGGAGATGTATAATATGAACTCGCTTTTATTAGTAATAGATTTACAAAATGCTTTTATTAATAAAAACACTCAATATTTAATAAAGAAAATTGAAGATAAGATAAACCAAAATGAATATAATAAAGTAGTATTTACAAGATTTATTAATGCTAAAGATAGTATTTTTGTAAAAGACTTAAATTATTATGGTTGCATAGATAATGATAGTAAAGAAATAGTTATAGATACAAAAGATAATTTAGTAATAGATAAAAATATTTATACGGCATTTAACAAAGAATTAGTAAATTACATTAACGAGAATAATGTTACAAATATATATTTATGTGGAATTGATATAGAAGGTTGTGTATTAAAAACTGCATTTGATTTATTTGAAAATGAATTTCAATTTTATATTCTGAAGGACTTGTGTGCTTGTACTCATGGAGAAGAAAGAAAAAATAATGCCTTGCAAATTTTAGCAAGGAACATTGGCAAAAATAGGATTATATAATACTAACAAATTACAATTAATCGAGCAGATTATAAAAGGAATATGAATCTATAAAACTCATATTCATTTTTCTTTTGAATCTAACATTTTGATATAAACCATTTCTAATAACTGAACCATCATTTTAGTAGTTGATATACCATAAAACTTTGCCATTAATTTTATTCTATCATATAGTTCTATTGGCAGATAAAAATTAAATCTATGCATTATATTTGACCTCCTTTATTTATTTTATTTAGGATAAAAATCACTAAAACTCTCGTGAAATATGAAACAGCAGGATAAGAAACTTGCACATACCTAACTCCTTATAAAATAAGGAATTGGGTATGTGCAAGTCTTATTTCATACTTATGAAATTCATCCTACTTTGTAGGTTGATATAAAGGTTAATACTTTTTTATTTCTTATATTTGGGGACTTTATTGTTTTAGATTTTCATCCTAAATGCTAATTTTTAGTGATTTTTGTAGGATGATTATGTTTTTTGAGATTCTAATTCATTTTTGAATTTTTCTTTTAAGTCTTTAAAGATTTTACTATATGTTTCATTACTAATATTTGGAATATTACTTAAATCTAGTGTAATAACTCCTAATTTTAAATTTTGATTTTTAAATCTTTTATCTGGCTTTATAGAAATTAATCGTATTATTTTTTCTAGATTAATATTAGATGAATATTTTATATCTTTTAAATCATCATCTGTATCTATTTCATAGTAATTAAATTTATATTCGTTTAATGTACTACATAACTTATCAAAATAATTTTTAACTTCTTATTTACTTTTTACTTCATGGTTCATATTAAGATAACAACCATATTCATCTTTAAATAATCTTAAGTTAATTTGGGGTAAGGGGTATTATGTCCTTTTTTATTAGTTAACATTATAATCAACAAAAAAAACACGATTTTTATGAATCGTATTTTCTTAAGTTAATGACATTGCTATTTCTAGTTAGCATTTATTACTCTCGGATGTATTTTGTCCGAGTTTCCTATCAATATGGTGCGGGTAATAGGACTTGAACCTACACACCTGTTGGTACCAGATTCTAAGTCTGGCGCGTCTGCCAATTCCGCCATACCCGCAACAGTATTTATATATTAACATAGCAAAATACATTTGTCAATAATTTAATTTAAAGTTTTTGAATTTTGTAAGGAAATTTTAATGCAAAATTTTATTTAACTCAAGTAAATAAATTAATAAGTTTTTATAGGTATTTCAATTATATTAGACATAAATTTTATGTAAAAATAGTGATTTTTTTAGGGTATTAGAGTACATAAATTAAAATTGCGTTGATACGTATAATTTTGAACAAATAATTATGTAAAATTTTTTAATAAATTTTATTAAAAAGTATTGCAATTGTTTTTCTATCTGATATAATATGGGTGTCAGTGGAGTAAAGTGGTACAAAGTGGAGGAGGTGTGAAACTATGTTGCTAGGCGAGTTTAATCATACTTTAGATGAAAAATCTAGGCTTATTGTTCCTGCTAAATTTAGGGATGACTTGGGTAGCACGTTTATAGTAACAAAAGGTTTTGACACATGTCTTTCAGTTTTCTCTATTTCAGAATGGCAAAATTTTGAGATGAAATTAAAATCATTACCATTGTCTAATGAAAATGCAAGAAAATTTGTAAGATACTTTACAGCAGGTGCCACAGAGTGTCAGGTGGATAAACAAGGAAGAATACTTATTCCACAAAATTTAAAAGAGCATGCAGGTCTTAAAAAAGATGTTGTGTTCACAGGAGTTTCTACAAGAGCGGAAATATGGGATAAAGAAAAATGGGAGAAATATACTAGTGAAGATAACATAGATCTAAACGAAATTGCTATTCATATGTCAGAATTTGGCATTTGATATAGATGTACAAAAGATTAAAACAAACAAAGGAAAAAATTAGTAATAAACAAAAGTATAAAATTTAAAGAAAATAATTACTTACTCATACGTATGATAAGATTTACATTAATTACAAAAGATAAAACCTAATAAACAAAAGATAAAAATATTAAATATATATGAATGAGAGTGTGGCAAGCATGACGGGGTTTAAACATATACCTGTATTAAAAAACGAAGTATTAGAATGTCTAGATATCAAAAATGATGGGGTCTATGTAGATGGAACCCTTGGTGGTGCTGGACATTCTTTCTGTATTATGGAAAGGCTGGCAAAAAATGGTACTCTTATTGGAATAGATAGAGACCAGGATGCTCTTTCCGCAGCAAAAGAAAAATTAAAAGACTATACAAATGTTATATACGTAAACAATAATCACGAGAATATAAAGGAAATACTAGAAAAATTAAATATAGATAAAGTAGATGGAATTTTACTAGATTTAGGGGTTTCTTCTTATCAATTAGATGAAGCAAGTCGCGGATTTAGTTATATGCATGATGCTCCTTTAGATATGAGAATGAACAGAGAAGACAAACTTACTGCACATTTTGTAGTAAATAAATATTCAGAAGAAAGCCTTGCTAGGATTTTTTTTGAGTATGGGGAAGAAAAATACTCTAAACGTATTGCAAAAGCGATTATTTCAAGAAGAGCTGAAAAAGAAATTAAAACCACATTCGAGTTGGTAGAATGCATAAAAGAGGCTATGCCAAAATCTGCTCTTTACGAAAAGCAACACCCTGCTAAAAGAGTATTTCAAGCAATTCGTATAGAAGTAAATGGCGAACTAATAAATCTTGCAAAAGCTGTAAAAGATGCAGCGTACGCATTAAAACCTGGTGGAAGACTTTGCATAATTACATTCCACTCACTTGAAGATAGAATAGTAAAAAACACATTTGAGGAATTAGAAGGACGTTGTACTTGTCCAAAGGAATTGCCAAAGTGTGTATGTAATAAAGTATCTTATGGAAAAATAATTACAAAAAAACCAATAGTTGCAACAGAAGAAGAGCTTGAAATTAACCCAAGATCTAGAAGTGCAAAGCTAAGGGTATTTGAAAGAGTTTAAAGAAAGGAGGATGTCTTGTGGCATTAAGAGCGTATGACTTTGAACCTGAAAGAAAGCAAAAAGAAAACAAAAAAGTAGAGTTTAAAGTTATTAAGAATAAAAATTTAAATAAAAATAAAGCAAAAAAAGCCAATAAGACATCGCTTGTTCTAACTACTCTTTTAATATTTGGAATGCTTATAGTAATAAATTATAGGTACAATATAATAAGTGAAAAAAATCTTGAGGTTCAAAGATTACAAATTGCTGAAGCTGAGGCAAATACTTTACTTACAAATGCAGAAATTGAGTATAGCAAAATGGTAGACATAGTTGAAGTTGAGGCTTATGCTAAGCAACAGCTAGGAATGCAAGAACCCGAAAAAAGTCAAATGGTTTACCTTGGAAGTGATTATAAAGGGAAAAGCGTGGCAGACGATGCACAAGGTGGAATTTTAAATATAATAAATACAATAAAACAAAAGATAAGTGAAATATTTTAGTAATAACCATAAGTTTCATAAAGTACAATGTAATAGTAGTTTATTGAAATGCATTATGGTTATTTGTGTATAAAGGGGTGAAGAGTGTGGCATTTGCTAGCGTTAAGCATAAAAAAAGGGTAACAATTTTACTAATAGTGGCACTTTTAGGTTTTATTGCTGTTATAGGAAGACTTTTTTATGTACAGATAATCAAAGGAGATTATTACCAGGAATTAGCATATAGACAACAGACTAAAGATAGAAAAGTTGAAGCGAGTCGTGGTACCATATATGATTCGAAGGGTAACACCCTTGCTATTAGCGTATCGTCAAACACGTTAACAATAGCTCCAACAAATATCGCAGATGATAAGAAGAAAGAAATTGCAGAAAATATAGCAAAAATACTTGAATTAGATGAGGATAGTGTATTAGCAAAATTAAATAAAAAGGTTTCACTTGTTACAATTGCAAGTAATATAAAAAAAGAAAAAGCAGTAAAACTTTCTTCATACATAGCTGAAAATGAGTTAAAAGGAGTATATCTTGACGAATCTACAACACGTGCGTATCCATATGGAGCTTTGCTTTCCCATGTTTTAGGATTTACTGGCGTAGATAATCAAGGATTATTTGGGCTTGAAGTAGCTTATGAAGATGAATTAGCTGGTATCCCTGGAAAAATTGTAGGAAGTATAGATGGTGGAGGAAACGAGACCCCATATGATGAGGAAGAATACGTTGCTCCTCAAAATGGTTATAATTTAAGTCTTACAATAGATGCAACAGTACAATCTATTGTAGAAAAAAACCTTGAAAAAGCAGTAATAGAAAATATAGCGGATTTCGGAACATGTGTAATAATGAGACCATCAACAGGAGAAGTTTTGGCTATGGCATCTTACCCAGATTATGACCCAAATGATCCGTTTACTCCGCAGGATGTAGATATTTTATCTAAATGGGATGAAATGACAACTAAAGAAAAAAATACTTATTTGAATAATATGTGGCGTAACAAATGCATGCAAGATACGTATGAACCAGGCTCTATTTTTAAAGTAGTAACAGCATGTACTGCATTAGAAGAAGGTGTGTCAGACACAGATTCAAAAGTGTATAATTGCAGTAATTCAATGACTGTACTTGGTCAACGTATTAAATGTTGGAGATATCCAAGAAGTCATGGAAGTCAAAGCTTGCGTGATGGTATCGTAAACTCATGTAACCCTGTACTTATGCAAGTTTCAAAAAAAATTGGAACAGAAAAGTATTGTGAATATTTACAGGCATTAAATCTTTATTCAACAACTGGTATAGATTTACCAGGAGAGGCATCAGCACAGGCGTATAAAAAATCTAATATGACAGAGCTTGATTTAGCTACAACATCTTTTGGTCAGAACATATCTACAACAACACTTCAAAATGCAGTAATATATTCTGCAATAGCTAACGGCGGATATTTAATGCAACCATATGTTGTAAAAGAAGTAAAAACACAAGATGGAAATATAGTTAAAAGTACAGAACCTAAAGTTTTAAAACAAGTGTATTCAAAAGATACTACAACAAAAATGATGAGCATGTTATATGATACTGTAAATAACGGAACAAGTAAGGCTGCACAAGCTACAGGATATGTAATAGCTGGAAAAACTGGTACAGCTGAAGAAGATAGAGTAAACAAAACATACATGGCTTCATTTGCTGGTATTGCACCATATAACGACCCTGAAATAGTTATTATAATATCTATATATAATCCAACAAGTTCTCAAGGACATATGGGAGGAATTGTTGCAGCACCAGTTGGTGGTACAATAATAGAAGAAGTTTTAAGATATATGGATGTAGACCCAAACTATTCAATAAAAGAAAATGCTGAAGAGGAAATGATTGTTCCAAATTTAATTGGACTTACATACAAAAAAGCACAAGAAAAACTAGCTGAATTAAACTTTAAAATTGCAAGTGATAATACTATTGCAGAAGATAAAGTAATTCAAGACCAAGTACCAAAGTCTGGTGCAAGTTTAACAAAAGGTGCTACAGTAAGAGTTTATGATGATGCTACTGCTACCAAAGTTACTGCTAAAGTACCAGATGTAAGAGGATACAACGTATCGCGTGCAGTAAGTGCTGTAAGAAACTCAGGATTAAATATTAGAGTCGTAGGAAGCGGAAACGCTATAATTCAATATCCAAGTGCAGGAGAAGTCGTAACCAAAGGTTCGATTATAACTGTAAAATTTGTGGATACTACTGACTTGCATTGATGTGATATAATTTTTGTAAATGCTTTGAAAATTCGAAGCAATAAATTGGGAGGAATATATGTTATTACAATATTTGTTAGAAGGTATAGAATGTGAAACTAATAAAAATACAAATGTAGAAATAAATAAAATAGAATACAATTCAAATAATATTTCCGCTGGAGATGTATTTGTAGCAATTAAAGGATTTGAAACTGATGGACATAAATATATAGAAGAGGCAATTAAAAAAGGAGCTGTAGCTATAATTTATGATTCTTGTGAAAAAGACTATGTAGCAGGGCTTAATATAGATAACAGTAATGTTACTTTGGTTATGACAGATGACACAAGAGTTACTTTAGCAGAAATTGCAGCAAGATATTATGACTATCCTGCAAGAAAACTAAAACTTATAGGGATAACTGGAACAAAAGGAAAGACTACAACAGCCTACATGATAAGGGACATATTGTGTGCCAGCAAAAAGAAGTGTGGCCTTATTGGAACTATAGCAATAGAATATGGTGACGCTAGTATTGAAGCATCACGTACTTCTCCAGAATCATTAGACTTACAAAAAATACTAAAAGATATGGTTGATGCTGATATGGAATATGTTGTTATGGAAGTATCATCACACGCATTAGAATTGAATAGAGTGCATGGACTTAAATTTGATATAGGTGTGTTTACTAATTTGTCTCATGACCACTTAGACTTTCATAAGACGATGGAAAACTATCTTGCTGCTAAAGCAAAGTTATTTAAACAATGTGCATTTGGTATAATTAACGCAGATGATTTGTATACTACAAAATTGTTGAAGCTAATTGATTGTAAATATGCAAAATATGGAATAGACAATGCATCTAATATATCTGCTACAGATATTAGAATCAACAATAATTATGTAGATTTTAAGATGTATATAAACAAACAACTTCAAACTATAACCGTGGATATTCCTGGAAAGTATACTGTATATAATGCATTAGCTGCTATTGCAGTAACAAGCATGCTTGGAGCGCAAATGGAGGATATTTTATCTGCCCTAGCTACAATAAAAGTTCCAGGCAGAAGTGAAGTAGTAGATATAAATAAAAGTTTTGCTGTAATTATAGATTATGCACATACACCAGCAAGTTTAGAGGCAATAATTATTAACACTAAAAAATACATAAAGGGTAGAGTTATTACAGTATTTGGTTGTGGTGGAAATAGAGATACCTCAAAAAGATACGAAATGGGAAAAATATCTGGAACTTATTCAGATTTTACAATAGTAACAACAGATAATCCAAGAGATGAGAAGCCTTCAACAATTGCAAGTGAAATAGAACGTGGAATAAAAGATACTAAAGGCCTATATAAGGTGATTTTAGATAGGCAAGAGGCGATAAAATTTGCAATGAAAATAGCATGGAAAAATGATACTATAATTATTGCAGGAAAAGGACATGAAACTTACCAAGAATTAGAAAAAGGCAAAAGAATGCATATGGATGATAGAGAAACAGTAAAAGAAGTGGCTATGAGTTTGCCAGATAAAGATATAGTTAAATTTTAGAGGGGAAATATACTGATGAAATTGCAAGTACTGATGTGTTTGGTATCTTTTATTGCTACTGTGGTTTTAGCAATAATAACGATTCCAATATTAAAAAAATATAAAATAGGGCAGGTAGAAAGAAAGCTTGGACCAGAAAGTCATCTTAGCAAATCTGGAACACCTACCATGGGTGGTATAACAATACTTATACCAATATGTGTTATACTTATAGTGATGTCATTTAAGTATCCAATATTGGTATTACCACTTATTGCAACTTTAGGTTTTGGACTTACTGGATTTATAGATGATAGAAAAAAACTTGTTGAACATAGTACAGATGGAATAAGTGCAAAAATGAAGATGTTACTTTTGTTTGTGACTACAGCCGTTTTTATCTTGGTATATTTTTTAGTATTTAATTTAAATACAGAAATGTTAATACCATTTGTATCTAAACCAGTTGTACTTAGCACAGGGGTGTTTGTATTGTTTACTGCATTTATAATGCTTGGAACAAGTAACGCCATTAACTTAACTGATGGGCTAGATGGTTTGGCCTCAGGTATAACTGCGTGTGTTATGGCATTTTTTACAGTTATAGCTATAAAAAATAATGATACTCCTATGATAATTTTAGGTGCATCAAGTGTTGGTAGTATATTAGGCTTTTTAGTGTTTAATATAAAACCAGCAAAAGTATTTATGGGAGATACTGGTTCTCTTGCACTTGGCGGAATAGTTGCAAGTACAGCTATAGTAATGCAAATGCCAGTATATCTTGCAATAGTGTTGCTTATACCTGTGCTAGAGACTTTATCTGTTGCACTTCAAGTATTGTATTTTAAAGCAACTAAAGGAAAAAGATTATTTAAGATGGCGCCTTTACACCATCATTTAGAATTAAGCGGAATGGGTGAAGAGAAAATAGTAATTATGTTTTGGAGCATCACTGCTATTTTATGTGTTATAGCATATTTAGTATAATGAAAGGGGGCATATGCCAGTGGCTGTTAAAGAAGCAATAAAAAAAGTTACATCTACAAGCAATGGAAAAGAGTTAGACTTTGTTTTAGTCTTTACTATAATAGTGCTTCTATGCGTTGGTTTAATTGCTTTGTCTTCTGCAAGTTCATATACAGCGCTTATTACTAAAGGTGATAGCAATTATTACTTTATTAGGCAATTGGCATTTGCTGTCGTAGGAGTTATTGCCATGTTTATAATTTCTAAGATAGATTATACATTTTACGAAAAATATGGTTATGCTATATATTTAGTAGCACTTGCAGCAATGTTACTTGTATTTGTTCCTGGCCTTGGTTCTGAGGTGAAAGGAGCAAGAAGATGGATTGATTTGGGATTTATTAGTTTCCAACCGTCAGAGCTTATGAAGCCTGCACTAGCTATAGGAATTGCAGCATATATTAGTAAAAATCAAGAAAAGATGAAAAGTATATTAGGTTATGCTGTGCCTGCTATTATGATAGGTATAGTGTGCGTTGTAATGTATTTTCAGTCACACATGTCTGGCGCTATAATTATGATAGTTATAGGTGCTACAACTATATTTACTAGTGGATTTAAGTTAAAAAAGCGTACTATAATTATAGCTGTTATTGTAGGTATTACAGCTGCGTCACTATTTTTATTTACTTCTGACTACAGAATGAAGAGGGTAAAAGCATTTTTTAACCCAGATGAAGATATAACAGGAAGTAACTGGCAACCAACTCAAAGTCTTTATGCAATAGGATCAGGCGGACTTTTTGGAACAGGAATTGGTCAAAGTAGACAAAAATATTTGTGGTTACCAGAGTCTCAGAATGACTTTGTATTTTCTATTTGGGCTGAAGAGTTTGGATTTGTTGGAAGTTTAATAGTAGTATTGTTATTCGTACTTTTCATATATCGTGCATTAGCATTAGTACTTAAATCTAGAGATTTGTTTGCACTTATGATGGCAACAGGTATAATTTCTATGTTTGCTTTTCAGATGATAATGAATGTTGCGGTTGTAACTAAACTTATTCCTACAACAGGAATGCCATTACCATTTTTTAGCTATGGAGGAACTTCTCTTTTAATTAACTTAGCATCAATTGGTATTGTATTAAATGTTTCAAGACAAAGGAGATATTAGTATGAGGGTAATAATTGCATGTGCTGGTTCTGGTGGCCATATAAATCCAGGAATTGCTATTGCAAATATGATAAAAAATAAAGAACCAGATAGTGCTATTTTATTTATAGGTACAAAAACAGGACTTGAAAATGAACTTGTAAAAAAAGCTGGCTTTGAAATTAAAAATATACGAGCTGGGAAATTACATAGGAGGCTAACTGCTGAGAATTTTAAGAATATGTATAATGCAGTTTTAGGTGTATCTGACAGTAAAAAAATAATTAAAGAGTTTAAGCCAGATGTTGTGATCGGAACAGGTGGATATATATGTGTGTCTGTTATGAAAGCAGCAGCTGCCCTAAAAGTTCCATATATATTACATGAAAGTAATGTTTTTCCAGGACTATCTGTAAAGCTTAATGCAAAGCATGCGGCAAAAGTGCTATTAGGGTTTGATGAAACTAAAAAGTATTTACCAAATTCAAATTGTGTATATACAGGAACACCCGCAAAATTTAATAAAGACACGATAGATTCTTTAGGAAAAATTAAATGTAAAAATGAACTTGGATTGAAGCATCAAAAAGTATTGTTTGTTACTGGTGGAAGTCAAGGAGCTAAAAAGATAAATGAAACAGTAATTCAAATGATTAAGAAATTTAAGCCTAAAGAGTTCTTTACCGTTATTGCAGTAGGCCATGATAATTTTGATACAGTAAAATCCGAGCTTAGCGAAGAATATTCAAAATATATTAGAGTAGAAAAATATATATATGAAATGGAAAAAATGTATAAAGCAGCAGATCTTTTAATAACGCGAGCTGGAGCAATGACAGTGTTAGAACTAGAAATTGCTGCTAAACCTGCTATACTTATACCGCTTCCTACAGCTGCGGAAAATCACCAATACTTCAATGCAAAGATTTTGGAAAAAAATACAGCTGGACTTGTAATTGAAGAAAAGGAATTAAATGAGGATGTATTGCATGAAGCCGTGACAAAATACATAACTGATACAAAACTATTAAAGACAATGGGCGAAAATGCAAGGAAACTTCTTTTAGAAAATGTTGAAGATAGAATATATAAAGAAATTAGAAATGTTGCAAAAAAACATTAGAAAATTACACTTGTGTATAGCGCAGGTGTGTTTTTTATTGCATTTATCACTGAATAGGTGCAAAAAAATTCAAGCTACATATAGAAGCATAAGGATTAAAAAGCTTGCACATTTATTTGACATCAAATGATATAATTTAATCAAAATAATTTAAAAAGGAGTGGCATTTTATGAACATTTTTTCGAAAAAGATGAAACAAAAATATAAAGAAACAAATAAGAAATCGATTGTTGTATATCTGGTATTAAGAATTTTAGTAATATTAAGTATGATTTCTCAAATATTGCAAAAAAATTTTTCAAATGTAGCTATGTGTGCACTTACGCTTATATTGTTTACTTTACCAACTTTTGTTTCAGAAAAGTTTAAAATAGGAATACCAAGTATGTTAGAGGGTATAATTTATTTGTTTATATATGCATCTGCAATACTTGGTGAAATAAATAATTTCTACGGTATTATACCATTTTGGGATACACTGCTTCATACGTTAAATGGTTTTATATGTGCGGGAATTGGATTTTCTTTAGTGGATTTGCTAAATCAAAATAGTAAAGATATCTCTTTATCCCCGATATATCTTTCACTTGTTGCTTTTTGTTTTTCGATGACTATAGGTATACTGTGGGAGTTTTATGAGTTTGCAACAGATAGTATAGCCAAAACAGATATGCAAAAAGATAGAATAATAACAGAAATTTCGTCAGTAGAGTTAAACGAAAAAAAGGAGAATGTTCCAGTAAAAATTAAAAATATAGTTAAAACTGAGGTGTATTCGTCAAATGGAGAGGTTACTACCATAGAAGGTGGATATTTAGACATTGGAATTATAGATACAATGAAAGATTTATTTGTAAATTTTATAGGTGCTATTGTATTTAGTGTAATAGGCTTTCTGCATGTTAAAAATAGAGATAAATATAAATTTGCTAAAAAGTTTATACCAGTTAGGGATAATAAGTAAGTGCTATAGGAGAACTTTCTTTCAATTTTTTTACGAAATACCAACTAAAGAGAATAAAAAAGTTGTCTAAATTATGGAATCTATATTATATATTGAAAAATAGCAGATAAAATCCGTAATAATGATTAGAGGAATACAGTATGAAAAATAAAAACGATTGGAAAGAACTAAAAGAATTATTTGCAGAAATAAAATGTAATAACAATATTGCATTTGAAAAATTGTATACTAACTATAGTAAATTAATATATAAAATTGCGTATAGTATAGTAAAAAACAGGAATGATGCTGAAGATATAGTTCAAATAGTTTTTGAAAAGTTATATTCAATAGATGAAAGTAATTTGCCGGATAATAATGAAGCAAGTTGGATATATTCTGTGACCAAAAATGAGGCAATAAACTATTTGAAAAAGAATAAAAATAGTGTTGATTTGAGCAGTGTAGGTGAAGTTGAAGACAAAAATGATAATATAAACGAAATAATGAATATGGATAGTTATAACAGATTGATTAGTAAATTGAATGATAAAGAAAAAGAAATTGTTTCCTTAAAACTGTTATCCAATTTATCGTTCAGTGAAATAGGAAAGTTATTGAAAGAACCAACTAGCACCATAAAATGGAGATATTATAAATCAATACATACATTAAAATTATTATTAGGTAATTTAGGAATGTCTATTATTACATTTGTAATAGGAGTAAAAGTTTTGTCTAATAGTAAAATATTTGATGAAAGTCATGTAATAAAAGATAACAAAACACAAACAAGTAAAGATAATTCAAAAGAAGAATCAAAATTACAAGAAAGCTTAAAAGATGAAGTTAAAAGTGATACTGGAAAAATGCAAAATGAACAGATACATGAAGTTACGGAACAATTAGTGAATATAAAATCAATAAATGGTTTTGAAATATGTATTTTTAGCACTTCATTTGCATTTTTAATTTTTGCTATATTTTTTTCAATTATCTTTACAAAACACCAACTGAAACGAATAAAAAAATTGTCTAAATAACAGAAAGGTTGGATTGGTGATATATATGAGAAAAAATATATTAAAAGTAGTAAGTATGGTTGTATTTTTATTAGTGATGATAGTAGGATGTATGTATCTAATTGATTTGAATAAAATTAAAAACGGAGAAGAAGTTATATTTAGTACCTGGGGAAAACGATATTCACCAGTAATTAAAGTAAACAAAAATGAAAGTGTTGAAAAAAAATATCAAAAATATTTAAAGACGGTAGACAATGTGAATATAGAACTGGATGTTCCTGATGATTGGAGATATGTAGAGATTCCAAAAAACAAGGAAGATGATTTTTATAAATATGCATTGAAGATTTATAAAAATAACGAGAATCAATATGCAATGCTGTATTTTTATAATGATCAATTTGCTGTTTGTGGAACTGGAAGAACGGATAAAAAGATAATTTTAAATAACAAAAAAAACGCAACAGTTGGATATTATGACGGAAAGAAAGAATGGGAAGACATCTCATTTTATAGTATAAATAAAAATATAGCGTTTATAAATAAAGGTTTAAAAGATAGTGAATCAGATGAACTATTAGAAATTATAAAAACAATAAATATTAAATAGAGAAATATAACATTTTCAATATTAATAATTTATTTTATAATTATGTAAGGTGGATAATTAATTGAAGTTATCTGCTTTTTTGTTTGTGTACTTAATTTCTAAAATAAAATATTTAAAAATTTTAATTACTATTGCGTACATTAAGGTTAGTATACTTGAGTTATTAATAATTTGTGGTATAATAAAATAGATGGAAGGTATACATTAGGTGATAAATATGTCTGGCAAAGGACAACCTAAGAAACCTATTAAAAAGAAAAAGAGCTTGAGTAAAGGTAAAAAGAAGTTTTTGCGTGGTATAATATACTTCATACTTGTTTTGTTTATACTGTCACTAATCTTTTTAGTAGGATATGGTATATATTTTTTAAGAAACAGTGAAAAGTTTAGTATTAAAAGTATAGAAGTAAACGAACTTAAAAACTATAGTTACGATGATATAGTACAAGCTAGTGCTATTGAAATGGGAAGTAATATCTTCAAACTTTCAAAAAGTACATCAATATCTAATATTTCCAAGTTGCCATATGTTCAAAGTGTAAGTATAACAAAGAAGTTACCTTCAACAATTCAAATTAAAATAACTGAAAGAGTTGAAAAATACGTAGCTTATGCAAAAGATAGTGGACAATATGTAAGGTTAGATAGTGAAGGATATGTGCTGGAAATAATTGATGTGTCTAATGTGTCTGAAAGCTTGATACTATTTGGCCTGAATTTTGAAGATGTGATTGAATTGGGTTATAGGTTAACGGATGCAGAGATTGAAAAACTTGTGTCTTTAGAAAAGGTATTAAAGTTATATGATGAAAGTCAAATTGAGGCAAAAGTAACTAGTGTTGAATTTAAAAATTCACAAATAATACTAAATTTAAATGATAAACTAAGTGTTAAACTAAAAGATAATAGTGAGCTTGGATATAAGATGGCACTATTAAAAGAAATATTAAAAGAGATAGATGGAAAAACAGGCAAATTAGATATGACGCAAGATAATCCAATATACTCTGCAATATAGAAAGGGGATATTTAAGTGGCAAAGAAAAGTGGAATAATTGAAAAAGTTCAGAAAAAAAACACTGAAAAGGCAGCGAAAATAAACAAAAATGTGGATATAACAGTTATTGAGCCAATAAATAAAGAGAATGTTAAAAAGAAAAAAGAATTATTTAATACTAAAAATATAAAAGCTTATGTATTGATTGGCGTTGCAGCATTTTTCTTTACTTTAATAATATCTGCACAACTTAATACTGTATCTAATACAGATATAATTGCTGAAGGTATGAGAGAAGCAGAGCTTTTGGCAGAACTTGCTAAAGTGAAGGAAGAATTAAAAGATTTAAAATCAGATTACGAAAAAAGTCAAGAGATAGTTGAGGAATATAAATCTAATGCATCAACTAATGATACTCTAATTGCTTCAATGACAGAAGATTTAAATGCTGCGTCAGTATTAGCTGGTTTGGTAGACTTAAAAGGTGAGGGTGTTGTTGTTACAATTCATGATAGTACTTCTAGCTCTCCGGACTTAAGCTCAGAGGCAGGACTTGTACATGATACAGATTTAGTTGCTATTGTTACTGAACTTAAAGCGGCGGGTGCTGAAGCAATAAGTATAAACGGACAAAGAATAATTGCAACAACTCCAATAAGATGTGTTGGTCCAACTATACAAATAAATAGTGTAAAAGTTGCTGCACCATATTATATAAAAGCAATAGGAAATTCTCAGTATTTAGAAAGTGCTCTAAATATTAAAGGTGGAATAGTTACAAGCTTAAGAAGATATGGAATAACTATTGAAATAACAAGACAGGATGATATTAAAATAGATAAGTATGATGGAAACTTTAAATTAAGAACAGCTACTGTTGTAAAATAGGAGGGATACTATGTTAGGAATTATAATAATAGCGGCTTTCGTAGCACTTGGATTTTTCTTAGGTTCAGACCTAGTAGTACCATATGCATTTACAAAGTACATAGCAGTAGCAATATTAGCTTTTTTAGATTCTCTATTTGGAGCAGCTGCAGCTAGTATGCAGAAAAAATTTGATCTTCCAATATTTATAACTGGTTTTTTTGGAAATGCAATAATAGCAATATTTTTGGTATTCTTAGGTCAAAAGCTAAATGTAGATATTTATCTTGCTGCAGTTATAGTGTTTAGTACTAGACTATTTAATAACTTTAGTATAATCCGCAGAATGGCAGTAGATGACGTATCTAAAAAAAGAAAAAAGAAAAAACAAGAAAAGAAACAATGAATATATTAAGTACCTCAAAATACAATGTATTAGAGGTGCTTTTTTTATGAGAAAAATCTATATTATTGGAGAAGATGAAAGGCAGGTAGCTTTAAAAAAACTCTATTCAAATGACATAGTAAGTAATATAAATGATGCAGATTATATAATAATGCCCACACCTTTAACTAAAGATGGCGTAAATATAACAAATGGGGAGAGTATAGACGATACTATATCTACTATTGAACATAAAACAGTGTTTGCTGGTAAGATACCAAAAGACGTAGCTAGAAAGTTTGAAGTTCATGATATTAAATATTATGATCTAATGGAACAGGAAGATTTGGCAATTAAAAATGCTATTCCAACAGCTGAAGGAGTTATATTAAAAATACTAAAAGAACAAAAAGAAACGATTTATAACTCTAACATTTTGGTGTTAGGCTTTGGAAAATGCGGGAAAATATTAACGGATAGACTTAAATCTCTTAAAGCAAATGTATACTGTGAAGCTAGAAAGAAAAAAGACCTTGCACTGATAGAAAGTTTGGGGTATAATAAGGTCGATATAACAAAACTAGAAAATGTATTACCAGATATGGATATTATAATAAATACAGTGCCATATATGTTGCTAAACGCAAGGAAGTTATCTCACGTAAAAGAAGATGTGTTAATTATAGATATTGCATCTGCACCGGGAGGTACAGACTTTAAATATTGTGAATCCAATAATATACGAGCATATTTAGAGCTGGGAATACCTGCAAAAGTGGCTGCAGTGTCAGCTGCTAAATATATTAAAGAAATTATAGATGGCTTCATTGGAGAATGTGTATGAGCATTGTGAGTTCTATAATTTTGGGGTTAATCCAAGGTATTACAGAGTTTTTTCCGATATCTAGTTCTGCACATTTAATTGCAGCAAGGTACTTATTTAACATTAAAGACGCCGCTTTAGGCAATTTTACTTTTGATATAGCGCTGCATTTTGGAACTCTTATGGCTATACTGATATTCTTTTTTAAAGATTTTTTAGCTATGATAAAAGATGGATTTAAGTTCAAGAAAAATGGTGTATATAGTTTTAGAAGTTTGTCTTGGCAAGGAAAACTTTTATGGTATATAATTATAGCTTGTATACCTGCTGGTATTGCAGGAGTGCTATTTGATGATATAATAGAGATGTATATAAGAGAAAGCGAGTATATACCAATAATCATAGCATTTACTTTAGGGATAATGGGCGTTTTATTATATTTGGTAGATAAGAAAAAAGATTCACAAATAGATATTGAGCACATTACACTAAAACAAGCTTTAGTTATTGGGCTTGGCCAAATGTTTGCTATAATTCCTGGATTTTCAAGATCTGGTACAACTATGATGGTGTCAAGAGCAGAGAAATTAGGTAGAGAGTCTGCGGCTAAGTTTTCTTTTTTGTTAGGTGCTCCAGTTATGGCAGGAGCGGCCTTATTAAAATTTAAAGATTTAAATTGGTGTATGATAGATTTGACATTTATAATTGGTGTTATAACATCTTTTATTGTTGGCATGATTTGTATAAAATTTTTAATGAACGTTATACAAAAAGTAGGCTTTAAGTATTTTGCTGTGTATAGAATAGGTCTTGCTATAATACTAATTGTTACATATATTATAAGGTAAAAGGAGAGATACAAATGAGTATAGTAAATGTAAAAGAGATAGTTGAAAAGAAAAAAAGTAATTTAAAAAGAGAAGTATTGGAATTAAGAGATAATGGAATAATTCCAAAACTTGCAGTTATTCTTGCGAATGATAATGATGCATCAAGAATTTATGTTGGAAGAAAAAGAAAGATGTGTCATGAACTTGGAATAGATGAGGTAGAGTATATATTTGATGAAAAAATAACTACAGAAGAAGTAATTAAAACCATTGAGAATTTAAATGAAAATAATGAGATAGATGGCATACTTGTACAGCTTCCATTATTTAAACATTTAGATGAACAGAAAATATTAGATAGTGTGAGCCCTAATAAAGATGTAGATGGTTTTAATTCTGTAAATGTAGGTAGATTATATAAAGGCGAAAAAGACATCATACCTTGTACGCCAAAAGGCATCCTTACTATATTAAAAGAGCTGGATACAAATATACAAGGCAAAAATGCTGTAATAGTTGGGCGTTCTCAAATTGTTGGAAGACCTATGGCTGCACTTCTTTTATCTGAAGGAGCTACAGTTACTATATGTCACTCAAAAACTACAGATTTACCACTACATACTCGTCAGGCAGATATCTTAGTAGTTGCAACAGGCGTTCCTCATTTAATAAAAAAAGACATGGTTAAAGAGGGTGCTATTGTAATAGATGTTGGAATGACAAGAGTTGGCGAAAAATTAGTAGGAGATGTAGATACAGAGTCTGTTGCGGGGGTGGCTAAGTATATTACTCCAGTTCCAGGAGGAGTTGGACTGACAACTGTATATAGTTTAATGGAAAATGTAGTAAGCTTATCCAAAAACAGAAAATGCAGAGCTTAAGGTTTTTAGTATGGTTACAAGAATAGATGATTTGAATGTAGAATATGATAAGTTGCAATTAAAATATGGAGCAAAAGAATTAACTCCCATATACAATGGTGGATGCACAAACAATCCAGATATTTGTTTCGTGTTTATGAATCCAACTGGTAAAAATATTGCATCTAGTCCAAATTGGAAAGGTAGAAGGTCACCTTGGATTGGAACTAAGAATATATGGAAACTATTTTACAAAATAGGATTACTGGATAGAAAAATATATGAAGATATCATGTCAAAAAAACCACAAGAGTGGGATGAAAGTTTTGCAGATGAAGTATATAATAATGTAGAACAACATAAATATTTTATTACTAATTTAGGGAAATGTACTCAATTAGATGCAAGAGTACTACCAAATTCAGTTTATAACGAGTATTTAGATTTACTATGTAAAGAACTAGAGATTATTAACCCTAAGATAGTTATAACTCTTGGAAATCAAGTGAGTTCAATCGTGCTAAATAAAAATATATCAGTATCTCAATGTAGAAAAAAGAATTTTTCAAAATGTATAGCTGGTAAAAGTTATAAAATATATCCAGTTTACTATCCTATTGGAAATGGTATGATGAATATATATAAAGCTATAGAAGATTTGAAATATATAATAGATGAAAATATTGGTTAAATAAAGGAGACGTTTTTTAGTGTCCCCTTTATTTTATATTAGTTTATCTCATTTATATTATCTACAGTTTTTAGTATAATTCTTTCAATTGCTTCTATACTATTAAATGCATTATGTGGCGTAATAATTACGTTTTCAAACTTTGTAAGTTCAGTGTTTTGTTCTATTGCAATTGCAGCAGCTGCTGTTGGCATATCGGCTATTGATTCTTCGTTCATGTACTCTTCACCTTCTAGTACATCAAGACCTGCACCATATATCTTTCCGGATTTTAAAGCTTTTATTAGGGCCGGAGTATCTACAAGACCTCCACGGGCAGTATTTATCAAAATGGCTCCATCTTTCATTTTGCTTAAAGAATCTTTATTTATTATATGATGAGTATATTTGTTATATGGCACGTGTAGTGAAACAATATCTGAGATTTTTAGTAATTCATCAAGTGAGACATATTTGAAGTTAATTATTTCTGCCAAAAAATTATCTTGTTTTATATCATAAACTCTAACATGCATACCAAAGCTTCTGGCCATTCGTGCCACATGTAGACCTATTCTTCCACCACCGTATAATTCCTATGGTTTTGTCTTTTAAGTCAAATCCCATAAGTCCATCAGTAGAATAGTTGCCATTTAGAGTGTTGTTATAAGACTCACGTAATCTACGAGATAAAGCTAACATCAAGGCGAAAGTGTGCTCTGCCACAGTATTTTCTCCATATAATGGAACATTTTTAAGTAATATTCCTTTTTCGTCTAAAAGTTCTTTATCTATGTGGTCTATACCAGTTGAACGAGTACATACAAGTTTTAAATTAGTACACTTAGATATAATATCTTTAGTTACTTTTGAATGAACGAATACACACAAAACATCACTATCATAAAACTTATCTATTGGTGTTTCCTGAATAGTTTCATTAAAAAATGTTATCTCGTGATTTTTTAAATGTTTTTTTATTAAATCTTTTTCTATATCGCTTGTTTCAAACATAGCTATTTTCATATTTTTACCTCCAACAATATTATTTCTCAATTTTCCTATTATATAAGTTGTTTTTACACATTCCATATCCAACTCCAAGCATTATCCAAAACATTGGTGCTACATGTGTAACGGATATATTAGATATAGCTTGTATTAGGTATGAAAGACAACTTACACCAACCGCAAAAATTTTCAAATTATTAGTGTCTTTTAAAAATTCTTTAAACATCGTTATTCCTATAGTTGCTATTATACATACATAACATATTAGTGATGGAATACCTGTACATACAGCTATTTGAAGATATTCTGAATGGGCTTTATCATATAGACGGTTAGATGTGTAATCTGGTTCTAAATAGTAATGTTCCATAAAGTATGCACCAAGAGCATCTGGACCAATTCCAAGCAACGGATATTTTTTAATAATGTCTAATGATATTTTATAAATATATCCTCTGCCAGAACCAAATCTATTACTTTCATTTTCGTCACTACTTTCAGCTTTTTTAACTTCTTGGCTTATAGAAGCAAGTTCTTTTATGTATGTATATTGGGTGCAAATGTTAAGTATCATAAATGTACATATAAACGAAAATATTATTAGTAATATGTTTTGAAATTTATATTTTTTATTTATAGCATAAGCTAAAATAATTACAATATATATGCCAAATGTTATATAACCACCCAGAGTTTTAGTGCAAATCAATGCTCCGAAAGTAATTGTACTAGTTATTAAATAAAAAGGATTTCCATTTTTCAAGTAAACTAAAATATATATTGGCAAAAATAGTGTTAGATAACTTGAAAAAAAGTTTGGATTTCCGAATGAGCTAGTGGCCATGTATTCGTATCCAAATAGGCTTTGTATACTTTTACAAAGTATTGCCTGTAATAGACCAATACAACTTACAATTATAGTGCTTGTAGCAATGTAAGGTAGAAATTTATCTTGCCATTTGAAAAATTTATATGTTAAATAAAAAAGTAAAATATATAAATATAATGTAATAGTACCTTCAAATCTACCAATAGCACCATGTAGCAAAGTAAATGGAAAATATGCAGAGGTTATTGCAGAAACTACTATCAACAATGCGTATATGCTCATACACAAATTTAAAAATGGTGAATCGGATTTTTTTAATATATCTATTTTTTCTCCGTTTTTTTTGAGCTTAATAATTTCAGATATTTTTAAAGCAAGTATTACTAAAGAAGTAAGAATTGTAAAAAAATATGTAAGTTTTATTTGGTTTGTTGCGTTATATATGTATGGCAAAAACAAGATAGGAATTATTACTACTACTATGCATATAAGTATTGTAACTACTGTAGTATAATTTAACTTAATGTTTTTAATAAGATTATTAAAATTTGACTTTGTAACTTTAATTTTCATATCCATTTATATTTCCCCTTTGTTATAAGTAAGAAGATTATATATCAAATTAAAAACAATAACAACTTAATTTATGTATATTTTTGTTCTAATGGATTCACACTTTTATCATTAAAAAATAATGAAAAGTGTAGGTGAACACCTGTTGTATCTCCATTTAATTTCCCATAAGATATGTATTTTGGCCCGATACAACCAACTTGTTCACCAGATTTAACTCGTTCACCTTTACTTACTAATATGTTATTATCCATGTGACAATACATAGATCTATAACCATTATCATATTGGATAATTAGCATATTTCCACCAGATGAATTGAAGCCAGAATATGTAACAATACCGCTAGACATAGCATATATTGGTGTACCTTCACTTGCTGCACAGTCAATGCCATTATGAAAAGAGTTATCAAATGAACGAAAACCATAACCAGAAGTGAGTACATAATTGCATTTAATTGGAAATATAAGTGAATTAGAAGGATTATGAGTGCATGTGTACGTTATACAAATAACAATAATAACTAAGACTACTTTCAAATATTTTTTAAACAAATTGATCACCATTTAAATTATATTATGGTATACATTGAAAGTAAAACCGGATAGACTTGTAAGATTATGTCGAAAAATATTAGATGAAAACATATAAAACAAACTTTATGTAAGTGATATATTGCAATAAGTAAAATTTTGGTATAAAATTATGAAAAATAGAGGAGAAGAACAAATGAGACTAATGGGAAATAATGTAAATGGGGGG
>USES01000007.1 GCA_900553785.1 uncultured Clostridium sp.
TACAACGCTTAAGCTTAATCGAACCCCCAGACAATCTGGGGGTTTTCACATACAAAAAACCCAGGAGAAATTCTCCTGGGTAAGTATTTATTATACTTTAATATGTTTTAATAGTTTACGATTTTTGCGTGTAAATTAGCATCCGCATCCGCAGCAACATAAAAGTACGATTATAATAAGTATAATCCATATACAGCAACATCCGCCGCCGAATCCGCCGCCACAGTTTCCACCGCAGCCACCTCCGCAATTTCCACATCCACAGCCGCCACATCTTTCATCTATCATGTAAAATTCACCTCTCCTTTTATATAAAATTATTGAATAAGTTTTGAGTTGGACTGGTAAGTTTAAAATAATTACCAATTTTTATCGAGTTAGATGAAGTATCTGTAAAGAAAATAAGTATTAAAATAATTAGCCAGATAAATGAATTGTTATTATTAGACTGCATGTGTTTCCCCCTAGATTATATAGATAATTTATTTATCTATATATTACATAGTATGAAAAATTAAAAAAAGTGTTACTACACTTTAAATTTAATTTTCTACATGGTATAATATTGAAGAAATTGAGGGATTTTAATGATAGAAGATAGAATGATCGCACCGGAATTTGACACGGAAGAAGATAATGAAGTAGAAGTTTCTTTAAGACCGCGTGATTTATCTGAATATATTGGACAAGAAAAAGTAAAAGAGAACATGAAGGTATATATTAAGGCTGCACTAGATAGAGGAGAGGCACTAGACCATGTATTACTTTATGGCCCTCCAGGACTTGGAAAGACTACTCTAGCAGGTATTATTGCATCAGAGCTTGGAGTAAACATTAAGATAACATCAGGACCCGCAATAGAAAAGCCAGGAGATTTGGCTGCAATTTTGACTAATCTTGAAAAGAACGATTTGTTGTTTATAGACGAAATACATAGGCTTAAAAAGAGTGTAGAAGAGGTGTTATATCCTGCACTTGAAGATTTTAACCTAGATATTATGATAGGTAAAGGGCCATCAGCAAGAAGTATAAGAATAGATTTACCTAAGTTTACTCTTGTTGGAGCAACTACAAAGGCTGGGGCATTATCTGGACCTCTTCGTGATAGGTTTGGAATTATACATAGACTTGCAATGTACAATGTGGATGAACTGTCTCGCATAATTTTAAGAAGTGCAGGAATACTTGGAATAGAAATAACCAAAGAAGCTGCTGAAGAAATTGGCGCAAGAAGCAGGGGAACACCTAGAATTGCTAACAGACTTTTAAAAAGGGCAAGAGACTTTGCACAGATTGAGGGAAAAGCTAAAATTGACTATGATAGTGCGAGAAAAACATTAGATAGACTTGAGATAGACGAATTTGGTCTAGATGAGATAGATAGAAAGATTCTTGAAACTATGATTGTAAAGTTTAATGGAAGACCGGTTGGGCTTGAAGCTTTGGCAGCATCTACTGGCGAGGATAAAGATACAATAGAGGACGTCTATGAGCCATATCTTATGCAAATAGGATTTGTGAATAGAACTCCAAGAGGAAGAATTGCGACACGTTTGGCTTATGAACATTTAGGGGTAACGTATAATGGAGAAGAATAGAAAAAGGCTACTTGTGCATGCTTGCTGTGCACCATGTTTGGTAGCTGTTTATGATGATATTGTGTCTTCTTTGGACGAATTTGGACTACAAACAATAGAAGATTTTGATGTTTTATGGTATAATACAAATATTCATCCCAAAGTTGAATATGAACATAGAAAAAATACTTTAAAAGAATATTTAAGCCTTATGGGAAAAGAGGGAATATTTATAGACGAATATAACATGTATAAATTTGTTAAAGATGCAATTAATTATGAATCATTAGGTTTTAGTATTCGTTGTGAGTATTGTTATTATACAAGATTAAAAAAAGTATTTGAATATGCATCACAAAATGGATATGATGCGGTTACAACAACGCTTTTAATATCTCCTTACCAAAAACATGAAAAAATAATAGAGGTGTGCAAAAGGCTTGAAAAAGAATATGGGGTTGAATTTTTATATAAAGATTTTAGACCACTATTTAGAGTAGGACAAAATAAAGCACGAGAACTTGGATTATATAGGCAAAAGTTCTGCGGTTGTATTTTTTCTATTGATGAGGGCGGAAAGATTAGTATAAGTTAAAGGAGTGAATTTTGTGGGAGTTAAAAAACAAAGTGCAAATATTAGAAAGCAAAAGACGATATTTTTAATTATTGTTATATTAGTTGTTCTAATTGCTGTATTAGTTAGCTTATTTTTGTACTTAAATAGCCAAAACTACATAAGCTTTGGACCTGAAGATGCAACGGATAATGCCGAGCGCGTTTCAGGTGTAGTGGTACAAAATGCTAGTACAATAATAATTAACAATGTTTTGCTTGGAGGCGTAAGCGGTAATAGTTGGATAAGTGCCAAGAATATGTTTGATAAGCTAGGTACTGATAAAATAGAAGTAAGTATGTATTCTAATGATGGAATACTTGGTACATTTGATACTACTAGATTTAAAGAAAACCAGAAGTTTTACTATACCAAAACTACAAAATATCCTGAACCTGATGATTACATTGCAGTTGAAACCAATAATATTTCACCTATATTGTTTGAGTTAGATAAAATAGAAACAACAAAAGAAGATGAGAAAAATGTAAAGGCTGCTCTTGGCAAATATAAATTTTTAAATGGAAGTGTAAATATAGTTGAAGCATACCAGACATCATTTTCTGGTGGAAAACTAGGAAAAATATATAGTGTAACATCTAATGGAAAGAATATGTTTGGCGTGTATAGTGCTGTTATATTTTCAAATTCTGAAGGCTCACAGGTTATAAAATATTCATATGTAAAAGACACATCTCTTTCAAGTGGGTGGCCAGTGTACAGCATAAAATATGTAATCGACTTAAATGGCGATGGTAAAAATGAACTTATTCTACAAGAAACAACCGCTAACGCGGTAAGGTATTTAGTAGAAGAATTAAAAGATAATAATAGTTTTAAAGAGGTACTTAAAGTATCTATAGATATATAACGGAGGAATTTTTATGATAAATGTACTATATGGTGATGGAAGAATTGAAGAAAAAGAATACAATGATGCCATAAAAGTTGCAAGACACACAGCTTCACACGTGCTTGCTCAGGCTGTAAAAAAAGTATATCCTGAAGCACGTTTGGCAATTGGACCTGCAACAGATGATGGATTTTACTATGATTTTGATAATCTTCCAATTACTGAAAATGATTTGAGAAAATTAGAGAATATAATGAGAAATATAATCTCAGAAAAACAAGAAATGAAGGTTTATGAGGTTTCTCGTGCTGAAGCATGCGAAATGATGAAAGATGAACCATATAAATTGGAACTAATTCATGACTTACCAGAGGATGCTACAATTACTATGTATGAAAATGGACCATTTGTAGACATGTGTGCGGGACCACATTTGACTAATACAGGTGATGTTGGCGCAATTAAACTTATGAGTACAACAGGTGCATATTGGAGAGGCTCTGAGAAAAATAAAATGCTTACAAGAATTTATGGCATATGTTATAAAACAGAAAAAGAAATAGAGGACTATTTAACAGCACTTGAAGAGGCTAAAGCACGTGACCATAGAAAACTTGGAAAAGAATTAAATATATTCATGATGAATGACCTTGTAGGTAAAGGACTTCCAATGTACTTACCAAATGGTTACACAGTATGGGAAATACTAGAAAACTATATCAAAAGAAAAGAAAGAAAACTAGACTATAAACACGTTTTAACTCCACCTCTTGCAACTGTGGATTTATATAAAACATCAGGACATTGGGAACACTATAAAGATAACATGTTCCCTAAAATGGAAGTTGAGGGAGAAGAGTTTGTATTACGTCCAATGAATTGCCCACATCATATGATGATATATGCAAACAAAATGCATTCATATAGAGACTTACCTATAAGAATAGGCGAAGTTGCAAGAGACTGTAGATTTGAGTCAAGTGGAACACTTAAAGGAATTGAAAGGGTAAGGACTTTCTGTCAAAATGATGCTCACTTATTTGTTACGCCAGAACAAATTGAGTCTGAATTTAAATCAGTTGTAGACTTAATACTTGAAGTATACAAGGAATTAAATATTACAAATTATCGTTTTGAATTGTCTCTAAGAGACCCTGAAGATAAAGTAAAATATCATCCAGATGATGAAATGTGGAATAGTGCAGAAAATACTCTAAGACAAGTATTAAATGATATTGGCATTGAATATGAAGAAAAAATAGGTGAAGCTGCGTTTTACGGACCAAAATTAGATGTTCAGGTAAAACCTGCAGTAGGTGCAGAATATACACTATCTACTTGTCAGTTAGACTTCTGTTTACCTATGAAATTTAATCTATCATATATAGATAAGGATGGCACTAAAAAGACACCTGTAGTACTACATAGAGCAATTTTAGGAAGTATAGATAGATTTATTGCATATTATTTAGAAGAAACTAAAGGAGCACTACCTACTTGGCTTTCTCCAGTTCAAATAAAACTTTTAACTATAAATGATAATATGATAGACTATGCAAAAACGGTAAAAGAAAAGTTAGAAGATAATGACATTAGAGTAGAGTTAGATGATTCTAATGAAAAACTTGGATATAAAATTAGAAATGCTAAGATGGAAAAAGTACCATATTTTGCAGTAATAGGAGCAAAGGAAATAGAAACAAACACTTTAAGTATTAAAAATAGAAAAGATGAGGAGATAAAAGTTACACCTGACGAATTAGTTCAAAAAATACTTGAAGAGTGTAAAATTAAATAATTTAAGAATAAATCAACTTTAAATTATCTGGCGTTAAAGCGTGTATATATCTTGTATACACGCTTTATTTATGTTATAATACATTACATGGAATGTGAGAAAAATGTTGAAGTTAAGTAGAATTAGTCGTAGTCTAATGGTAGTAATATATACAGTGTTTATATGTTTTGTTACTTATTTAGCTGTGAGCGAAAAAGGTATTGGCGAAACAAGTTTCACTAAGATAATCATTTACATGGTTATTGTGGTGTTTTGTGTCTGTTTGTATCAGGTTATAAAAAGAAGACTTAGAGATAAAACGGACAATCAGACTGTAAGAAGATTATATAGATTTGGATATTTGGCAGTGGTGTTAGTAATATCTAGACTTGTAGTTATTTTCTTTGCAAAGGAAAATATATCATACGTGGATTCGTATTCAGGTATCGCAGGAAAAATACTTAAAGGCCTTGTTAGTATTACGGGAGAAAATAAATATTCTGCAATTATTATAAATACAATACTTGTGTATATAAACAGTGTAATAATTAAGAAAATAATGTTAAACATATTTGAAAATGATGCTGTTGCAACAATGTCTAGTATAATATATATGTTATCTCCTATATCTTTGGTAAAATGTTGGATGTTTGATGCAAGTGCTTTTAATACTTTGTTTATTCTTTTAGGTATATACTTGATATATGAGGTGTATGATCAGATATCTGAATATGGTCTTAAGGATAAAAAATACGTATGGTTATCTATAGGTGTGGCAATAGTTAGTACATTAGATATATTTTTTGGAAACAATGTTTTTGTTTGGGTAGTGATGTGTGGCTTTTTAATCATTTTGTCAGATTATACAGACAAGACAAGTTTCAAGTTTAAAGATAAAACTATTGTAATCAACAAGGGTTTAATAACATTGGTAATGGTTGCCGTATCAAGTGTTTTAACATGGATAACTACGCGCATATTGGGTTTAGATACGTACAATTTCGGAAAGATACAAGATATGTTTGGTGCAACTAACAAGTTATACATTTTGTCTGGTATGATTGTAGTGTTATTTGAGACATTAGCAGTTGCTTTAAATAGAAAAAATGAATTTAAAGTAACATTTATGAAAGTTGCTGTGTGTGTATTTGGAATTATGGCAATTTACTACATGCATTCATTAGTAGTTTTTGATGCACTGTTTAGTATGTCATTTATTTTGAGTATAGGCAACATGTATTATAATAGAGAAGAGAAAATAAAGTTATTAAAAAGTGGAGAGTAAAAGGGGTGAAAATAGGTGGCACGTTATTCGGATGGCTTGGTAGACGAAATATTATCTAGCACAGATATTGTTTCTGTTATAAACGATTATGTACCGCTTACAAGGCGTGGCGCAAACTTTTTGGGTTTGTGCCCTTTCCATAAAGAAAAAACACCTTCTTTTACAGTTTCGCCAGATAAACAAATATACAAATGTTTTGGATGTGGTGAAGGAGGAAATGTAATCTCTTTTATTTCTAAGTTAGAGAACTTGGATTTTAAGGATACTTTAGAAGTGTTAGCTGAACGAGCTAATATTGATACTGAAAGATTTAAGCAAAAAGGAATGTGGGAAAGTTCTGCTATTAAAGATGAGAAAGAGACTATATTTAATATAAACAAAGCTACTGCAAAATATTTTTATGAAGCTTTGGTAGAACAAGTAGAAACAAGTGGCAGTCTACTTAAAGCATATTTAGATAAGAGAAAATTAGACAAGACAACAATTGTAAGGTTTGGTTTGGGATTTGGAAATAAAAAATCGATTGGTCTTATTAAGTATCTAAAAGGATTAGGTTATACAGAGCAAGATATTTTAAAGGCAGGAGTTGTAACTAAAAATCCAAGAGGAGAGCTGTATGAAAATTTCGCTGGAAGATTGATATTTCCTATATTTGATGTAAGAGATAGGGTAATAGGTTTTGGTGGTAGAGTATTAGATAAATCTTTACCAAAATACGTTAATTCACCAGAAAATGCAGTGTATTATAAGGGAAAAAATTTATATGCACTAAATGTAGCAAAAAGAGATCCAATGCCTTATGTTATACTTACAGAAGGGTATATGGATACAATTGCCTTGCAAAAATCTGGTTTAACTAATGTTGTAGCAAGTTTAGGTACGGCTTTAACTGAAGGCCAGGCAAAGTTACTTAAAAAATATACATCAACTGTAATTATTTCATATGACCAGGATAACGCAGGACAAACCGCTACTTTAAGAGCTATTGGAATATTTGAGGCTGAAGGAATAAAGGCTAAAGTATTGCGCTTAAATCATCCTGATGTAAAAGACCCAGATGAATATATAAATAAATATGGAGTAGATGCATTTCGTGAATGTGTGAAAAACGCTATATCTGCTGTTGAGTATAAGATACTTAAGGCACAGGAAGGAAAAAATCTTGATGATTTTGATGATAAACTAGAATTTTTAGTTAAAACTGCAGATATTTTATCCAAAATAGATAACAAAATAGAACAGAATATGTATATTGATTTAGTGTCAAGCAAATATAATATAGCAGCTCAAGTATTGAGTGAAGAAATTTCAAAAAGAGAAAAGAAAAGTGCAATTATTGATGCAAAAAAACAACAGATAAGCCGAAATATAGCTGTTAAAAAGAAAATCGGAACAAATAATATCAGGAGAAAACAAGAGGAGTTTGTAATAGCACTTATGCTGTCTTCAGATAAAAAAACGTCTAAAAGTATTATAGAGAAATATTCCGAGGAAGATTTTGATGAACAAGATTTAAAGAAGCTGTATAAAAAAGTAACAGAAATTGCTAAAGAACAAGATTTGAGCAAGGTTAATATAGTCAGTAAATTTGATAATGAAGAAGATATAAAACTTGTTACTGAAATATTATGTATAGATTTGTCTTTATGTGATAAAACTAAACTTATGCAGGATTTGGAAGACAATTTTAAAAAATATAGGTATATGAAAAAGAGAGCAGAAATTGTTGAGAGACTAACAGATAAAAATGTAAGTGACGATGAAAAAAGATTTTTAGAAGCAGAGCTTAGCCTCATTTTAAAGAAAATGGGTAAAATAAGACAAAATTAACAAAAAAAGTTGTAATAAACATTATTATGTAGTATAAATAATAAGTGTGGGGGAAAATATGGGAAAAGTAGAAAATGAAAAACCAAAAAAAGCTAGCAAAGTAACACCACAAGAGGAAAAAACAGTAGATAAAGTAGAGCTTTTTATTGAAAAGTTAAAAAATACTAAAGAGTACACATACAAAGACATTCTAGATTTTATGCAAAAGGAGAATCTTACTCCAGAAGAATTAGACAAAGTATATTCTAGACTAGAAGAAGCTGGTATAAAGGTTAAACCTTTGGAAAAAGAAAAAAGCGAAGCAGTAACTAAAGGTACTACTAATTCGGACGAAATAGTAGAAATCCCAACAGAAGATTTAGGAACTTCACTTACTGAGTTAGAAATAGAACCAAACCTTGAAGATATATCTGAGATAGAAAAGGATATACTTTTAGATGATGTAAAAGATTTTTCATTTATAGATAATATAAGTGTAGACGACCCTGTTAGAATGTTTCTGAAGGAAATAGGAAAAATAGAACTATTAGATTTAGATGTTGAAACTGAACTTGCAAAGAGGATGGCAGCAGGAGATACAGAAGCCAAGAAAAAACTTGTAGAGTCAAACTTAAGACTTGTTGTAAGTATCGCTAAAAGATATATTGGTCGTGGAATGCACTTTCTAGATTTGATACAAGAAGGAAATTTAGGCTTAATTAAGGCAGTAGACAAGTTTGACCCGGAAAAGGGGTACAAGTTTAGTACATATGCTACTTGGTGGATAAGACAGGCAATAACGAGAGCAATAGCTGACCAAGCTAGAACAATAAGAATACCTGTACATATGGTTGAAACAATAAATAGACTTATGAGAACTTCAAGACACTTACTTCAAGTTTTAGGACGTGAACCTACTGCAGAAGAGATTGCTGCAGAGATGGAAATATCTGTAGATAGAGTAAGAGAGATACAAAAAATTGCTCAAGACCCAATATCTCTTGAAACTCCAGTTGGAGAAGAAGATGACAGTAACATTGGTAACTTTATACCAGATGATGATGCACCATCTCCATCTGACCAAGCAGCAGATGTTTTACTTAAGGATCAAATAGATGAGGTAATGTCAACTTTAACACCAAGAGAAGCTAGAGTTTTGAAACTAAGATTTGGCTTAGAAGATGGACGTACAAGAACATTAGAAGAAGTCGGACGTGAGTTTATGGTAACAAGAGAAAGAATAAGACAGATTGAAGCTAAAGCTTTAAGAAAATTAAGACATCCAAGCAGGAGCAAAAAACTTAAGGACTTTATGAGCACAGATAAATAGATTTTGGGGGAGCGGTTTTTTCGCTCCCTGTACTGTTGTGAAAGGAGAGAAGATGTGTTAGAACTAAAAAATATATGTTTTACAAGAGATAATAAAAAAATATTAGATGATGTAAGCCTAAAAATAGATGACAATAAGTTTTATGTTATAACTGGTCCAAATGGTAGTGGTAAGTCTACGCTAGTTAAGATGATCATGGGAATAGAGTTGCCAGACAGTGGCCGTATTTTGCTTGATGGTAAAGATATAACTACTTTAAGTATAGATAAAAGAGCAGATCTTGGAATTAGTTTTGCATTTCAAACACCAGTATTGTTTAAAGGCATCACTGTTTTCGATTTGTTAAAAATCTCAAAAGGCGGAATACTTAAAAGTAGCGAAGCAGCAAAGATTTTGTCAAGTGTTGGATTAAATGCTAATGAATATCTTGGAAGAGAAATAAATTCATCATTATCTGGAGGAGAGCTTAAACGAATTGAGATAGCATCAGTTCTTGCCAGGGAAAGTACACTTACAATATTTGATGAACCAGAAGCAGGAATAGATTTATGGAGCTTTAATAGTTTAACTGAAATATTTAAGAATTTACAAGGTACGTCAAAAACTACAAATATTGTTATATCTCACCAAGAGAGAATTTTAAATATAGCAGATGAAATAATACTTATGGAACAAGGAAAAATTAAGTTAGCAGGTGCTAAAGAAAAAGTACTTGAAAGTATATTTGAAGCGGAGGGGACAGAAAATGAATAAAACTGATGAAAAACTACTTTCTAATATACTAGATAATGATGTATTTGAGGCAGATGCGTACAACATTAGAAAAAATGGACATGGAATAGAAAGAAAAATTTCAAATAACATCAATATTGTATCTAAAGAAAATAATAGTGGAATAGATATTTATGTAAAAGAAAATACACCTTTTGGAATTGTAAATATACCGGTAATATTAACTGAAAGCGGTATAACTGATGTAGTGTATAATGATTTTCATATAGGTAAAAATGCAAACGTCATTATTATAGCTGGTTGTGGAATACATAACGATGAGCACCAAGCCACAGAACATGATGGTATTCATAGATTTTATTTAGATGAAGGTTCAAAAGTAAAATATATTGAAAAACACTTTGGAGAAGGTTTAGGTAATGGCAAGAAAGTACTAAACCCTGTAACAGAGGCATATTTAGAAAAGAACGCATCAATGACAATGGATACAGTTCAAATTAAAGGAGTAGACGAAGCATTAAGACAAACTAAAGCTGTTCTTAAAGATGGAGCAAATCTTGTTATAACAGAAAAGATTTTAACTGATGGAACACAAATTGCTAATACTGAATTTAACGTTGAGCTTGATGGTAAAGATTCAAAGGCACACGTTACATCAAGGTCTGTTGCAACAGATAGTTCTTATCAGGAATTTAAATCAAATGTTACTGGTTCTTCTCTTTGCTTTGCACATGTTGAGTGTGATGCAATACTTATGGACAAAGGACAGGTTAAAGCTATTCCAGAAATTTATGCAAAAGACATAGATGCAAGACTTATACACGAAGCTACAATTGGAAAAATTGCAGGAGAGCAGTTAATTAAACTAATGTCTTTAGGACTAGATGAGAAGCAAGCAGAAAAAACAATTATAAAAGGATTTTTGAATTAGAAGAAATTTTAACTTTTTTTAGAAAAGGTATTGACAACAATTCTAATTTTAATTATAATATACATGTTCACTACAAGTGAGGGCCTTTAGCTCAGTTGGTCAGAGCAACCGGCTCATAACCGGTTGGTCCAAGGTTCGAATCCTTGAAGGCCCACCACTTATTATGTAGTGAACATACTATATGGGCGGGTGTCCGAGTGGCTAAAGGAGGCAGACTGTAAATCTGTTAGCGTTCGCTTACGATGGTTCGAATCCATCCCCTCCCACCAAATAACATAGCATAAGCTGTGTTATTTTTTTATGCCAGTTAGTAGTATGAAACTTAAGCACGTTAAAAAATAACGCTATATGTTATAATATTTATGGTAAATTTTTTATCCTGTTTTGCAGGTGGATATATAGGCAGAAAGTGTAAAATAATTATTTTAAGGAGAAAATTTTATGTTTATTTTGTTGACAAACGTGACATACAATGATATACTATAAGCGGTTAAAATATTAACCTCAAAAATAATTTTAAGGAGGATAAGCCATTGGTTTAGTTAAAGTATGCAAAAAAGTAAAGTTTTTTGCGGATTAAATCTATCACGAAAGTGGTAAAAGCCATGAATGTATTCTACCAGTTCTTCTCTGGATTTACCTAGCAAAATTTATACATTCTGCTTGCATTATGATTGCAACAGATGTTATAAGACTTAAAAACTACGAAAGAGAGTCAACGAAAATGCCCAACTTTTTATCAGGTTTTACCTAGCGTTGACAATATGAAGTTTAACTCAAGAAGTCACAAATTTGTATGACGCCTAAGAGCGTTGGGGGAACGTATGAGATATACAACTGGGTTTAAGTAACGCTTTGTTATTGGATGCAATTATATTTTTAGTATGAGTGGCAGCGCCTGTTAAGGCGCTGCTTTTGTATACCGAGGTTTGGGAGGAGTTAAAATTGTTTAAACAAAAGAAATTCTGTTTAACTGATGGCGAGTATGAAAAAATTAAAAAATGGTCAGATGAACATGAATGTTGTGCAAGAGCTGCCATTAAGGCAAGTAGCTATTCTTATGATGGAGAAATAACAATAGAATTTACGCCTACGCATTTAGGAACATTTGTAACAGCAAGATGCATATGTGGCAGTAAAATGAAATTAGAAAAGTTATAAAGTAGAAAGGAAGTGTTTTTAATATGAAACACTTCCTTTTTTACTAAACATTAAACTTAAATAGTATTATATCGCCGTCTTGTACTACATAGTCTTTTCCTTCAAGTCTTACTAAGCCTTTTTCTTTTGCTTGTGTCATTGAACCACATGAAATAAGGTCATCATATGAAACAATTTCTGCTTTTATAAAGCCTCTTTCAAAATCTGTGTGAATTTTTCCAGCAGCTTGAGGAGCTTTAGTTCCCTTTTTAATAGTCCACGCACGAACTTCTTGTTTACCTGCTGTAAGGTATGACATAAGTCCTAAAAGGTCATAACTCTTTTTGGCAAGCTCGTCTAGACCAGATGTAGTCATGCCATAATCTTGCATAAGTAAAATTCTATCTTCATCATCTAATTCAGATAATTCTTCTTCAAGTTTTGCACAAAGTGGAATACAAAATGTTCCCTCGCTTTCAGCAAGATATTTTACTTTAGCTACATTTTCGTCAGTGTCTAGAGAATTTAACTGGTGTTCATTCACATTTGCTATGTAGATAACTTTTTTAGATGTAAGTAAAAATAGGTCCTTAAGACAGTCTTTTTCATCATCTGTAAGTTCTGCTTCTCTTGCAGGACGTCCAGCTTCTAAAATAGTCTTTAATTTATTTAAACCAGAAACTTCTGTAATACATTTTTTGTCACCAGATTTTGCCGCTTTTGCTGCACGTTCTAATCTTTTTTCTACAGATTCCATATCTGCTAGTGTAAGTTCTATGTTTATTGTTTCTATATCAGATAAAGGATCAATTTTTCCTTCTACATGGACAATTTCTTTATCTTCAAAGCATCTTACAACATGCACAATTGCATCTACTTCACGAATATGAGATAAAAATTTGTTTCCTAAGCCTTCACCCTTTGAAGCACCTTTTACAAGTCCTGCAATATCTACAAATTCAATTGTAGCATATGTTGTTTTTTCTGCGTCATACATATCTGTTAAGACTTTTAGTCTATCATCTGGAACAAGGACTGTTCCGTATATTTGGTTCTATTGTACAAAATGGATAGTTAGCACTTTCTGCTCCAGCTTTCGTTATTGCATTAAATAATGTGCTTTTTCCAACATTAGGTAATCCTACAATACCTAGTTTCATTATTTATTCCCCCTCAAAAATCTTTTAAAATTAAGTCTTAAGTATTATACATCAAAGAGCAAAAAAAGTAAAGAATAATTGACTTTTAGGGAGGGTTAGTATATCATATATATGTGTAAAAGACAGTATAATTAGTTATTGAGGTGAACTAAAATATGTTATTAAAAGATATTGCTGTAAGAGTTGGAAATAATGAAATGAAAGTAAAGTATAAAACTACGGCAAGAGAAGTTTTAGCTGAAGTTTTAGATGAAGATAAATTAAATAGTGTTTTAGCTGTTAGAGTGAATAACCAAGTTAAATCTGTTGATGAACGTTTGGTATTGGAATCTACACTTTTCCCTATATATTATTGGGACAACGATGGATATAAAATATATATGCGTACGGCAAGACTAATACTTTATTTAGCGTTAAAAAGAGCATGCCCTACACTAGAAGTAGAACTATGTAATACTATAGATAATTCTAGTTATTTTATTTGTCATAATCTTGAATTTGATGATAAATTAGAAAATAGTCTTAACTGTGAAATACAAAAAATAATTAGTAGTAATATGGATATAACTAAAAAATCTGTAAGTTATGAAGAAGCGCTTGCTATATTTAAAGCTCAAGGAGACATTAGCAAATTAGAAGATATGGAGATAAAACTTAAATCTAGCATTTCAATGTGCTTTATAGATGACATAGCCACTACAATGTACGGGGTAGTAGCTCCTAAAACGGGCATTATTCATAACATTCAGGTAAAAAAGTTTAGAAAAGGTTTTGTATTAGTATATCCAGATAAAAATAATGAAAAAGCAATAGATACTAATATTCAGTCTAATTTAGTTTATGATACATTTGAGGAATTCAATGAGTATGCTAGCAAATTAGGAGTAAGGACAGTGTCTGACTTAAATCAAAAGATTATAGATGGGACGGTTGAAGAGATTATCCGTGTAAGTGAAAACTTGCAAGAAGAAAAATTAAATAAAATAATAGAAAACATTACAACAGATGGTAATATTAAACTTATACTTATTTCTGGACCATCATCATCAGGAAAAACTACTTTTGCTAAAAAGCTTGGAACTAAACTTAAAAATTATGACATAGAGCCAATAGAGATATCTATGGATAATTATTTTAAGGAAAGAGTAGATACTCCAAAACTTGAAAATGGTGAGTATGATTTTGAAACAGTTGATGCTTTAGATTTAGAATTATTTAATGCTCATATACAAAAATTACTTACTGGAGAAGAAATAACTATGCCAGAGTTTAACTTTATTACTGGTAAAAAAGAGTATAACAACAATACAATTAGATTAAGTGAAAAGTCTGTAATAATCTTAGAGGGAATACATGCACTAAACCCTATAGTTACAAAAAGCATAGCAGAAGATACAAAATACAAAATATATATTGCACCTATGACAACTCTTAATATGGACGACATGTCTAAAGTTTCTACAACAGATACAAGAATGTTAAGAAGAATGGTTAGAGATTTTGAAACAAGAGGTCATAGTGTAGATAAGACTTTAAATATGTGGAAAAATTTAACTAGAGGCGAAAAACTATATATTTATCCATTTATTAAAGAAGCTGATGCTATATTTAATACAAGTTTAATTTATGAAGTGGCTGCAATGAGCGTTTATGCAAAACCATTGTTACTACAAGTTAAGATGGATAACGTTAATTATTCAGAGGCTAGAAGATTATATAACTTTTTGACTAATTTTCTACCTATAGATGAAAGGGATATACCAAAGAATTCATTACTTAGAGAATTTATTGGTTAGTGAGGATAATGTTTGTAAAAAATGATGATGAGTTTATATGCAAGAATTGTGGACATAAAGTTCCAAAGTTAAAATATACATCAAGGGACCATTGTAATAATTGCCTGTATTCTTTGCATGTAGATGTAACACCAGGAGATAGAGCAAATACATGCAAAGGTTTGCTAAAGCCGGTATCAATAGTTACAACAGGTAAAAAAGAACAAATTGAATATGTTTGCACTGTTTGTGGAGCAAAGCTAAAGAATATAATTGCAGAAGATGATAACAAAGATGCCATTTTGGATGTGGCAAGAAGTTATGCAAAGTTTGGGGGTAAATGATTTGGATAAAATAAAGCAAAGTATATCAAATAAAATAAATGAACTAGTTGGTGGCGATATAAATATAGAAGAGTTATTAGAAAAGCCAAAAGTTGCTTCAATGGGCGATGTTGCATTTCCATGTTTTAGATTAGCGGGTATATATCACAAGTCTCCCATGGACATAGCAGCTGACCTTGGAGAAAAATTAAAAAGTGAACTCCCTTTTGGAGTTAGTAAAATTGAAGTAGTTGGAGGATATATTAACTTTTTTGCAGATAGCTCATATATTTGTAAAACTGTTCTAACAGATATTTTAACAAAGAAAGAAGATTATCTTAAAAGCGATATTGGAAACGGTAAAACTATATGTATAGATTATTCTTCTCCAAACATTGCAAAGCCATTCCATATAGGACATTTGCGTACTACAATAATTGGAGCAAGCTTATATAAGTTATATAAAGCATTGGGATATAACACGGTTGGAATAAACCACCTAGGAGACTTTGGAACTCAATTTGGTTATGTTATTGAGGGATATAAAAGATGGAAAGATGAATATGACTTAACCACTAACCCAATTGGTAGTCTCGTAGATATATACGTTAGAATAAATGCTCTTGCAAAGGAAGATGAGAGTATACAAGAGGCTGCAAGACATAACTTTATGTTGCTTGAAAAAGGAGATAAAGAGGTTGTAGAGCTTTGGAGCAAATTTAGAGAGTTAAGTCTAAAAGAATATAAAAGAATATATGAAAGACTTGGCGTAGAATTTGATTCATATAGTGGAGAAGCTTTTTATAATGACAAAATGCAAGAGGTAGTAGATATTTTAAAACAAAAAGGAGTTTTAAAAGAAAGCAATGGTGCCATGGTAGTTGATGTAGAAAACGAACAAGTACCTTGCATGATACTAAAATCTAACGGTTCAACTACATATGCTACACGTGATTTAGCAGCAGTACTTTATAGGGCTCGTGAATATGATTTTACTAAATGTTTGTATGTTACAGGTGGAGAGCAGGCATTACATTTTAGACAAGTATTTAGTACAGCAAAATATATCGTAGGGGAAGAAAAAGCTAGCGGACTTTATCACATACCTTTTGGTATGGTTTTAGGTCCAGACGGTAAAAAGTTTTCTACTAGAAAAGGTGCAAAAGCTACTATTGAGGGAGTTTTAGATGAAGCAGTAGATAGAGCAAAAGAAGTCCTTATAGAAAAAGGTAAAGCACTTGATGTGGACAAGACTGCCGAGATTATTGGAAAAGGTGCAATAATCTTTAATGATTTGAAAAACAATAGAATTAAAGACGAAGTTTTTGATTTAGATGACATGTTAAAGTTTGAGGGAGAAACTGGACCATATGTAATGTATACTTATGTAAGAACAAAGAGTATATTAGAAAAAGCAGGTGGTATGCCAGAACTTAATATGATAGATTTTGAAAATATTAAAGAGGAAAGTGAAATTGAACTTGTAAAAGAACTTGCAAGAGCAAAGAAAGTATTGTTAGAGGCTGCAGATGAGTTTGAGCCAAGTGTAATTACAAGATATACATTAAGTTTAGCTGGGGCTTTCTCCAAGTTCTATAATGATTGCCAGGTAATGGTAGAAGATGAAAAGTTAAAAAATGCAAGATTAGCATTAGTTTATGCTACAAGCATAGTTATAAAAGAAACATTGGGGCTTCTTGGAATTGATTGCCCTGAGAAAATGTAGGAGGAGTTATGAAAAATACGAATTACCTTTTCCCAGATACGGAAAAAGTTGGAGGCGTAATATTTCATTATAGCAAGAGATTAAATGGAAGTTTTGTGAAAGTAGCAAAACAAGATATTAACATGGTAATTGAAAAATTAAGAAAGTATAAAAATATTAGTCTTAAAAGTACAATGGAAGCCATGCCGCTTCACGTATATATATATCCAGATATAAAATCATTTAGAAGTGCTATGGGCTATGAAATGCAAAAAGTGGAAACACGTCAAATGCATTTTATGATGTCAAACAATATTGAGACTAGGTATATATTAACTGATGAGGCTGGAAATGTTCACATGGTACTTCCAAACGGAAGAAGCAACAGCGTGTATACTACTTTTTCGTCTGAACTTGTTTCAATAATAGTTGGAGAATATATCGAGCTAAACGAAAAACAAAGGTATGAATTAAAAAATACCGTAAAGAGATATATTAAAGTTGAAAGAGAAAAAGAAGAAAAAGAAAAACAAAAGGAGAAAGAAGAGGCAGAGGAAAAAGAACTTCAAAAAGAACAAGAAGAAGCTGAAGAAAAAGAAAGACAGGAACAAGAGGAAAGGGAGCGTCTTGAGGAAGAGAGACTCCAAAAAGAATTAGAAGAGGCTGAAGAACAAAAAAGAGAAGAACTTTTATTAGAGAATGCTAGTATTGAAGAACAAGAATTAGAAGAAATGGCAGAAACTCAAAAAGAATTAGAGAATATTAAAGGCGTACCTGCATGGCTTGTATATGGGTGGAGAGGATTCGTATGTAATAGATTGTGCAATAAGGAAAGTCTTCAAAACTTTAAAGCTTTATTAGATAAAAATAAACTTCCAAAACCTACTAAATTAAACGAAAAAATAAATTCTGAGTTAGATTTAGATGTAGCTATATCTGCAGTAGAATATGTATGTTCTACATACGGATATGGCGCGTATTTAAGGCTTTGCCGTGACCCAGAAAATATAAAAGGAATATTGTATAAAGCCACTACGTTAACGGAAAAAGAGGCTAAGGAAAAATTTAACAGTGAGGTTAAACAGTACATTTCAGCTAAGCTAGGTAACACTCAGGTTGTAGAAGCAATTGAAATAGAAGAAGACATAGCAAAAGAAATGGAAATCACACCTTCAGTTGAAAACAAGGTTAAAATATGATAAAATAACTATTAGCAAGTATTTCAGATAGTCGCGTGAGGTGACTCATGAGGAAAGTCCGGGCACCACAAGGTAGTAATGGTAGATAACGTCTACTGGGAGCGATCCTAAGGAAAGTGCAACAGAAAATAACCGCTAAGAAATTAGCAAGGGTGAAAAAGTGAGGTAAGAGCTCACTAAAATATATGGTGACATACGTTTTGTGTAAACCCCATTTGGTGCAACGCCAGTCTAAAAGGTTAAGGTTACCTTGCCATCTTTTGAAATGGCGGCTTGAAGTATATAGTGATGTATACTCTAGATTAATGACTATCACAAACAGAACCCGGCTTACGAAATGCTTGCTTTTGTTTGTATATTATTATACATGTTATATTGAATTTTAATATTATATATAGTAAAATTTGTATTGAGGTGAAAAAATTGGGTAGAAATGATTCCAAAGAAACTAAGGTTAAGAAAATAAAACTTAAGAGAATTGGAAAAGATAAAAAAAGTGATACTGAAAATAAGAGTAATAGCAAATCTAATAAACCAAAGAAAGGGAAAAAGATTTTTTGGCTTATATTTAAGATAATAATATTTACTGGAATTGCAGCATGTATTGTAGGTGCAGGCGTTGTTTTAGGGGTATTAAACGATATTATTAAAGATACAGAAACCTTGGACGTTGCTAAACTTAAGATTTTAAAACTTACTTCTGTTATTTATGATAAAAATGGCAATCAAATAGAGGCGTTAAGTGAAGAAAACAGGTATATGATTAGTTATGATGAGATGCCAAAGTGTCTTAGAGACGCAGTTATAAGTATAGAAGATGAAAGATTTGAAACTCACCATGGAGTGGATATTAAAAGAACTGCTAGTGCAATAATTACGTATGTATTGCATAAAGGCGATTCATCATTTGGTGGAAGTACTATAACACAACAGTTAGTAAAAAATATTACACAGGATAATGATAAGGCATGGCAGAGAAAAATAAGAGAGTGGTATAGAGCTATAACACTCGAAAATCAACTTAAAAAATCCGAAATATTGGAAGCGTATTTAAATACCATATATATGGGAGAAGGAGCATATGGTGTGGAAGCTGCAGCTAATACACTTTTTGCTAAGAGTGCTAAGGATGTAAATATTGCAGAAGCAGCATGTCTTGCTGCAATAATACAGTCACCAGAATCATACAACCCATATAATGGTGAGGAAAACAAAGCAGCTTTAATTGAAAGACAGCGTATAGTGCTAAGCAAGATGTTGGAGCTTGGAAAAATAACTCAAGAAGAATATGACGAGGCTATGAGTTATGAACTTGTATTTAAAAAGGGTGAACTTGCTGCAAATGGTGCAACTACAACATATTATGTGGATGCAGTAATTGAAGCAGTAATTGAAGATTTAATGGAAGCAAAGAATATAACAAAAGGTGTTGCAACTAAAATGTTGTATTCAGATGGACTTAAGATATATTCTACAATTGATCCAGATATTCAAAAAGCCATAGATGAAGCTTATACTAATGATAGTTGGTTCCCATCAAGAAACGGTAAAAAAATGCAATCAGCTATGGTGGTTATAGACAATTCTACAGGTAATGTTGTAGGACTTATGGGAGGAACAGATTACAGAGAAAAGTCAAATACATCAGCATTTAATAGAGCTACTCAAATGACTAGACAATCTGGTTCTTCTATAAAACCATTAACAGTATATGGGCCAGCATTTGAAAGAGGTTTGTCTTATCCGGGTATGGGAGTAGATGATTCATATATAAACATTAACGGTTGGACACCAGGAAACTTTGATGGAGCATTTAGAGGATATGTTTCTACAAGGTATGCAATAGCTATATCTTTAAATACTACTGCGGTTAGAACACTTCAAAAAGTTGGAATAGATTATGCATATACATTTGGAAAAAACTTAGGCTTATCTACATTAGGCGAAAATGATAAGAATTTAGCTTCTTTAGCACTTGGAGGTCAGTCTCAAGGTGTAAGAGTTGTAGATATGGCGGGAGCATATACAGCAATTGCAAATGGAGGAGTATACACTAAGCCAAAATTCTATACAAAGGTTTTAGATAGCTCAGATAGTGTACTTCTTAAACCAGATAGTGAATTTAAACGTGTTATGAAAGAAACTACAGCTTATCTTTTAATAGATTGTATGCGTTCAGTTGTAACTAGCGGTTCAGCTGCTGGTTATATTGGGGTTAAAAACTCAATAGCTGTTGTAGGTAAAACTGGTACATCAGATGATTCTATAGATAAATGGTTTTGCGGTATGACACCATATTATACTGGCGTTGTTTGGATAGGATATGATGATAACAAGGCTAGTGTATGGAATACGGCACAGTTATATGTATGGAATTCTGTTATGAAAAAAGTTCATGCAAATCTTGCAGGTAAGAGCTTTACAAAACCTAGTGGTATAGTTTATGCTGAAGTTTGTACAGTTTCTGGACTTGTAGCAACAGAAGCTTGTAGAAAAGATACACGTTCTGGAATAGTAAAAACTGAAATATTTGCATCTGGAACTGTTCCAACTGATCAATGTAATATACACGTTACAGCAAATGTATGTAGTAAGAGTGGAAAACTAGCAACAGAGTATTGTCACTTGTATGAAGGTGTTGAGATTGAAGAAAGATCATTTATAACAAGAGAGACAATTCCTGCTAGAAAAACTGCAGACTGGTCATATATGTTGACAGATAAGACTGAAAAATGTACTGAACATACAAAAGAACCAGAAATAGTTCCTGAACCAGAGCCAAATCCTAATCCGGAACCAGGCCCAAATCCAAATCCTAATCCAGAGCCTGGAGTTTATACAGAATAATTATTTGAATAGTTTTTTGAAAAATTCTATTATTCCAAATTTATAAGTTATATTTTCAGATGATATTAAATCACTTGTGTTTAAGTGATTTGTATCGTCTGATTTTTTATCTAAATCACTTTCATCGGTTACAATCGCATCATATGCATTAGGATATATTAAAGACCACCAATTTTGCCCCGTGCCTGAACCTATGACAATTTTTAGAGAGTCGTAGGTGCCACTATCCATATGAATTGTGTCTTTTACTTTTTCATCATAATACATATTTCCAATGTTTGCATAAATTGGATAAGCTAAAGACGAGTTTTCAGTTTCCATGTAACATATATCTAATATTTCTTGAATGCTATTTTCAATGATTGTTTTACTAGTTTCTTTATCTGTTGAAGTAGGTATAATAGATGCTATATATTTATCTACTTTGTCTGCAATCTTATATTTTAATAACTGATCTTCAATGCTATCACTATTTGCAACTACATGGATTCTAAAGAAATTTTGATTATTTTTATATGATACATATGTGTTGTATGCAATGTATACATTAAGAAGAATAAAAGAAAACAAAAAAAGAATTTTAGGATAGGAAATATTTCTTTTGGATATGCTAAATTTAAATAAATTATTAAACATTTTTACCACCAAAAGTATTATGGCTAAAATTACCAAAATTATACAAAAGTGTATAATTTTTTGCGTTGACGGAAGGTTGGATTGGTGTTACTATATGAGTATGTACAAAGGAGGAAAAATTATGAGCAAAACAAGGTTATGTTGTTTTACAGTTAACACTACACATGCGTGTATAATTGCAAATAATTTTATAGAAAAAAATCTATCTAATATGAAAATAATTTATATAAATGAAAAGGAGGAAAACAAAAAGCTTGGAAAAATAATATCTAAATTCTATAAAAATATAGAAGATAAAATGTATTATAGTGAATGGCTAAATGAAAACATATTGAACGATTACTCAGAAGAAAATTTTGTTTTTGTAGTTCATGGTAAAGAGAGATTTGTTGAAAATGCAAATAGTTTTTTAAACATAAACGATTTTAATGGATATATAATAAACTGTTATGATGTTTATGACATAACAAGTAATATATCTAGTATAATATCTAAACATGATCATTATATAAATACAACTGGTATAGTTGGTGAAAATGAGATAACTAAGTTATAACAAATAAAAGTGTGACATTTTGTCACACTTTTACTCATTGTCTTCATTTGGAACTGTGTTATCACTTTCGATTTCCCAACCGTCTATCTTAGAACGTCTTATTGCACCAAGTAGATGTTTTTTTACATTTGGAATATCCTTTTTCAGGTCTCGTACTAAATCTTTCATGTATTCGCGTTTTGTAAAGCCATCGGCTGGACAACATTTTCCCATAACGGGAAAATTAAGTTCACGAGCTGTAGCACGTATATCTTTTTCATCGACATATATCATTGGGCGAATTGTCTTTACATTACTTCTGCTAAGGTATGTAACGGGTGCAAAACAATGTATCTTGCCATTTAGCAATACACTCATTAGAAATGTTTCTATAACATCATCTGCGTGATGCCCTAAAGCAATCTTGTTACATCCGTGTTCTATGGCAAGGCTATTTAACATACCCCTACGCATATTAGCACATAAAGAACAAGGGCTAGTCTCTTTACGTATATCAAAAACAACTTTAGATATGTTAGATTTATATACAACATACTCAACACCAAGTTTATTGCACATTTTTTTTAATTCATCTGTATGGAAAGTTTCACTTCCTGGATCTATTGTTATAGCCATAATATCAAAGTGCTTAGGATAGAACTTTCTTAAATAATATAATGCATGAAGTAAGGTTATACTATCTTTTCCGCCGCTTAAACCAACGGCTATTTTATCTCCATCTTCAATCATGTTATAATCACTTATTGCTTTTTTGCAAGCGCCAATTATTTTTTGTAGCATAAAAATCACTCCGCTAAATATTATACAACATATTAAATAAAAGGTCAATTATGTGAATATAGTGTCGAAAAAAGGCGACTGATTTGACATAATACGTGCGAAGTGATATAATATATGATGAGTTTACAACAATATAACCAAATGTCATAATTGAAAGGAAGAATAACAATGCTTGAAAAAAGAAAGTATGAAAAGCCCATAAGAGCATGGGTTCCGGAAGTAGGTTACAACTACATACGTGGCTATGGAGAGTTTTTAACAGAAGAATTCTTCAGGTCTGCAAGTGAATTTAATGATCAAGGATTTGCTGAGGTAGTAACATTTTCTGGAGAGAGAAAACAGATTAACAAAGAAGGAAAATTGTTTGAACTCAAATGTTAATCTAAACAGGGGTGAAATTTCGCCCCTGTTTTCATATATTTTTTACAAAGTATTGCAAACATTAAAGTTTTGGTAACGAATGAAATCAATGGAAGATAATGTGATGGGGCAAAAAAACCTTCTAAAGAGATGAATTTGGTGAAGAAAACTATACGTATTTAGGCGAAGGAGTTGTTCAAATATATGTAAAATACTAAAAAAGAAAAAGGTGCTGTATTGTATAAAGGCACACTTGCAAACTTAACTAGTTCAAATGCAAGTGAAACAATTACTTTAAATGCTGGGGAAAAAAGAAACTTTACAATTGAATTTGAATTTATAGGGATTGGATAAGTTATAACAAACATGGTTACATATTTGTATACCATGTTTTTAATTTCTAATTATAAAACTTAGTTTTTTGCTATTTATTTTATGCCTTTTCTGTGGTAAAATACTTGAAGTTACGGAGGAAATAAATTGAAGGATTTAAGTAATATTAGAAATTTTAGTATTATAGCACACATAGATCATGGCAAGTCTACATTAGCAGATAGACTGCTTCTTCTAACTAATACAATGAAAGAACGAGATGCTAAAGAACAAGTGCTAGATAATATGGAAATAGAGCGTGAACGTGGTATAACAATAAAGTCTCAAGCAGTAAGAATGAAATATACTGCAAAAGATGGAAATGAGTATATATTAAACTTAATAGATACTCCAGGCCATGTGGATTTTAATTATGAGGTTTCAAGGTCTCTTGCTGCTTGTGAGGGAGCAATTCTTGTTGTTGATGCATGTCAAGGCGTAGAAGCACAAACCCTAGCTAATGTATATTTAGCCCTTGAAAATAATTTGGAAATATTACCTGTTATAAACAAGGTGGATTTACCTGCAGCAAGACCAGATGAAGTAAAAGGAGAAATAGAAAATATAATAGGATTAGATGCGTCAAATGCTCCATGTATCTCTGCTAAAACTGGGCTTAATGTAGAAGAGGTGCTAGAGCAAATTGTAAACTATATACCTGCTCCAAAAGGAGATATAACTTCACCACTTAAAGCGTTAATATTTGACTCTAAATATGATAACTACAAAGGTGTAGTTGTGCATATTAGAGTTATGGATGGTATTGTAAAAAAAGGCGACACAATAGTTACGATGTCTAACGGCACTACATATGAAGTAGTTGAAACAGGATACTTCAAAGTTGGAGACTTTGAAGAGTGCGATAATTTGTCTGCAGGAGAAGTTGGATATATAACAGCAAGCATAAAAGATATTGGAGATATTAGAGTAGGTGATACACTAACGCTTAAAAATAACATGGCGTCAGTCGCCCTACCTGGATATAAAGAAGTTAAATCTATGGTGTATGCTGGAATATTCCCAGCTGATGGGAGCGATTATGAGGAGCTTAAAGAAGCACTTTTAAAATTAAAGCTAAATGATGCATCGCTAAATTATGAGCTTGAATCATCGGCTGCTTTAGGTCATGGATTTAGGTGTGGCTTTTTAGGTTTACTTCATATGGAAATTATTGAAGAAAGAATTGAACGCGAGTTTGGAATAAATATAATTACTACAGCACCATCTGTAATATACAAGGTATATAAAACAAACGGAGAAGTGTTGGAAGTATATAATCCAGCAGACTTACCAACTGCTCAAGAGATAGAAAAAATAGAAGAACCTATTGCCAGAGCAGAAATTATAGTGCCTAAAGAGTATGTAGGAAACATTATGGAACTTGCTACAGAAAGAAGAGCAGAGTATATAAATATGAAGTATATTGATGCTACACGTGTTGAACTTACATATATGATACCATTAAATGAAATTATTTATGATTTCTTTAATAGTTTAAAATCTAGATCTAAAGGTTATGCTTCTTTTGATTATGAAATTGACCATTTTGCACCGTCAAATTTATCTAAATTAGATATATTGTTAAATGGTGATGCTGTTGATGCTTTGTCTTTCATAGTGCATAGGTCTAAAGCAGAAACTAGGGGAAGAAAAATAGTAGAAAAGCTTAAAGAAGTAATTCCACGTCAGCTATTTGAAATACCAATTCAGGCTGCAATTGGTGGTAAAGTTATAGCTCGTGAAACTGTAAAAGCGATGAGGAAAGACGTGCTTGCTAAGTGTTATGGTGGAGATATTTCAAGAAAGAAAAAGTTACTAGAAAAACAAAAAGAAGGAAAGAAAAAAATGAGACAGATAGGAAGTGTAGAACTTCCATCAGAAGCATTTATGTCTGTTTTAAAACTTGATGATTGATTGACAAAGTCATATTTTTAGTATATTATGTACTAAGTTTTGAGGAGGTTATATTATGACAGTATTAGTTACAGGAGGACTTGGATATATTGGAAGTCATACTTGTGTAGAAATTTTAAAAAATGGAGATAGACTAATAGTTGTAGACAATCTTTTAAATAGCAAAGAAGAAACTAAAACAAAAATAGAAAAAATTGCTGGTAGAGGATTTAAATTTTATCATGTAGATTTATTAGATAAAGAGGCTCTAGATAAAGTATTTAAAGAAAATACAATAGATGCCGTAATACATTTTGCTGGGCTTAAAGCAGTTGGCGAATCTGTGAAAAAGCCACTATTATATTATACAAATAACATTGTTGGTACTTTAAACTTATTAGAAGTAATGGAAAAATATGGCGTAAAAAAGTTAGTATTTAGTTCGTCAGCTACAGTATATGGTAATCCAGATAAAGTGCCTATTACTGAAGATATGCCACTTTCTACTACAAATCCATATGGTAGTACAAAACTTATGATAGAAAATATATTAAAAGATATGTGTGTTGCAGATACTGACTTAAAAGTTGTTATATTAAGGTATTTTAATCCTATTGGTGCACATGAAAGTGGTATAATTGGCGAAGATCCAAATGGAATACCTAATAATCTTATGCCATACATCTGCAAAGTTGCAAGTGGCAAACTTGCTGAGCTTAGCGTTTTTGGTTGTGATTATGATACTCATGATGGAACTGGCGTAAGAGATTATATACATGTTGTAGATTTAGCTAAAGGTCATATGAAAGCTTTAGAAAAATTAGATAAAAACAACTGTGGAGCATTTGTATATAACTTAGGTACAGGTATAGGTTATAGCGTTCTAGATATAGTAAAAGCATTTGAAAATACAAATGGTATAGAGATTAAATATAAAATTGTAGAAAGAAGACCTGGGGATATTGCAAAGTGTTTTGCAGATCCTACTAAAGCTGCACGTGAGCTTGACTGGAAAGCAGAAAAAACATTGGAAGATATGGTAAAAGATGCTTGGAATTATGAAAAAAATAATTCTTAGATATATTAAATTTGTGTGAGGTAATTTTAGGCTATAGTGTAGATGCTATAGCCTAAAGTTTACCTTGTACTTATGTTTGTTGAAAATATTAAAGTAATGTAATATAATATGAAGTAAAAAGAGAGGAAGAGAATTTTGCAGTTAAGTGGGAAAGTTTCTAATATAATTTATCACAATGAAAAGAATGGTTACACAGTATTTTTGTTAAAATCTGAAGGAGATTATATAACTGTAGTTGGTGATGGTACTGGAGTTGAGGCAGGAGATACTATAAATATAGAAGGAGAGTTTACTTATCACAAAACATATGGTGAGCAATTTTCATTTTCTAAACTTGAAAAAGAATTACCAGCAGATAGTGAGTCACTTGTAACATACATTGCAAATAGTGAAGTAAAAGGCGTTGGTGAAAAGACAGCACAGAGGATAATTAAAAAGTTCGGTGATGATGCCTTGGAAGTTATTAGATACAAACCAGATTTATTAGTAAGCATTAAAGGCATGAATGAAGAGAGAGCAGAACAGCTTAGCGAGTATATAAATAATGAATGGGAAAGATGGAATCTTACAAGCTTTCTTTCTAAAAATAATATCGGGCTTAAGATGGCAATGAAAATTTATGATGCTTTAGGAATAAATGCTATCAATATAATTAAAGAAAATCCGTATTCTCTTATGGAGTTTGTTTCTTCACTGGATTTTAAGACAGTGGATAAGTTAGCATATAATTTGAATGTAGATAGAACATCTGATGATAGAATTAAAGGTGGAATAATATACCTGTTAAGTTATTTTATTAAAGAAGGAAATACATGCGTAAAAAAAGATTTGTTAAATGAATATGCTTCTCGTATGTTGGAAGTAAGTAGTGATTGTATAGAAAAAGCTTATAAAAGTCTTATACTAAAAGACAAGATTGTAATTGAGACAGCACAAAGTATAGAGTATGTATATAGAAAAAGTATGTATCAGGCTGAAAAAAATATAGCAGAGCACTTGAAAATATTAACTGAAAATTCATCTAATAAATTTAAGCTTGAAAAAGATCTTGAAGAAGTAGCTAGAGATTTAAATATAGTGTTATCTCCTACACAGGAAGAAGCTATAAAAATGTGTATAAACAATAATCTTTCTGTAATTACTGGCGGACCTGGAACAGGTAAAACTACTATAATTAAATGTATTATAGATATTTTAAAGAGAAAAAATATGTCATACGTTTTAGCTGCACCAACTGGAAGAGCTGCAAAGCGTATTACAGAAACGACTGGTGAAAATGCCAAAACTATACATAGATTACTTGAAATTACAAAGGTAGAAGAAGGAGATTTTGATTCACAGGTAGATTTCCCAATAGATGTTATAGACGCAGATGTTGTAATAGTAGATGAAGCCTCAATGATAGATGTTTTACTTATGAATAATTTAGTTAAAGGGCTTAAAAGTAATTCTAAACTAATAATTGTAGGAGATGCTGACCAATTACCGTCAGTTGGACCTGGAAAAGTTTTAAAAGACATAATTGAGTCTGGAATAGCTCATACTATCTTTTTGACAGAAATTTATAGACAGAGTGCCAAATCAGATATTATTATGTCGGCTCACGCTATTAAAGCAGGAGAACATATCACATTTAAAAAAGACAATACTGATATGTATTTTATAGAATCAGATTCTGTAGATGATGTTGTAAAAGAAATACAAAGTTTGGTAGATTATAGACTTAAAGCTAAGTATGATGAAGGCTTTTTGGGAGATATTCAAATTCTTACTCCAATTAAAAAATCCGCTATAGGTACATATGAATTAAATAAAGTTTTGCAAAAAATTAAGTTAAATCCTACAGATAATATGATTCATAGAAAAAGTGGAGATAGGGTTTTCTATGAAGAAGACAAAGTAATGCAAGTGGTAAATAATTATGATAAAAATTACGATTTAGATGGAGTACAGGGAACAGGAATATATAATGGAGACATGGGAAGAATAATTAAGATAAACACAGCTGAGCAATATTTGACAGTCGAATTTGATGATAGAAGACGTGCTAAATATGATTTTGATGAGCTTGACGAATTAGAGCATGCATATGCTATTACTGTTCACAAATCTCAAGGAAGTGAATTTAATACTGTAATAATTCCATTATATATATGTTATGAAAAACTGTTTAATAGAAACCTTTTATACACAGCAATGACTAGAGCAAAGAATTTGCTTATATTTGTAGGCAGGCAAGCTGTTATAAATTATATGATAGATAATACTAATGAAAAATCTCGTGAATCAGGTTTGAAAAGAAAGTTAATGTAATTAAAATGAGGCGGTAAATATAAAAAGCTCTTACTGATTGATGTAAGAGCTTTTACATATTTAACTTTATGTGTCTTCCATGTGTTTCAATAAAACCCTCTTCTTTGAGATTTTTCAGTTCGCGAGTCATTGCACACCTATCTATTGCGAGGAAGTCTGCAAGTTCGGTATAACTAAACGGTATAGTAAGCTGTCTGCCTTTTGCAAAAGTTTCAAAATATGCAAGTAATTTTGTACGTATAGTTTTTTTAGCAAGTAGTTCTATACGTATATTTTTTTTGTTTATTTCTTCTGTTGTAATATCCAATATATTTAGCACAAATTGTACATAGCTTTCATTACTAGAATATGGTTTAGTTAATATTCTATCATAGTCAAAAAGAAGAATAGAACAATCTTCTTTTGCTATAAGAGAAAAATCTTCATTATTTAGAGAAGACATTATTGAGCCAAATAACATATGAGGCTCTAAATCTTGTACGATAATTTTATTGCCTTCATAATCCTCTTTTATAATTTGGGCAGTGCCTGTTAAAACAATGCCTAAAATATTTTGGTAAATAAACTTTTCTAACTTAGAGCTTTTTTTAAGATTTACTGTGTTCGCAATTAAGCTTTTTATTAGTTTTTCCTGCTCTTTCGGGGTTATTTTATAAAAAATATCTTTCATTTTCTCCACCTAAACTTGCCATAATTCTGTTACAGAAATATAATATCATTTTTAGATAATTGTTGCAAGTGCAACAATAAACTTTTTGTTTATATGGTATATTTATCTTGACCAAAGGGGAGGAATATATATGAAAGTTATAAAAAGAGATGGACATATGGTAGATTACTGTCCTGAAAAGATTGAAATTGCTATTGAAAAGGCTAATGCCGAGGTGGCAGAAGAGGACAGAGTATCTGAAATTCAAATCAAAAACATTATTAAATATATCGAAGGACTAAAGAAAAAAAGAATATTAGTTGAAGATATCCAAGATATAATTGAGATGCGTTTAATGAGTCTTGGAAAATATACTTTAGCTAAAGAATATATAACTTACAGATATACAAGAGAACTTGTTAGAAGAAGTAACACAACGGATCTTTCTATAAAAGAGCTTATAGACGGTGAAAATGAGTATTGGAACACAGAAAATTCAAATAAGAATGCTAAAGTTGTAACTACTCAAAGAGATTATCTTGCGGGAATAACTAGTACAGATATAACAAGAAGATTTTTGCTTCCTGAAAACGTTGTAAAAGCACATGATGAAGGAATAATTCATTTTCATGATGCAGATTACTTTGCACAAAACGCACTTCACAACTGTGACCTTATAAATCTTGAAGATATGTTACAAAACGGAACTAACATAAATGGGGTAATGATAGAAAAACCTCATAGATTTTTGACTGCTATGACTATAGCAACACAGCTTATTACTGCTGTTTCATCAAGTCAATATGGTGGAGCTACAATAACTCTTACTCATTTAGTTCCTTTTGTTAGATCAAGCTATAATTATTATTTAAAAAAATATGAACAAAGAAATTTGTCACCTGAACAATGTGAAAAGTTTGCAAAGGAAGATTTAAAGAAAGAAATTACTGATGGAGTTCAAACATTCCAATACCAAATAAATTCAATGACTACAACAAATGGTCAAGCACCATTTTTAAGTGTTTGTATGTATCTTGGTGAAACTGAAGAATACAAGGAAGAACTTGCAATGGTAATAGAAGAAGTATTACGTCAACGTATTCAAGGAATGAAAAATGAAAAAGGTGTATATATTACTCCAGCATTTCCAAAATTGTTATATGTTTTGGAAGAAGATAACATTCATGAAGATAGTAAGTACTATTATTTAACACGTCTAGCTGCAGAATGTACTGCAAAAAGAATGGTACCAGATTATATATCTGAAAAGATAATGAAACAATTAAAGATAGATAAAAACGGAGATGGTCAATGTTATCCATGTATGGGATGTCGTTCTTTCTTAACGCCATATGTAGATAATCATGGTAATCCAAAATACTATGGAAGATTTAATCAAGGAGTTGTAACAATAAATCTTGTTGATGTTGCATTATCTGCAGATAAAGACTTCAATTTATTCTGGAAGATATTTGAAGAAAGATTGGAATTGTGCCATACTGCACTTCAAATTAGACATAAAAGACTTAGCAAAGCTACATCTGATGTTGCACCTATTTTGTGGCAACATGGAGCTTTAGCAAGACTTAAAAAAGGAGAAAGCATACATGAACTTCTTCATCATGGATATTCTACAATATCTTTAGGATATGCAGGACTTTATGAGTGTGTTAAATTTATGACAGGCCATTCTCATACAGATAATGGAAAAGGAAAAGAATTTGCACTAGAAGTTATGCAAAAGATGAATGATAAATGTAAAGAGTGGAAAGAAAAAGAAGATATAGATTATAGTGTATATGGAACTCCAATAGAGTCAACTACATACAAATTTGCAAAATGCTTAAGAGAACGTTTTGGAAAGATTAAGGGAATTACAGATAGAGATTATATAACTAATTCATATCACGTACCTGTATTTGAAGAAATTGATGCATTTACTAAACTTAAATTCGAAAGTGAATTTCAAAGATTAAGCCCTGGAGGAGCAATAAGCTATATAGAGACTCCAAACTTGACTAATAATTTGGATGCAGTATTAGAAGTAATTAGGTTCATATATGATAATATAATGTATGCAGAACTTAATACTAAGTCTGATTATTGCCAACAATGTGGTTATACAGGAGAGATATTAATAGATGATAATCTTGAATGGTATTGTCCTGAATGTGGTAATCGTGACCATGATAAGTTAAATGTTGCAAGAAGAACATGCGGATACATAGGAACAAACTTCTGGAACAAAGGAAGAACTCAAGAGATAAAAGAAAGAGTAATGCATATAGACAACAAAGAAGAAGAGTGTTAGTATGAGATATAATAAAATTCGTAAAATGGATATAGCAGATGGACCAGGAGTAAGGGTATCAATATTTTTCCAAGGATGTGAATTCAAGTGTAAAAATTGTTTTAACCCAGAGACACATGATTTTAATGGTGGTAAGGAATTTACAGATGAAACAATAAAACATATATTGGAGCTTTGTGATAAAGAATATATAGCAGGTCTATCAATACTTGGTGGTGAACCAATGCATCCTAGAAATATTGATGGGACAAAAAAACTTGCGAAGGCATTTAAAGAAAAGTTTCCCCAAAAAACAATTTGGGTGTGGACTGGTTTTCTGTTTGATAAAGATTTAAAAGATAAAGAGGTTATGAAATATATAGATGTTTTGGTAGATGGAAGATATGTAGATGAGCTTCACAATCCTACATTAAAATGGAAAGGTTCTAGCAATCAAAGAGTAATTGATGTTAAAAAGTCTTTTTTGAGTGGCAATGTATGTATACTGGAATAAAGTCGCAAATATATAATAGCTAAAAAGCCCCCTTAAAAGGGGCTTTTTAGCATGAAGTCGATTGAACAAATTGAATAAAGTTGTTTAATTTTGTGGGTGTTGGGAAAATTAGTGAAAAGCTGACAGTAAGCTCTGACTTTACTGGATTTGGAAGAGCGTGATTATTTAAAACTTTTCCATCAAAATGAGATGCAATGTCGATAAAGTCAATAGCACTTTCTAATAGTTTTTGGCTGATTTCGTTATCATGTGTTTCACCGATTACCCGTATAATAGAAAGAAAACCGATGCGTTCAAATGTCCATTTTACTTCAACAGGTTGCATATTGATACCTCCTTGTGTAAGTGAGTCACATAAAAAATTATTTATCTAGTTTATAAATTGAATACAGATATTTTAACATAGAATATAAGATTAGTCAATATAAAAGTTTACATAAATGATGTAGGCTCGAAATGTAAAACTAATAGCTCTTGCTAATCTTTGAGCAGTGTTATATAATATCATTTAAGTGAGGGGTTATGTATGAAAGAGTTAATAGATAGTATTGAAGAATACATAAGAAGGCCATATACAGATTATGCTGTTATGATAAATGGAGAATGGGGAAGTGGAAAAACTCATTTCTGGAATAATAAATTGCGTCAAAGAATAGAGGCTATACGAAATAAAGATGGACAACTATATAAAACTATATATATTTCACTTTATGGTATAAACAGTCTCGAGGAGATAAGCAAAAAGATATTTTTAGAAACAAATCCTCTCATGTCAAAGGCACTTAAGAAGTTTACAGATAGTTCAGCAGGTAATTATTTGCCTGAATACGTGAAAACAGGAGTAGATATTGCAAACTTGTATGGTGTAATTCAGCCTACAAGTACTCAACAAGACTTTTCTAAGCTGTTCTCAACATCAGATAAAGTATTATGCTTTGACGACTTGGAAAGAGCTAATATAGACATAGTAGATATATTGGGGTATATAAATAATTTTGTTGAACATGATGGTATAAAAACAATACTAATATGTAATGAAAAAGAGCTAGCTATTAAGTTTAAGAATAACAATATAGAGATGAAAACTTTAGTGGCAACAATGTTACTTTCACAACAAGGCGAATTACAAAAGTATACTGAGGAGTCAGATAAACCATTAGCTTCAATCTTAGATGAAAAAATAAGAAGTATATTCGATAGAACAAATGCTTATGAAAGAATAAAAGAAAAGCTTATAGGTGAGTGCTTTGAATATACGCCTGAATATTCGTATATATTAAATGGAATGTTAGTGCGTTACGAATATAATCAAGAGTTGTCTAAATTTTTGAAAAAGGAAATAGCTACAATAATTAACGTTTTTAATAAAACTAATACAAAAAATTTAAGGGTATTAAAGCATGCTTTAAATGATTTTGAAAAAATATATAACATGACTACTTACCAGTATCCTAACGCAAGTAAAGAGTTGATGAAAACACTGCTTATGTTTACTATAGCTATAGCTTTCGAAATTAAGGTCGGTGGAAATGTAAAGCAAAGCTTTAGTAATATAAGTAGCAATGAAGAATATAAAACAATACTATATACATCTAATTTAGTAAATGATGAAACAAGTTATTATATAAAAGAATTTGATACGAGATATTTTTTAAATTATAAATCAGATTATAGATTTTTCAAGTTTGTAGAAATATATGTAAGAACTAGGATTTTTAACGAAAAAGTTTTCCATGATAACATGGAAGAAGCGTTAACGCAAAAACAGATACAGAAAGAAGGAGAATACGTAAAATTACTTAACGGTACCTACTGGAAGTTGTCAGATTTAGATTTTAGTATATTGGTAGATCAAGTACTATTTGATGTAAAAGAGGGAAAAGTTCATACAAGAGACTTTTTAAAGTTATTTTCAGTATACAAGCATTTATGCGAGATAGGTGTTGTTAGATATTATGTAGAGGAAATTAAAGACAGATTTTTACTAGGATATAAGGTATCATTAACTAATGATTTAAATATGAATGTGGAAACACCTGATATGGATGTTACAGATATTAAGGATGATAAATTGCGTGAATTTGCAGAAGAATGTAATAGCTTAAAATCTAAAATATATGATCAGGTACTAAGAGATAAAGTTGCTGACTTGTTTAAGGCATTAGTTGACAATGTTGATGAGTTTTATAGATTGGTGATAAATGAATTTTCAAATGTTCCTATTTTTGATAAATATGAAATGTCTATTTTATATGATAAATTAAAAGTGCTTTCTAACTATGATATGTATAATTTTATAAGTATAGTGTCTACAAGATATAACGGAAAAGATGAATTGTTAAACCAAGATAGAAAAAATTTAAATATATTAGCAGACATGATTGACTCAAATGTAAAAGACTTAGAACCAACAATTAAAACTGCATTACAAAAAAGTTTAGCCGAAGCTATTAGAAACTTAAAATAAAAACATATTTAGGAATATTTTGTATATTCCTAATTTTTTTACTTATAATATTTATGAGATGCGGAGGAGAAAATGAAAGCTACAGGAATTGTTAGAAAAATTGATGAGTTAGGAAGAATTGTAATACCGAAAGAAATGCGCAAAACTATGAGAATTAAAGAGGGAGAAGCTTTGGAGATTTACATAGGGAATAGTCGGTGAAGTAATATTAAAAAAATATGATCCTATGTCGGAGAAAAAAGAACATATCGAAAATTATATTGAATCTTTGTCAGAAGAAACAGGGTTAACAGTTCTTGTGACAGATAATAGAAATATAGTTGTAGCATGTGGTAAAAATAGTAGGCAGTATAGTGGTAAAGAGGTAAGTAAGGAATTAGAAAGAGTAATTGATAGAAGGAATTTAGTTGTATCAAAGGACGTTGGATTTATTAAGTTAGTAGAAGAAGATAAAGACTCAGAATTTGTTTCACAAGCTATTGCTCCAATAATATCTGATTCGGATTTAATAGGAAGTATTGTATTGGTTTCTAAAGATATCAATAAACAAATAACTCAAAGCGATTTAAAATTATTACAAATAAGTAAAAACTATCTGTCTAAGTTGTTTGAGTAATGTGATATTATATAATAAATGTAAAAAAAGAATTAAGGTTTTCCTTAATTCTTTTCGTATTTTATACTTTGTATTGCATATTTTTCTAGTTTTTCATAAACTTTTGAGTTAATTGTATTTGGTTCAAATCCAGTATTTTCTATATATTTTCCAGCTGGTACTCCTGTTAGTATTTCAATTCCTTCGTCTATTGTTGTTACAGGATATATATGGAATATACCATCTTTTACAGCTTTTACAATTTCATCATTTAATACAAGATTGTTTATGTTTTGATGGGGAATGATAACACCTTGGCTACCAGTTAATCCTTGCATTTTACATACTTCAAAAAATCCTTCTATTTTATCTGAAACACCACCTATTGGTTGGATTTCGCCTTTTTGATTAACTGAACCGGTAACTGCTATTCCTTGATGTATCGGAACTCCAGAAAGAGAAGAAAGTATTGCGTATAACTCAGTTGATGATGCACTATCTCCATCTACACCGTTGTATAATTGTTCAAAACATATACTTGCATTAAAACATAGAGGCAAATTTTGAGCAAATTTTTCTCCGATATATGCAGAGAGAATAAGTACACCTTTTGAGTGTGAGCTACCACTTAATGATATTTCTCGCTCAATATTAACAATACCAGATTTACCTATGTAAGTATTTGCTGTAATTCTTACCGGTTTACCATAAGACATTCCACCATTGTTTATAATAGTAAGACCATTTATCTGTCCTATAGCACTACCAGATGTAGATATCATAACACTGCCTTTTTCCATCATTTCTTTTATGCATTCATCATATTTTGAGAAACGCATTTTTTTTGCACGAGCGGCATTTGTAACATCATCTTTTGATACACTTTTCTTGTTAGCTTTTTTAGCAACAAAAGATGATTCTATAATTAAGTCTGTAATATCTGATTGTAACGCTGTGTATTTCTCTTTGTCTCCGGCGAATTTCGTACTAAAAAATAATATTTCTTCAACTGCATCTTTTTTAAATGGAAGCAAAGAGTTCTTGTTTATAACATAAGCAATATATTCTACAGCATGTTCAGTTGTATTGTTATTTTTTGTTATAGTATCATCAAAATCTGCTTTCATTTTAAATAATCTTGGAAAGTCCATATCCATTTTAGATAACTGTTGGTAAATAGCCTCATTGCCAAATAATATTATTTGTGCTGTTATTTTAATTGGTTCCGGTTTTAAGCCTACCATTGCAACTTGCGATGCCATATCACGAGAGCTGTCTATAGATAATTCACCGTTTCTTAGTACTCTTTTAAAAGCTTCCCATATAGTCATGTTAGTTAATAGGTCACGCGCATTTACAAGTAAATAACCACCATTAGCCTTATGAAATACTCCTGGCTTTAACATTGTGTGGTCTGTTTTTAGCGTTCCCATTTGGTTTTCATATTCTAGCTTTCCAAATAAGTCAAAGTATGTTGGATTAGTGCAAACAACAACAGGAGCATGATTTAAAGTTTCGTTATTTACTAACAAATTTACTCTGTATTTGTCCCATGGTCTAGATTGCATTTTGACATTAGTCGGAAAGTGAACTCCTTGATTTACTTCAGGTTGTTTTAATTGTTCGATATTTGCAATTACATCAGTTTGAACACCATATAAAAAGTTTTGTATTTTTAAGTTCCCTTTATATTTAATTTTGAGGTCATTAAGATTTTTTGAAACTATATAACTAGTTAGGTTTTTTAACCATTCAGATACTTTAACGGTACATTCTTTATCTATTTGTTCAAGTTGCTTCATTATTTCTAAGGTATCTTGTTGTATTTTTGGAGATTTTTCTTTAAACTCTTTTTTTACTTCTTCTGGTAATTCACTAAATTGTTTTTCATTTAATACAGTTCCATTGTATATAGGAGAGAAGTATATACCATCATCTGCCGTACGAATTTTAAAACCTTGAGCAGATGTATATTCATCGAATTTTTTTAGAACGTCATTTTTCATGCTTTGATATTTTGCAGAAATTACTTTTTTCTCTTTTTGGTAATCTTCAGAAGAAAATGCTCTTAGAACATCGTCTTTAAAAGATGATATAAATTTGTTCATATCTTCTTTAAATTCACGTCCGCCTCCAGCAGGAAGTTCAAGTGCCACAGGCTCATTTGGCGTTTCAAAGTTATATATATAACAAATATCACTTGCTTGAATTTTTTCTTTTGCAAGAGCATTTACTATGGATAAAACATATGGAGTCTTTCCCATGCCCACTTGTCCAGAAACATATAGATTAAATCCTTTGTTTGGTATTTCCATAGCAGAACGTACGGTATTAAGAGCTCTTTCTTGGCCAATTATTCCGTCATATGTTTTAATTTCATTAGTTGTTTTAAATTCAGGAATATTCTTGAACTCTACTGTTAAATCAGTATATTTTAATTCTTTAAATTTTTTCATATGTAACCCCTTAATTTCTATACAATATATATACCTCAAATATTTTAAAATAGCAAGTGAAAAACAACAAAAATTGACTTTTTGGTGTAATAGTGGTAAAATACAAGAAGGTTATTAAAAAATATCTAATACAATTGTATAGGAGGAAAAAATGAAAGAAGTTGAACTTTTTCTAAAAATGACTCAAGCAGACAGAGAATGTGCACGGGGATTGCAAAAAAAGTTTAAAAAAATGTATGATTCAGATGGAGGACTGGTTTGTTTAAAAGATATATATTCTGTAAAACAGTTTGCTAAACTTAAACGAAGTATATCAGAGAACAAAGAATTTTTGATAAGGAGTTTATTAAACATTACTGATGAACCATTAGTAATGTACCTGAAATATAGAAATTATGAGAAAATTTTGAGTGACAACCTTTTTCTAGAGTTCTTATTAAGGGCTTCACTTACAAATAGAATAGATAAAGCTTGCAAAAACGAAAGTATGCCAGCGTGGCTTTCTGAAAGGATTGCTACTTGCGCTTTGGTTTACGGATTAAATATTACATCTAAGGAGGCATGAATTTCATGATCAATATTGAAGTTAAGGAAAATGATTACATGGTTGTGAGGCGGACACTTACTAAATTCATGAATGAAAGTTTTGTGATTTCGACACTGGGCATTCCGGTTGTAAGCGAAGAAAGAATGATACAATTTGTGAAGTTGAAAGAATGTTTGAGAAAAGAAAAAAACAAACAATTCTTGATCGAGAATTTGGTTAACAAGGAAGAAAAAGATCCGTTCACCAGAGTTTCTCAAGCAGAAGCTTCATATAATGCACTTTCAAGTGATTTCTTTGTAATGTTACTTTCAGGACAATCACTTACAAACCGGGTTGTAAAAGCGTGTGAAAACAAAAAGATATCAAATGATTTGGTAAATAGATTGAGACAGTGTATATGGGTCTTTTTCTATGTGAGCGACGAGTTTGCTTTAGAAACAAATGTAGATAATTAGATACAAATAACTACTACTGCAGTTTTGCGGTAGTAGTTATTTTTTTACATAAATTAGAGCATCTTCACAAGGAGAAGTATAATAGTTATTTCTAGTGGATAGATACTCAAAACCTAATGATTTGTATAGTGCTATAGCAACTGCATTAGATTTCCTTACTTCAAGAAAAATTTCCATATTGCTACTATTAGATTGTAAATAATTAAATAAAGATGTGGCTATTTTTTTATGTCTAAATTCCGGGTTTACAGCAATAGATATAATGTCTATATGGTCTATACATGAAGAATAAGCTAAATATCCTACAGGACAGTTATCTAGATAACATACAATATACGTAGTTAAATTATTGTTAAAGTCATTTAAAATAATATTTTTACTTAATATACTATGTTCAAGACTTTCTTCAATGGTGATTATGTCCTGAGGTTCAGTAGAGATTTTAATATTTTTATTCTCCATATTTTGTCCTTTCAGCTTCACTAGACCTTACATAAGTAGCATCTAAATTTAAATAGTTTGTGAAGTCTTGTGATAGAGTAGCTAAGCGTACTAATTCGTTCATATTTAATGAAGCTAACATACAATCATATTTATCTGAGATATAACTTTTTATATCTAGGGAGTCTGCAATTAGCAATACATTTTTAGCATCTATTTTATTAGTAGAGCAGAAGTTTTCAACATCTGTTAATATGTCATCCAAATATTTGTTTTCTGCTAGTATTGTAGATTGTAAATCATCTTCATTTTTTAAAAATATATTAGCATATGCGCGATTGTGCTTAGCATCTATTAGAGAGACTACAAGTGTGTAGTTTTTAGTATCTACACAATGGGCTAGTAGTTTTAAGCTGTCTATGCAAAATATTTTTGCTCCTGTTACTTTAGACAAAGCCTTTACAGTTGAGAGCCCAATTCTTATACCAGTAAAAGAGCCAGGACCAGTAGTGCATGCAAGAACGTCTATATCTTTTATAGTTATATTGCATTCCTTTAAAGTAGAATCTATTAGTGGAAGTAATTTTTCTGAATGTGTTATTTCATTGTCTATTGAATTTGTTTTAACCTTATCATTTATTGCAACAGCAACATTTGCTTTTTTTGTTGTTGTGTCAATTGCTAATATATTCATTTATTGTCACCCCTGTTTATTGAAATTGTTCGTTTATTTTCATTTTCTATATCTTTTTCAATTTTTATATAAATTGTATTTTCAGGTAATATATCTTTAATATTTTCGCCCCATTCTAGTATACATAGACCATTTGAAAAATAGTCAGTACCTATAGAATCGACAAAATCCATAGAGTCTTGTATTCTGTAAACATCAAAATGGTATATGTTAGAGATTTTATTTATTTCTTTTGGAAGAGTGTATTCATTTACTATTGTAAACGTAGGACTACATACCAAGTTTTGTATATTGAAAAACTCTGCAAGGCCATACATAAATTTAGTTTTACCAGCACCAAGTTCACCGGATAAAACTACTATGTCATTAGGCCTTAGAGTTGAGGCAAATTCTTTTGCAATATTTAATGTTTGATTTTCTGAGTTTGAAGTATATATCATTATTTTCACCGTAAATATTATACAACGAAAAGTGAAAGTTGCCAATAGAAATGTAAGGTTTTGTTAACTTTTTTAGATTTAGTGTTGTAAATAGTAAAATTTTGGTATAAAATTACAGAAAATAAAGGAGAAAACGAATGAAACTAATGGAAAATAATGTAAACGGGGGGGGGCAAAAAAGCCTTCTAAATAGTTGCTTTCAAGGACAATTTATGTTGGCCTATGCTTTGCATGCGTTAAATGTATGTGAAAGTCATAGGCCTTTTTGTATCTAAAACAGTTAATATTAGCAAGTTGTTTGATACCTTTATTTAAAGTAAAGAGGGGAGTATAAAAAATGAAAAAGAAAAAAGCAATATCACTTATTATACTTGTGGTAACAATAATTGTTATGGCAATACTAGCTACAACAGTTATAGTAACTTTAGCTAATACAAATATAATTGGTGAAGCAAGAAAAACAGCATTTAAGTCAGATATGCAAAGTTACAAACAAGCATATGAATTATATGTAACAGAAAAAACAATGGAAATTGGAGATAGTTTTGATAATTCAAAATTAAACGTTACATATAACGATGAATTATTTTCTACTATCTTTGGAAACGTGCCATCAAAGTATCAAGAGGGATTAAAAATTTCAGAAGGAAAGCTTGTGTATGAAACTGATGACGAAGAGGAACGAAAAATTTTAGATGATTTTGGAATGACAAGGGAAAGCAAAGTAAAATTTAGTGCTTACTTAAATGGACAAGTTAAAATAAATTGTCCGCAATCAGGCTTATCCTGCAAAGGTGAAAGTGATAGCACTTTTAATTCATATTGCAATATAGGAGAAAGTCAAACTCATTTGTCTTTAGTATCTGGTTTGAGAGCTCCGTATTACAAACCTACAATAAAAGAAGATGAAAATAAGGTAAGTAAATGGGTTAAGGCAACAGATGAGGATTATTTTCATAAAACATTTAATTTAAAATGGAATTGGGAAAATGAAGGGTCTTTTTATTTGGCGGATATTAAAGCAACAAATGTGGACAGTAGTAAACCGGTTACATCTACAGTATGGATTTATCTAAAATCTTCAAATTCTGAATACATATTTAAGCTTAGTGATGATCAAAACACACAAAAGAATACTTTGTTGCCAGAAGGTTGTGTTATTGATACAGCACGTTCAGTGGTTGGGGGCTCATCTGTTCCTGCTACATCTTTTTCTAAAGAAGCCTATGCAACCTATAATACTAGTACGTCTGAAGCTTCTCTTAAAATGGATACATTACCACTAGGTAGGATGAAGTTAGGTGATACTATATCAATTGAGATGTATGTGTATGTTGAAGCTGGTTCTGGAAATTTTGGCTGGAATTTAAATGATGGTGCTATTAAAGATTTTGAATTAACTTTTGTAGGAATACAACAGGAAGATTAGATAATTTTGACAAAAGTAAGTGTACTATATTTAGGTACGCTTATTTTTGTTTTAAGCACAATATGTGAAACTGTCATATAATGATAAAAATTCTTGAAAATGTGGAAACTATATCATATAATACATAAATAAGTTATATATTTAATTGTATTGGTTTTAATTTTACGAGGGGGAAAACATGGCGTTAAAGAGACAGTCTTTTATGAAAGGCGTTGCAGTTGTGCTATTTGCACAAATATTGATTAAAGTCTTTGGCTTTTTATACAGAGTTATACTTACTAACATAGAGGGCTTCCAAGATGTAGGAAATAGTTATTATAGTTCGGGATATAAGGTATACATATTTATACTTGCTCTTGCTACAACAGGGGTTCCTAGTGCTATTGGAAAACTTGTATCTGAGAAGGTAGCTGTTGGAGACAGGCGAGGAGCTCATAAGATATTTAAAATTTCTTTAGTTTTATTTACATTAATAGGTTTGTTATTTTCTTTATTGTTGTTTTTTGGTGCAGAGACTATAGCAACAAATATATTATCTAATCCTGGTGTAAAGTACACATTAGCGACACTAGCACCTGCAGTATTACTTGTGTCTATTGCAGCTGTATTTAGAGGATATTTTGTTGGACTTGGAAATGTTAGTGCACATAGTGTGGCACAGATAATAGAACAAATCATTAACAGTATACTATCTGTTGTATTTGTTATGATGTTAGTTGGTAAATCTCCTGAAATCATGGCAATGGGTTCTACTGCAGCAACAGCAGTATCTACATTATCTGCTTTGCTTTATCTATATTTATATTATAGGAAAAACAGGGAACAAATATGGGAAGAAGTACGATTATCTGGAAAATTTAATGAAGAGGGAATTAAAAAGATAACAAGAAATATACTTAAATATACTATACCTATTGCTATTACAAGCGTAGTATCTTCTTTGGTTGGTATGGTAGATTTAGTTACAGTAGTAGATGGATTAGTTACATATTATAAAAACTTAGGTGTTGAGGATGCATTGCTTATTGCAAATGAGAAATTTGGTATTATAGCAGGAAAGGTAGATATTCTTGTTTCAATTCCTTTTGCATTAAACATAGCTATTATAACTCCACTTATGCCTGCAATATCTGCTCATATGGCAAGAAAAGAAAAGAATTTGGCTGAGAAAAAAATAAACACAGCAATGAAATTATCTTCTATAATATCTTTTCCGTGCGTAGCAGGTCTTGTGATTTTGGCTCAGCCAATATTTGATGTTATATTTCCTAATGCAAATGCAGGTGCAATATTATTACAAATAGAAGCAATTAGTATTGTAGCTGGACTTATGGCACAAACAGCAGAAAGTGCATTGGTTGGTATAAATAAATTAAACGTTCCTACAATTGCTATTTTTTGTGGTGCGGTTACAAAGTACATTTTAAATGTTACATTGATACCTGTTTTTGGAGAAAATATAGCTCCAATATCTACAATAGCATATCACGTTGTTGATGCTTTAGTCGCTGTAATTGTACTTTATACAACCTTAAAAGCTAGAATGGATAGTAAAAATATCATATTTAAGCCACTATTTGCTTCAATAATTATGTCAGTAATAGTAATTTTAGTGCAAAAAGTTTGTGTTTACATAAACTTGGGTAATGCTATTTCACTAGTTGTAACAGTACTTGCAGGAATGCTTACATACTTCTTTGTTATATTGAAAACAAAGGTACTTGATGATAGCGAATTATCACAAATACCTTATGTAAACAAAATATGTCACTTAACTGAAAAACAAAAAAATATTTAAAAAAAGTGTTGACTTTTATAATTGCTTGAAGTATAACATAGTTGTAATCTTATTATAGGAGGTAAGAATAATGAATAAAGGAGAACTTATTGCAAAAATTGCTGAAGAAAGCAAATTAACAAAAAAAGCTGCAGAAGCTGCTTTAGATGCTTTCACATCTTCAGTAACAGGAGCTCTAAAGAAAGGTGAAAAAGTACAACTAGTTGGCTTTGGAACTTTCGAAGTTAGACACAGAGCTGCAAGAAAAGGAAGAAATCCTCAAACTAAAGCAGAAATTAAAATACCTGCTTCTAAAGCTCCAGTATTTAAAGCTGGTAAAGCTTTAAAAGAAACTGTAAACAAATAAGAATTATAGTTTAAACTCAGTAAGAAATTGCTGAGTTTTTTATTTTTAAATACTTGACTTTAATAATTGAATATTATAATATATGAATAAAGGGGAGATGTGAAATATGAAAACTAATGAAAAACAAGCCATATCTTTAATAGTTTTAGTAATAACTATTATCATTATGGCAATACTAGCAGCAACAGTAATAATAACGTTGTCTAATACAAATGTTATAAATGAGGCAAATAATTCAGTTGAAAAAGCCAATTTATCTGCATATAAAGAAAGGTACACAGTATACTTAGCAGATAGAATGATGGATGATTCTAGTTTTAGAAAAGCCACTTTAAATATAAGCTATGCAAGTAATCCAAGTGAATTTGAAAAGATATTTGGAACAAATGTAGGCGATGATTTAAAAAACAAACTATCTATTGAAAACGGAGAGCTTGTGTTTACATCATCAGATGAAAAAGAAAGGGCAAATGCAACTGCTGCTGGCATTAAAGCAGAAGCACCATACAGAGTAAAACTTACTGCAATTGAATGCGGAAATGGCCCTAAGACTGTAAGACTAGGAGATTATGAGGCATATGCTGATTCAGGCGATGCGACGTTTACTGGTTATGATGGAATAAGAGATTATACTCTTACTTTTGCGGTAAAACAAAGTACACCTATTACAATTTTATTTAATGATTTAGTTTCTCAAGACACAGGAATGGTTAAAACTATAGAGGAAGTTGAGAATTTGTTAAATACAGATAGTACGTACTATTCATCATTGAGCTCAAAAAAGGCTACAAATGAAAAAACTATTACCGCAAGTGCAAATCCTACAAGTGTATCTTTTACAGGAGTAAATATCAGTTATATATCTAGTTCATATACATCGACTGGTGTATTTGTTAAGGATACTAGTGGTAAATGGGTAGCTGTTGCAAAGATTGAAACTATGGATATATACGAAAGAACTGGGTTAGTACAGGTAACTATGACAGTGTTAGATAACACAATCAACTAATATGTATAAAAGCCACGAACTAAATATCTAGTTCGTGGTTTTGTTATTCTATAACTGGTGGTATAAAATTTTCGATTGCGCTTCTTAGTTTTGGATGACGTATTACAAAGTGAATTGATGGGTTGTTGGTTTTAGAAAGCATTACCCAATTGTTTTCACATATTACAATGTCTATATTTTTAAATGGTAGGAAAGAAGATATAGTTAGCTTGTAATTAGAATTAGATTTTTGAAATTCTTTTGTAAGCTTTAAATGCTCTAAATATTCTTCATAGTTATATTGCAGTTTGTTTTCATAGAAGCTTTCTGCAAGATTTAAATTTAGAGGACTATTTTTAAAATCTTCTTCTGTCATTTCTGTTATTGTGTCTTTTAGTTCGTTATTCTTCAACATATTTTGTATTAGGTTTTTGTTATTTTTTACATCTGATATAATTTGCCTTTTATCCTTTTCATTTACATTATTTCTATCTAATATCTTTATTAGTAATTCATCAGATATCGTATGAAGCGGTAGGCTAGATAATATTCTTTTTTTATCTTCCTTATCGTTAATAGTGGATGCTAGGAAAGCATTGAAAGCATTTTTGTTTTCTTCCCTATAAATTTCCATTAAAGGTGTAGCTTTGTTAAGCAATCGTTTAGCTTTTGCTTTGTAATGTGCAAGATCAACTTTGTTTGTTGTTAATGTGTATTTACCTTCATTATGATATCCATTTACACATTCACCACTAAGTGCCACACTTCCAGAGACGTAGTTAAAGTGACAGTATATAGAGTTTACAGAATTTTTTAAGTAATATGGAGAAACTTGACCAGTCATATATATTGGAATCCAACTTTCTAGTCCTAACATCATTTCATTAAACGGTCTATCTACATTGTGGATAATATTTAGGTGTAGTCCTCTTTTAAGTGACATGGCTATTGCAAACATCCACTTTTTTCCGAAATCTATATCTTTTGCCATATCTTCCATAGGCATATCGCTGCACATGAACACAGGCTCATTAGATTTGGATAAAACAGTTGCCTTAAAAAAGTCCAATTCTCCTTTTTTCATTTCTTCAATACCATAGTAATTTCTGTTTTTGGGTTTATAAAATGGAATGGTTGGCACTTTTAGTTCGTCGAATTTAATAGCTTTAATATAATTGTTTAAATCGAATTCGTCTAGGTTACTTAAAAAGTTATTAATATAATTGTTAACTGTTTTGTTTTCTCCATTGGTTAACCATGTGTATAGCAGTTGAAATTCATTAGCACTGTTTTCTATATCACTTTGTTTACATTGAAGAATGGTAGATATAGTCTTTTTTGAATTTTTATCATTAAATTTGGTAATTACATAGTTACATACTTTAGTAGAAAAGTCCACTGGATCTGATGGCTTAGATTTCCCATACCTTATTCTAGATATGTGTGAGGAATCAAAAGCAATGTATTTGGACATTTCACTTAAATTTATATTTAATATGGAGATTAAGTTATTTAAGTTTTTGCTAAAGTTAGAATAGTCAAATAAGTCTTGGCTATTTATAGCTTCTTCTAAGTCTTTTTGAATTTGTTCTAAACTTATATTTGAAATATTGTTTTTTGTTCCAATATTAAATAATGCAGAGACTAGTTTGTCTAATTGTTCACTACCATTTACAGGTGTTCTATCACCATTTCTATATCTGCTAATAACAGATTTAGATATTCCAGACATGTCTGAAAGTTCTTTTGGTGAACAATCGAAACGTGTCATGTAGTCATTTAATTTATCTTTAAAAAGCATAATACATATCACCTACTAAATTGAATTATACTACACATATTATTATTAAGCAAGTTGAATACAGTTTCCAAAAAAAACAATGTTTTAAATGGAAACCAAATTGCACTTTGAATATAGAACAATTATAATAAAACATGATAAGAGAGGTGAGATTTTTGAGTAAAATAGATTTTAAAAGCAATAAGGTGTTAATTTTAGTTGGTATAATTGTAATTGTGGCTGTATTAGTTTTAATTTTTTCAACTTCTTCTAGTTCAGATGCTAATGTAGAAATTAAACCAAATGAAGTTTCAATGCTTGAACTTGAAGAATATTCTACAGATGTATTTTCGATGAAAAAGCCTAAAGGATGGACAGTTGAAACTGGTGGAGCCGGAATATATTATGCAATTAGAGTGTATGATCCGAAAGATAACAATAACCAAGTGTTTTTGATGTTAAAGATGCAACCTTTACTTAAGAGTACAGCAGGAAAAGCAATGTGGCAAAATTATTATAAATTAAGTGGATATAACTCACAATATAAATTATTTGCAGATGCAGTAGTTTTATCTAACCCTACTACAGAAGGCTTTTATAAAGTGTTTGATGATGTTATGGCTTATGCGAAGAACATTGATACAAGTTTTAGTAGTATAACTTTTCCTAAATTTACAAACTTTACAAAGTTAGAAGAATTTGATTCAAATGCGTCTATGAAAGCTGTAGCAATGGATAGTAAAGTGTTAAGAGGTACGTTTGCTGGAAATTCAGGCAAAGAGGGCGAGGGAATGTTTTTAGCTAGTGTCGTAAACTTTGGTAATCAGAATCTAGGTGGAGTAGATAATTTGTATTACATGATATATGACATTACAGCAGTAACATCTTCTAAAGACCAGTTTATAGACTATAAAGACATTTTGCTAGAGTCAGCAAACTCTATTTCATTTACAGATGCTTATGTAAAGAAAACAATAGATGATGGAAACGCACAAACTAAAAATGCATTAGCACTAAACGCTTCAGTTCAAGCTGCATTTGATTCATATATGAGTGCTTGGGAAAACAGAAGTAAGACTTATGATATTATGAGCCAAAAACAAAGTGATGCTATACTTGGATATGAAAGGGTGTATGATTCAGACACTGGAGATGTATATAAGACATACAATGGTTTTACAGATGATTATCAAGGAAATAGATATAAGTCTATAACAGACGAAATGTATACAACTAAAACATCTGGATACATAGAGAGGATAAAGTGAGTGATCTATGAAAAACAAGAAAATAATTTATATAGCAATAGCAGTAGTTGTAATTGTTTTAGCTGCAGTTATTTTTATTGTTAGTAGTACTAATACCCAAAATGGTGCATCAGGTAAAACAGAGGGCTCACTTCTTGAAACTGTTCTAAAGAAGAAGGGGAAAACACAAGAAGAGGCTGGATACAAAAAGTTTGTTGGTGGAGAAATTTTATCCGAAGATACTTTGTTTTCAAAGTATGCGTTTATAGTTAATAATTCAGCATATATCTTTGATCCTGCAAAACTTAAGCAAGGAGTTTTGAGTTATAAAAAAGTATATGATATACCAAGTAATATAAAAGTTACAAAAATTTTGCCTAATCTTGGCGGACATGATATTGAGTTTATAGACGACAAAGACGTAAGATATGTAATACATGATGAAAACGTAGACAATAGAGGAAATGATTATTCAAGCTACGAAAATGCAAATTATGTTTTAAGTGATTATCTTGGTGGGCCGTACACAAAGTTACATCAAGGAGAAACTATAGATTATGACGAACTTTCTGTATATTGGTATGCAAAAGATAATATAATTTATACATATGGAGCAAAGTATAATAATAAAATTGAAAAAGTATCTGGAAACTATGAGGGAGAAAAAATATTAAAAATATATAATGAAAAATTACTTAGAACAGACAAAGGCTTCTATGAAATATTAGATTATTATGGAGAAAATCTAAAGGGAACATATACTACTACTATGAGAATTAAATTGTTGAGTGATTATTATGATGATGTATTAACGTTTACATATGAGTATGTTGTCTTAAAAGATTATACTTTAATACCAATAAATGATGTCATGACAAATAGACCACAAGAATATATGTATGAAATCTATGGTGGCTTAAATGCTCCACCCGAAAGCTTTGAAGAATAATAATATAATGGCTTGAGCAAATGAAAAAGTAAAATTATTAAGGAGGAATTAAAATGAAAATAAAAAAAAGTTTAATGTTTCTAGCATTCATTTTGGCTAGTATATGTCTGTTTAGTTTTTCAAACAGAGTAAATGCAGCAACAATTAGTGATGATGGAAAATATACATTAATATTGACTAGCACAGCAGAAAAT